>JASHUG010000198.1 GCA_030040155.1 Streptosporangiaceae bacterium | reverse complement strand
CTGCTCTCTGCGCTGCTGATCGGCGGGTTCCCGTTCGGCTGGACCGGCTACGCGCCGTTGTCTATCCAGGCCACGGAAGGTGCAAACGCCTACGCGTTCGCGTTCGGCCTGATGGGCGTCTCGGTCATCCTGTCCGGGTTCAACCTTATCGCCACGATCATCTGCTATCGGGCGCCCGGCATGCGCTGGAGCCGGCTCCCGATCTTTGTCTGGGGCATCTTCACGACAAGCTTCTTGTTTGTGCTCGCCGCTCCGGTCCTCATCGCGGGCATGTACATGATGCTCACCGACCGGACCGTGCAGACCGCGTTCTTCGTCGATCAGCTCGGCGGCAGCGCGTACTTGTACCAGAACGTCTTCTGGTTCTTCGGCCACCCGGAGGTCTACATTCTGGCGCTGCCCGGCTTCGGCGTTGTCTCCGAGCTGTTGCCGGTCTTCTGCCGCAAGCCTCTGTTCGCCTACCGGGTCTCGGCGGCCGGAATGCTCGGCGTCGGTCTGCTTAGCTTTTTCGTCTGGCAGCACCACCTGTTCGTGAGTGGCATCAATCCCGATATGCGGCCCGTATTCATGCTCACCACCGAGCTGATCTCGGTGCCCACGGGGTTCATCTTCCTGGTAGCGCTCGGCACCTTGTGGAAGGCCAAGATCCGCTTCGAGGTGCCGATGCTGTTCTGCTTCGCGTTCTTCTTCAACTTCCTGATCGGCGGCGTATCAGGGATATTCCAGTCGGACGTGCCGGCCGACGTGCTAGTGCACGGCTCGTTCTTCGTGATGGCGCACTTCCACTACACCATCATGGGGGGGCTGGTGTTCGCGTTCATGGCCGCCTGTTACTACTGGCTGCCGAAAATCATGGGAATCCGGCTGAACCGCACCCTCGGCCTGATTCAGTTCTGGGTCATGTTCATCTCCTTCAACTCCACGTTCCTGCCGCTGTTCGCGGTCGGGGCGCTCGGCCAGCCACGGCGGGTCTTCGAGTACGCGGCAAACCTGCAGACGCTGAACGACTGGGTCTCGATATCGTCGTTCTTCCTGGGCGGCTCGATCCTCCTGTTCGTCATCAACTTCGTCTGGTCCACGGTGATCATTCGCGATCGTGAGACCGGGAATCCGTGGCAGTCGCGTGGCCTGGAGTGGCAGGTCTCCTCGCCGCCGCCGTTCGAGAATTTCCGCCACATCCCGGTGGTTCTGGCCGACCCGTACGACTACGGCGTCAAGGACGCGAAGCCGGTCGCGGACCTGAACCCGCCAGTCGGCGTGCTCGCCGCGACTTTCGACCCCGCCGCCGCGGCGCGGCTGGAGGCCTGAGATGGCAGAGGCAGCGGCACCGCGGTCATCGGACGAGGTCGCCCGCGAGATAGAGGAAGCCGGATTCCAGCATGAATGCGCCCTCAACGCGGCCTGGGTCGGCGCGCGTCTGGCCATCGGCGGCCTGACGTTCCTGTTCGGTGCGTTCGTCTTCGCCTTCTTCTACCTGCGCTCGCTCAATTCGCACGGCATGTGGTTCCCGGCCAGCTTCGTCCCGCCAGACCAGTGGTCGGGCGCGTTGATCATGGCATTCACCCTGGCCAGCGCGCTCCTGCAGACGCTCGTGCTGCAGCGCCTCAAGGCCGGGCACAAGGCTGTCTGGATGGCGGGCGCGGCACTGGCGCTCGGCCTCGGGCTCGCAGCCGCCGGAGTCCAGCTGTGGCAGCTGACGAAGGAGCCGTTCTGGCCCGCCAGCTCGGGATTTGCGAGCGTCTTCACCGGCGCCACGCCAGTGCTGGTCGCGATCATTTTCTGCATGATGCTGTGGCTAGAAATGCTGATCGTTGCCGCGACCCGGATACCAGCGATCTCGTTCATCGAGCAGCCACCGACATTCGACGCAGCCTTCGCGGTGCAGCGATTCCAGGCCAGGCTCAGTGCCTTCACGGTCGTCTGGAACTACATCGCCGTGGTGGCGCTGCTGTACTGGTTCCTTTTCTACGTGGCGCACTGAACGGCATCAGGGCATGCACGAGCTCCTCACACAGTGGTCTTCGACCGGTATCGCCATCGCCATCTATGTCGTGGTTAGCTGCCTGCACCTGAACCAGGTCAGAAGCCGGCTCCGGCACGGCGGCCGGCTCGGCCCGGCCAGCAGAACGGGCGGGCGGCAAGGCAGCGGCTGGCCGCGCGATGAGCTCGCAGCCGCAGCGCTGTTCCAAGCCGGCCTGCTCACAGCGTTGCTGGCCCTGATCCCTCCCATCGGATACGTGTCCAGCCAGTTCATCTGGGTACGCGCAATCCAGGACTTGCTGCTGTGCTTCGCGGCGCCCGTGCTGATCGCCTCCGGGATCCGGGGGCATGCGGCCGGCCGCCCGGCGCAAGGAAAGTTCAGCCGTGCGGTCGCGAACTCACTCTTTGCCGGTCCGCAGCAGCCGGTGAGTGACGGCATAGCGCTGGATACCGCGTGGTCACGAGCGAGCCCGGTGGCGGCCGCCGTGGCGTTCAACCTGTCGTGCATCGTGTGGCACGTGCCGGCATTCTTCGACGCAGTCCCGGCGAACGGCGCAGCGCGGTTCGCGGAGTACGCCGTATACCTCGGCACTGGCATCTGGTTCTGGCTGCAGATCATCCGTCCGCACCTTGGCCCATGGCAGTCACCGCTACGCAGGCTGGTTCTGCTCACCGGCACGCTCGCGGCCTGGACCGTGGTCGGAATGGTGCTCGTCTTCGGGTGGAACGTCATCTATCCCGCTTACGCCAACTCGCTACACCACGCCATGACGGTGCTTGACGATCAGCAATTGTCAGGCGGCGTGCTCTGGATGGGCATGACGCCCTTCCTGGTCACGGCCGGGGTAGTCCTGCTTAACGCCTGGCTGAACGAGGAAGACTCCGGCAGTCATACCGATGCTCCGGCTCCCGTTCGAAAGCGGGCGTGGGGCTGGGCCGCCCGGTCCGGGCTGCGCTGACCCTGCTAGCCATCAGGAGGAATATGTGGTCACGTTCCTGCTCGCACAGCGGACGTCCGACAATGCCCCCGCAGGAGCTCTGCTCTCCCTCTGGCTCCCACTCGGGCTGTTCATCGTCGTCGCCACCGTTCTGTGGGTGATCTACGCGCGGCCACATAACCGCGTGCCGCCTCGCCCCATCGCGCACGGCGCGAGCAGCGTGGCGGGCGCTAGAGGCGCGACTTCGGTTGCCGGATCGCCTCAGGGACCAAGCGCAGGCCCTCAGGCGGGCGCCGAGTCTGCAGCAGACGACTCGGGCGCACAGCCGCCAGCCGGTGAGCAGCCAGGGACCGACGACACCGGTCCTGAGCAGTGATGGCGGCCGACGCGCCCGTGGCAACCGCCAGCGTGAGCCCGGCGCTGCCGGCAGCCCTCGTCCAGGGCAGCGTCGGAGGGTCCGGCGGTGATCAAGCCGTTCGAGGCGCTCACGTCAGGCATCGTCTTGGGCGTGGCTGCCACGGCACTGCTCGGGCTGCATCGGCGGAGCGGCCAGCCGTGGCTGCCCCGGCCGCCGTCGCGCGCAAGATACTTCTACTCCTACGCCATGGTCGCGGCCACACTCGCTCTTGTTCGCCGTTATCGCCGTCACCGCGTTGCTCCCCTGGGCCCGCTGGTAACGACAGGGCTCGATCCCGCCGCTCGCCACGTCGCCGCTGACTTGGCGCTGTCCGCCAATAATCTGAGGCGGAGTTGTCCAGAACTTGCCCGGCACTTCGTCGTCGTAGCGGAGGCTCTTGCCAACGGACGAGAGCTGGGCAACTGCAGCAACGCATCGCAGGGAGGCAGGAATGATCGACCGGCCCGAAGATGAGATCAGGGCGCCCGAGGCAACGGAGGGTGCGCCGCTGCCGCCGGTGACAGATCGGGCAAGGTGGCAGGCACAGATCGACGAGATAGTAGTCAGGGAGAAGGCGCATACGCGCGAAGGCGACGCGATCGCCGCAGTTCGGCGCCGGCTTCCGATGGTCGAGATCGATGGCTCGATTCCGCTGACCGGCGAACGTGGCCGCGTCCCGCTGCTTGACGTCTTTGAAGGCCGTCGGCAGCTCGTCGTCTACTACCACATGTGGCACGACGGCAAGTCGGCCAAGGAGCAGTGCGAGGGGTGCACGTTCTTTAACGGCCAGGTCAGCGAGCTGTCGTACCTGCATGCGCGCGACGTCACCTACGCGACGTTCTCGGAGGGCCCGTACGAGGAGTCCGAGGCCTACCGCCGCTTCATGGGCTACGACATGCCGTGGTACTCGGCGCAGGAGTCCGAGGAAGCGCTGCTGGCCGGGCGCTGGTTTGGCATGCTCGTGTCCTACCTGCGCGATGGTGACCGGGTGTTCGAGACGTACTGGACGACCGGCCGCGGCACCGAGATCATGGCTCCGGCCTACGGCATCCTGGACCGGACGATCTACGGCCGCCAGGAGCCGTTTGAGGACTCGCCGGAGGGCTGGCCGCAGCACTGGGTCAATAACGGCAGCCAGTTCCGCACGAGCGGCCGCCCGAGTGCGCAGTGGTCGCGCCTGGCCGCCGGCCGCTCCGACGACCTGACGGCAACCCCGGCATCCTGACCCGCAACCCCGTAAGCCCACCGACCCGGCGACGGCCTGGCCACCAGCCACCGCGAGCGACCGAAAACAGCCGCCAGCCGGCCAGGACGCCACCGGGTCGGGGGCTAGGTTGGTCTCATGGCTAATCGGCCGTTCCAGGTTGTCTGTGAGATCGAGCCGCCAACGCGGCCGGAACTCATGCACGTCCGTCATCAGATCGGCACGCTCAGCAAGGTCGCCGATGCGTTCCTGATACCGGACAACCATCTGGGCCGGGCCACGGTATCCAGCGTCGCCGTCGCCCACGAGGTCGAGGCCATGGGCGGCCGTAGCATCGCGTGCCTGAACTCCCGGGACCGGAACCTGCTTGGATTCCGGCGTGACCTGCTGACTGCGGCGTCGTATCACGTGGACCAGTTCCTGTTCGTGTACGGCGACAAGCCCAGCTCAGGCAGCCGGACCAGCGAGCTTACCGTGCGGGCGATGATGGACGAGGTGCGCGGGCTGGCAGCCGATCCTGCGTTCGCGGCGGTGCCGCCGTTTAAGGTAGGCACCGCGGCCGCGCTGCGCCTCCTGCCTGCATGGAAGCGCTCGGCCGACTTCCTGTTTGTGCAGGCCGGCTTTTCCCTCGACGGGCTGCTGCGGTGGCGGGACGCCAATCCGGTCGACATCCCGGTCTATGCAGGCGTGATCGTGCTGGCCAGCGAGTCGCACGCCCAGCGACTCGGAGCCTCGATCCCGGATATCGCGATCCCGCCCGGGCTGGCACGCCAACTGCGCGGCGACAGGATGGCGGGCGTCAGCGCGGCCTGTGACCTCGTCCTGCAGATCCGGGACTCCGGTGCGTTCGCCGGCGTGCATCTCATCCCCGTTGCTCGTTACCGTGAGGTCGCCGCCGAACTCGAACGACTGCTAGGCCGATAACCACGGCTCCGGCGCCCGGCCGCCCGGCCGTGAGTCACCAGTCCTGACCGCCTGCTGGATCAGGGCGCGACGTCTCCGTGTAGCGGGAATCGCTCGACCTGAGACCGGCCGATCAGGAACCCGGCTGCGTTGATCCGATCGACGGTGTCGCGGTAACGGGCCGAGGCCTCGAGAGCATCGGCAGCCGCGTCGTCCTTCCAGATCGTGACGACTACGCAATCGCCCCCGCGGCGGCCGAACAAGTGCCCTTCAAACCCTCGGTGGGACCGGAACATCGGCAGCGAGACGTTTGCAGCGAACTCCTCGTACTCGGCCGCTCTCGCCTCGTTTACCCGGGTCCGCCAAATGCGCATGATCATTGTGTGATTGTCCCACTGCGCGAGGTTGCTGGTCCTGGATCAGCTTCTGGCGCGGCCGCGTTCTGAGCGTTCTCACTGTGCGGCGACGGCGATCCGCGCCTACCACCGCCGGTCAATTTCCCGGCAGGCAATCGTCGGTTTCGTCCGCGTCAGCGGGACGCGCATAGGCACCGGCGGCCGTGAGATGCAGCGAGGAATAGCGCTGGTCACCCAGAACCCAGCTGTCGTGTCCCGGCGGGATGACGAAGAAATCCCCCGCCATGAGCACCTTCTCTGTCCCGTCCGCCATCCGTACCGCCGCCTTCCCTGTCAGCACGAACCCGACGTGCCCGACCTCGCACAATGCTGTTCGCGCGGTCGGAGCGACATGCTCAGACCACCGCCAGCCCGGCTCGTAGACGGCTCGGCCGAGCTCGATATCTCCCATGCGGTAGAGCTCCAGTCGGCCATGGGGAAACGACCGGACATCGGCGGCGCAGCCCAGGCTGACAATGTGAATTTCGTCGTTCATGCCGCAATTAATAACAGGCTGAACGGCGAATCATCTTGGATGTAATTGCTGCGGCACGGGGCGATTGGCAGTGATCACCCATGACATCGCCGCTGCGCTGGCTTAGTCGCTGAGCTGGTATTGCCGAGGTGTCACGCCAGTGACCAGCTTGAAGTGGCGGTTGAGGTGCGACTGGTCGAAGAAACCGCATTCGGCTGCCGCATCAGCTGGCGGCCATCCGCGGCTGAGCAAGTCCTGAGCAGCTCGTACGCGCAGCGCTCGGCGGTAGATCGAGGGAGTGACACCCACGAGATCGCGGAAGATGCGGATCAGGTGGAAGGGGCTGATCTGCGCGGCCGCCGCAATATCACCGAAGGTGAAGTCCACTCGCCAGTTGGCGTGAACGTATTCCAGCGCTCGTAGGACGGCCGGATGCGGGGGCGCACGTTCGGTGCCCAGACCATCGCTGACCAAACCAGCCAGCTGGCGAGTCACAGCGGCCAGCGTCTCGCCTTGCTCAAGCGAGCGCCCGGGCAAAGTCAGCGAGCTGGATCGAGGCACACAACCCGGTAGCGATAGCCGGCTGGGGACGCGGGCTCACCGGTATGCACAGCTTGCGGCGGGATGAGGAACATCGATCCGGCCGCAGCGGTGTGATGATCCGACTCCAAAGCAAAGGAAGCAGCGCCCCGATCAACCGCAGCGACCGTCCAGGCCCGGTGTAGATGAGCTCCGTAGCGGTGCGCGACAAAGGTCGCGTGCAGCACCTCCACGCCCGGCAGTGACCGCGGCCGGAAATAACGAACCCGGTCCCGCACACCCGGCCGCGATGTCAGCGCAGCATCCATCACCGCTCACCCGCAGAGTCCAGATCTCCCGCTGATCACCATTACTACCAGCACCACTACTACCGCCGCGACGAGGCAACAGCTTGGACCCAATTGCTGCCGACGCGGTCTGGGAAACCCTCATCAACGGTCTGCGGACCGGCGCCGAACCGGCGACCAGTCCGTAGCCGGAACTACAACAACTGGACGGTCGGCCAAATGGACTATCTTGTGCGCGTTACTGCCGCCTAATAGCGAGGCCAAGTCACTCCGGCGACGCGATCCGATGACGATCACGCCAACGTCATGTGCCTTGGCATAGCCGGTGATCTCAAGCGCGCAGCGACTGTACAAGTTCGCGGCGACTTCGCCAGTCGCGTTTACGCCAGCCGCAGCGAGCTTCTCAATGGCAGTTTTGACCAGCATCTGCGCGTCCTCCCACGACGGTGCCGACAAAACCTTGTCCTTGCATATTTCCGGCTCCCAGACATGGAACACGTGCACTTCGCCGTTGGTGAGGGTCGCTAGCTCTTGTGCTGCAGCCAGCACGCGCTCACCAATCTCTGACTCGTCAACCGCCGCCAGAATCCTCTCGTACACCGCTTGCTCCTCCCGCTCGCCGGTCTCGTAAACGGTAGGTTCAAGGTTCCGCACGCGGCCAACTCGCCGCAAAGGTCGTTCGTCCCAATATCACGGGTCGCTCGGCCCGATACGCGCATCAATTCCGGGTTTTCGCAGCCATGCCCGTGGCACTTGAACGTCCGCAAACGTCCCGGTCATTTCCCGACCAACGTCCCTACTGCAGCGATGCCGCCGCCATCATGCTTGGGGCGAGAGCAGACTTGCCGATCCGCGGCGGCCGCGTCAGAAAGGACAGCTGTGATGCCTGGAATCACGGTGGGTATCGACGGATCAGACAACGCCCATCACGCACTGATTTGGGCAATGAAGGAGGCAGCGCTACGTGACGTGCCGCTGACGGTCCTAACTGTCCACGAAGCCCTAGCGAGCTACTGGACCCGCCAGCCAATGACCTTCGCGGGGGATGATGAGCGGGTGCGCCACGCTCGCGAGGCCGCCGAGCAGGCCGTGGCCGAGGTTGCTAAGGAGCTCGGCAGTGACATCCAGCCACTGGTCACAGTGACTGCGATTAACGGCTTCTCGGCTCAGGCCCTGATCGACGCCTCCGCCGAGGCCGACCTGCTAGTCGTGGGCACTCGCGGAGGCGGCGGTTTCCCGCACCTGAATCTCGGCGCGGTCAGCAGTCAGGTAGTGCACCACGCCAAGTGCCCGACCGTCGTGGTGCCCCATGACAGGTGAGCGGCAGCCGATGGCCGAACGTCCCTTACCGCGGGGAGTAAAGGCCCTGTGATGCCTGACCCTCCGCCGCGACGCTGGGTGGAGAAGGAAGGGGCCATGAGCACAACCGTTAGCGATGTTATGACCCGGCGAGTGATCGCGCTTCGTGAGGATGCCGACTATAAGGACATAGTCACGGCGCTGCGTCACTACCGAGTGAGCGCCTGCCCCGTCGTCGACGAGGCTGGCCGCGTGATCGGGGTCGTCTCCGAGGCGGACCTGCTGTACAAGCAGACCGATCCGGAGATGCCGAGGGGGCTTATCCGTCTGAACTGGAGACTGCACGAGCAGACCAAGGCAACGGCAGTGACGGCACGTGAGCTCATGACATCGCCAGCAGTAGTCGTTGATCCGGGCGCCTCGATCAGGCAAGCAGCGCAAGCCATGCAGAACCAGCGGGTGAAGCGACTGCCGGTCGCGATGCCGGACGGACACCTCGTCGGCATCGTGACTAGGTCCGACCTGCTGAGCGTCTTCGAGCGGCCAGATGCTGATATCTACGATCACGTTGTCAAGGTGGTCCTCGATGAAGAGTTCGGGCTCGACCCGGACTGCTTCGATGTGACCGTGCGCTCCGGTCTCGTGACCATAAGCGGCATGGTCGATCGGCGTGACACCGCCCTGCGCCTGCTCGCGAGGATCCGGCACGCGGAGGGAGTCGTGGGCATCCGCGATCGGCTCAGTTACCCGGACGAGTGCGCCCAGGAGAGCCCAGCGCCCGCACGGCGCCCGCAGGGGAGGAGACGGGACTCATGACCGAAAACCCGGCGATCGTCGGCGCGGAGCCGCTGCTGCGCGGACTGCCGCCCGAGCAGATCGCGTTGCTCACCACGGCCGCTCGCCGTGTCAGCATCCCCGTGCATCAGCGGCTCTTCGAGGAAGGCGGACCCGCTGACCGCTTCTGGATCATCGACGCCGGCCAGGTCGCCCTCGACGTGCTGGCACCAGGGGTCGGACGGCTGACCATCGCGACGCTCGGCCGGGGCGACGTCGTAGGCCTGTCCTGGCTGGTGCCGCCCTATCAATGGCAGTTTGGCGCCACCTGTACGCAGCCGGTGCAAGCCTTCGAGTTCGATGCCACAGCCGTCAAGGCCGCCTGCGCCGAACACCCCGAGCTTGGCTATGCGATCGCGATGCGATTCATGACGATCGCTGCACGCAGGCTTCAAGCCACGAGAACTCGCCTGTTGCGTGACAGAGCGGTCGTGTCAGCTGCGGGGCCGCCCGGCTGACCCGGACGGCCCCGCAGCGATGCCCCGTCAGCGAGTGCAGGACATCTTGTGCATGGCGCGGAACCGTGTGATGTCCTTACGCCCGGCCAGCAGCGCCACGCAGACGGCGGCGACGGGCACCGCCCAGAGAATGGTCTTCATCTCGTCCTCCTCTCATCGGGCGGCACATCGCACGCCCAGGCTTGCATTTCCACCATCGCCCGGACGCGCCGTGGCCGGCAGGGCCGAAAGTCTGTCCGGGTGGGGCACCTAGTCCTCGGACCATTGCGTGCCGCTCACCGTGAACCGGACAGCGCCGTCCGCGTCTTTCCAGATCACGATCTGGCGGTCTGCCTGACCACGACGACCGGACACGTGGCGTGGTGGACGCAGTGCTGGCTGGTGGAGCCCAGTAGGGCCTCGACGAAGCCGCCGTAACCACGGTTTCCGACGACGAGAAGGTCAGCGCCCGCTGCCGCGTTCAGCAGCACCTGCGCGGCATTGCCCTCCACGACGTGGCGGTGCAAGTCGGCTGGCTGTGATGAGCCGACTACCGCTGCGATCGCTTCCGTAATCGCGCGCTTCGCCACGTCTTCCCAGTCAACCGACACAGGAAATCGGTAACCAGACATGGCCGGGTATTCCCACGCGATGACGGCATCCAAGACCGAGGAGGTGAGCCTGGCCTGATCGAGCGCCCATGCGAGGGCTGCCTTGGACGACAGCGATCCGTCGACACCGACCACTATGCGAGGTCCGGGCTCGCTGCCTTTGCTCATGATCTCCCCCGGCTCCGGGGCTGTTCCGGCCCCGGCACCACTCCAGACGGGCGACAGCGCCTTAGTTCAGCGCGGTCAGCCCCGGCAACTCTTTGCCCTCGAGATACTCGAGGGCAGCGCCACCGCCGGTGGAGACGTGCCCGAACTGATTGTCGGCGAAACCGAGTGCGTGCACCGCCGCGGCCGTGTCCCCACCGCCGATCATGGTGAACCCCGAGCTCTCGGCGAGCGCACGCGCAATGGCTCTCGTGCCCGCCGTAAACGGAGCAAGCTCGCAAACTCCCATCGGCCCGTTCCAGAAGATCGTTCTTGCGGCGGCGATCCGTCCGGTGAAGAGGTCTGCGGTTCTTGGCCCGATGTCCAGTGCCATCCGATCCGCCGGTATCGCGCTACAGCCAACTATCTCTGCGTGCTCGTCCGGGCTCCGGCGGGGTGCAACCACCAGGTCCGCCGGCAGTATGAGATCCACCCCGGACTGCGCCGCTTTCTCCAGGTAGGCGCGTGCGGTCGCGCTGTCTCCCTCGAACAGCGAAAGCCCGGTCGGGTAGCCTTGCGCCGCGAGGAACGTGAGCGCCATGGCGCCGCCGATCAGCACCTGATCCGCCTCGGCAACGAGGCTGCCGACAACCGGGAGCTTGTCGGCGACCTTGGCGCCGCCGAGCACGACGACATAGGGCCGGCTGATGTTCTGCGTCAGCCGGTCAAGGGCCGCGGTCTCGGCCTGGATCAGGTAACCCGCCGCGTGCGGCAGCCGGATCGGGACGTCATAGACGCTGGCATGGCGACGGTGCACAGCGCCGAAGCCATCGCCGACGTACACGTCGGCGAGCGCCGCCAGCCGGTCGGCGAATCGGCCGCGCTCGGCGTCGTCCTTGCTCGTCTCACCGGGATTGAAGCGGAGGTTCTGCAGCAGTAGCACCTGCCCCGCGGCTAGGTCCGCGGCGGCGGACCGTGCCGCGGGCCCCACTGTGTCAGCGGCAAGCATCACGGGCCGGTGAAGCACCTCGCTCAGCCTGACCGCCACCGGGGCGAGGCTGAACGCGGGATCGGGAGCACCTGGCGGCCGGCCAAGGTGCGAGCAGACGATAACGGCTGCGCCACGTGCTAGCAGGTAACTCAGTGTCGGCAGGCAGGCTCCGATCTTGCCGTCATCGGCGATCCGGCTTCCCTGCATCGGCACGTTCAAGTCCAGGCGGAGCAGCACTCGCTTGCCTGCGAGATGCAGTTCGTCCATAGTGCGCATCGCAATATCCCGTCCCGATCACAAGGCCTGGACCTAATCGCCGGTGCTACCTGAGGTTGCCGACTGGTACTGCCGTCATCGTGACGCCAGCATTGCGTTGCGCAGGAGGGCCGAAGGTCCCTGGCCGCGGAGCCACAGCCCTGCCGACCGGGTCGAAGTGGCCAAGGTCCCGCCCTGCGGTGCGTAACGCCCCTGCCGCAGGCTGACGATCGCGGCGAATCCTGAGATGCGGTCAATCAGCATCACTCGGGAGGAGCCTGAGATGAAAGCAGCAGTAGTACACAAGTTCGGCCAGCCGCTCGTCATTGAAAGCCGGCCGATACCAGAGCCAGGACCCGGCCAGGTGACGGTCCGGATGATTGCGTCCGGGCTGTGCCACACCGACATCCATGCGGCGCACGGCGACTGGCCGGTTAAGCCGACCCCGCCGTTCGTTCCCGGCCATGAGGGCGTTGGCACCGTCCACGCGATCGGGCCGGGCGTGTCGAGCCTGAGCATCGGAGACATGGTCGCGACCCCGTGGCTCGGCTATGCCTGTGGCGAGTGCAGGCATTGCCTCACCGGCTGGGAGACGCTCTGCCTCAAGCAGCGGAACAGCGGGTACTCAGTCGATGGCTGCTACGCGGAGTACTACCTCGCCGAGGCGGCATTCGCGAGCAAGGTTCCCGACGGCGTCAATCCATTCGACGCCGCCCCGCTGACATGCGCTGGCGTCACCACCTACAAGGCGGTAAAGGTCGGCAATGTCCGTCCCGCTGACCTGGTCGCGATCTCGGGCATCGGTGGCCTGGGCCACCTGGCCCTGCAGTACGCGAAGATCTTCGGCGGCACCGTCGCGGCTATCGATATCACCGACGAGAAGCTGCAACTCGCTAAGGAGCTGGGCGCTGACATCGTGATCGACGCCAGGACCGAAGATCCGGCAGCCGTCCTGCAGTCGCACGGCGGAGCCGACGTCGCCGTCGGACTGGCAGTGGACGACAAGTCGTTCGCAGCCGCGTACGCAGGGCTGCGCCGGGGAGGCCGGCTCGTGCTGGTGGCATTGCCGTCTGAAGGCACGCTCAGCATTCCGGTGTTCAACACTGTCCTGAACGGCACGTCCGTCATCGGCTCGATCGTCGGCACCCGGGCCGACCTCGCCGACGTCTTCGCCCTGCACGCACTCGGCCGGACGAAGGTCATCTACGAGACTCGCCCGCTGACCGAGGTCAACGAGTCGATCGACGAGGTCCTGCACGGCAAGGCGAGGGCGCGCATCGTGCTGGAGCCCTAAGCGGCAACTCCGCACAACCACCGGACGAGGGCCGCGACGCCCTCGTCCTGCAGTTCCCCGCTAGATGCCGGTCATGCGCCGGCACGTTCCGCCGTCCCAGGCGGGAACAGGACCATCGGCCCTAGGCACGAGTGCCAGACCGGATTTTGATGAAACCGGGACGGCCGGGACTGATCCGAGCGGCCGATGTGGTGAGCGAGGCACGAGATGACAGCTGAGGGTAGTGCGGGAAAGCTCGTTGTGGTCGGCGTGGACGGCTCGAACGAGTCAGTGGCGGCGCTCAGGTGGGCTGGAGAATATGCCGCAGCCACCAGGGCCACGCTGCGGGCCGTCCTTGCCTGGCACTACCCTGCGGCGGTGGGCGGAGCCCCGGTGGGAGTGGCCCCGCAGGTCGTCTCAGAAGAGGTGCGCCAGAACATGGCCACCGCGCTGTCCCAGACCGTCACGACGGCCGATCCGGGCGTGCCGGTTGACCAGCTCGTCACATACGGTCATCCCGTGCAGGTGCTGGTAGAGGCATCAAAGGAAGCCGACCTGCTCGTGGTCGGCCGCCGCGGCCACGCCGCGATCGCTGGAATGCAGCTCGGGTCGGTCAGCATTCACTGCGTGACCCACGCCCATTGCCCGGTCGTCGTCGTCGAGGGAGACGATTGACGTCTGTTTCGAGGGACAGTTGGACACGGGAGTCCTGACCTTCGTCCCTACCTGACCGGTAAGGCTCGGACGTTGACTAGAACCGAGCTAGCAGATCAGGAGGAGAGACTCATGACCAGTACCACTGGGCCGGCTCCGGTTCAGCGAATGGATGACTGGGTCGGGTCGCCGCTCTCGACGGTCCATCGCCAGGTGAGCCAGCCGCATCCCATCCCGATCGAGCAGTATCCCGACGGCTTGACCTACGTGATCGAGCTTGAGCTGCCCGGCATCGATCCGGCCAGGGACCTCGAAGTCTCGGTACAGACCGGCGTGCTGAGTGTCCGGGCTGAGCGCCGGGAGGAGAACCCGGTTAGGCACGACTCGGAATTCCGGTACGGCACATTCGCGCGGCATGTTGCGCTTCCACTCGGCTCGAATACACGGAATGTCACTGCCGCCTACCACAACGGCATTCTCACCGTCCGGGTCGGCATGGAGACCGAGTACCAAGCCCCACCGCAAGCTATCCCCGTCGAGACCGTGTGAGGTCGGGTTGTCATGTCTACCGCGAAGCAGTCAAGGATCGTGGTCGGCGTCAGCGGCTCACTGGCGTCGCTCCGGGCACTGCGCTGGGCCGCTCAGGAAGCCATCCGGCGCGAGGCGCGGCTGGAAATCGTCCTGGCCTGGCAGCCCCAGCAGCCCGCGTATTACGCCGTCCAGGTCAGTCACGCCGACCGCGCTCAGCAGCAAGAAACTGCCAACCGCAGGCTCGGCCTCATTCTGGGCAACGTCGCCAATGCTGAACTGCCTGACCAGCTCACCGCCGACGTCGTCGAGGGCCTGGCCGAGCGGGTGCTGGCCGAGCGGTCGGCCGGCGCGGTCATGCTCGTGCTGGGATCTACATCGTCTCCTGCGCTGTCAGGTCGCTCGATCGGGCCGGTGATCCGCAGCTGCCTGAGCCGCGCGGCGTGCACGGTCGTCGTCGTAGGACCCGAGGAAGGCGCCAGCGACGACGAGCCGTGGCGCTACGAGCACTCCCGGGGGATGCCGGTGGCCTGCGGCGCGTTCCGGTCCCGGTAGGGCATCAACCGAGCTGACAAACGACTGCCTGGATTACGCATGTCGCGACCAGGTCGGGCCAATCTTCTCCCAGCCCCGCTGCCAACCCGCCATGCGGCGTCGGTTGCACAGGAGCCGTATGGCGCCGGCGCCAATGGCGGCACCGGCCGCAGTGGCCATCAGGATCCACAAGACGGTCGAGACCACTTGATCGCACACGCCGGCGGAGTTCAGAGGCGCCGGCATCTGCTGTCCTTCGGAGTTGACCCAGATCGTTACCTTCTGGCCTGCGCGAGCATCGAGTTCGGTAGCTACCTCGCCAGATCCGTGCTGCCCGTCGGGCAGCTGCCAGCGAGCGGGCACCCAGGCGACATCCCAGCCCGCGTTATTCGCGGACTCGGCAGCACTTTGCTCCAGGGTCGCGACGGCGAGCCGCCAGCCGCGCTCGGCGCGCTGCTGCGCCAGGCCGAGCGAATAGGCACGATGGCCGGCGAGCACGCCCAGCACGACGAAGGCCAGGACGGCTAGCGCGAGCACCGCGGCGATCGCGCGCGCCTCGATGCGGTCCACGCTGCGCCGCAGAGGATTACGATCGCGCCGCTGCCGTCGCTGGGGGACCTGCCGCCACTGGTTCATGGGAGATCCACCTCCAACCGAAGACCTTGAGGCAACGTTCTCTCACGAGCGCCCAGGCGTTAAGGGTCGTTCGTCACATCGGACCCTGACGGACGGCCTGCCGCTACCAGGTTGGCCGAAATGCACCGTCCCAGGAAGGTCCAATGGCCCTACCGCGGCCGGAGGGCGGCCCGTCATGCTGGCGGAATCGTAGGGCAGCAGCACCGCCCAGCCCGATGCGCGAGTGCGCCGCGTTGGCCAGTTCTGCGGAGCGGAGGACGACGTGAGCGAAGGAAGCGAGGTCGGCGGAACCGACCTGGGCCGACGAATTGCCGAGCAGCGAGCCCGCGCCGGCCTCAGCCGCGAGGAGGCTGCCGCGCAGGCGGGAATGGCGCCCGATTACCTTGCCTACCTGGAAACGAACCCGACGGCAGATCCGTCGCGGGGCGCGCTGGTACGGCTGGCCACTGCCTTGGGGACGACACCCGAAGCGCTATCGGGCGCGGGCCTGACGGCCCCGCCGGGGCAGCATGGCCCACCGCGGCCTGCAGTATTGGAGGTTCTGACTCAGGCGGAATGCTGGGCTTATATTCGGCCCGGCGGGGTCGGCCGGTTCCTGTACAACGCCGACCGGGGGCCGGTGGCCGTTCCGGTCAACTACGCCATGCTCGGCAACGCGGCGATCTTCCGGACCGATGACCGCACCGCGGCGGCCGGAGCGGTCAGCCAGCAAAGGGTCTCGTTCGACGTCGACCAGATTGACGACGCGCTGAGCGAGGGCTGGAGCGTCCTGCTCAGCGGAACCGCGACAATTCTCACCCGTCCCGACGACCTGCGCGCTGCGGCCGAGCTTGGTATCAAGCCGTGGCCGGCCGACGGACGCAACACCTACATCCGGCTCGTGCCGGACGAGGTCACCGGCCGCCGGATCCGGCTCTACGTTCCGCGGTAACCCGGCTCAGCTCGCCCGCGGGTAGTTCATCCGATCTCTCACGCCGATGACTCCCTCGGCGTGCCGGATACGGGCCAGGAGGCGCAGGGCCTGCTCCAGCCGTTCCACTGGTCCGGTAACCGTCACGATTCCGGACTTCACCGTCACATTCATCGCATCCGGGTCCAGGCCGAACTCCTGGTCGATGATGACCTTGGTGATCTCTTCCATGATGTCGCCATCTGGTCGCTCGTACACACTGAGGACATCCGAGCGCGTCACGATCCCGACGAGCCGCTCTTCATGGTCGACAACTGGTAGTCGCTTGATCTGCCACTGCTCCATCTGACGCGCGGCCTCCGCTACTGAAGCCCACGGGTGGATGCCGATGGCCGGGCTCGTCATCAGCTGCTCCGCGGTGAGCGCATTCGCCTTGTTCTCCTGTTGCAGCCGCCAGTTCAGCCGCTCAAGCCCGGGCGGAAACTCAGGGTCGGTCAGCTTCGAGAGCAGATCGGCTTCGGAGACCAGCCCGATCACCCGGTCGCCGTCGTCGATCACCGGGCACGCGCTCACCCGATACCGGCGGAGCGCCGTCACTATCTCCTTATAGTCCGCGCCCTCCCGCAGCGCCACCACGCTGGCGGTCATCACCTCGCCGACTGTCGCAGTCATCAGCGTCTCCTCCCGCGTCGAGGCTGTCCCCCTACTCCTTTGCCCCTGCCCGGACGATCACGGTCGGACACGGCGAGAGATGCGCGCAGTGCTGGCTCACCGACCCGAGGAGCGCCCCGGTGAAGCCGCCGTGCCCGCGGCTGCCGACGACCAGCAACTCGGCTCCGTTGGCTGCCTCCAGCAGCACCTGAGCCGCGATGCCCTCCACGACCGACGTGGTGACCCGCACACTGCTGGCCGGGTCGGCCTCGTCCGCGAGGACCGCGGCGAGTGTCTTCTCGGCGACCTCCCCGAAATCGGCTGCGTCCATCGCCGGAACCGGCGCCCAGCCGTAGCCGCCGACCATGGCCGGGTAGTGCCACGCGATGACGGCCTGGACCGTTGCGCCGGTGAGTTCGGCCTGCCGCAAGGCCCATCGCAGCGCCAGCCTGGACTGGTCCGACCCGTCCACTCCGACCACAATGCGCCGCTCTGGACTACTCTGCTCGTTCATGGCCCTCACCACCAAGAGTCGCTCCTAGCTCAACAGTTGCGCAGCGTCAGCGGGCCTGTCAGGGGCGTTCCTACCCGCGTGGAGGGACCTTCGCCCCGCGCGGCACTGAGGTTCTGGCCCTACCTGAGCTGACGCAGGAAGGGATCTCGCTGAGCGGCCGGCGCAATCCGGACCCGCACGTCGACCGCCTGCACATCCCGCGGGCGGGCGATCACCGGATTAAGGTCAAGCTCGGCGACCTCCGGCAGCTCATCGGCCAGCCTCGACACCCGAAGCAAGACGTCGGCGAGCCCTGCTGTGTCCGCCGGCGGGGCGCCACGGAGCCCGGTCAGCAGTTCAGTGGCCCGCACCCCATGGATCATCTCGGCCGCGTCGGCATCCGTGAGCGGCGAGAGCCTGGCGATGTGGTCGCCAAGCACCTCGGTGGCCACTCCCCCGAGCCCGAACACGATGAGCGGGCCGAATACCGGCTCGTGGACAACGCCGATAATCGTCTCCACGCCACCGGCCAGCATGGGCTGCAGGAGCACTCTCTGCAGCGAAGGGCCGAACTGCAAGGCCAGCTCCCGGTAGGCGTCGGCCACCTCGTCTGGCGTGCGCAGGTCCAGCTTGACCGCGCCAGCGTCGGTCTTGTGTACCAGCCCAGCCACCTCGGCCTTAACCACCACATGCCCGCCGAGCTCGGCCGCAGCCGTCAGCGCGTCCTCCGGCGTGCTGACGGGGCGCGTCGTCACCATCGGGATGCCATAGCACTCCAGCAGTTGCACGGCGTCGGAGTCGGCGAGCCAGCCGCCCTCCGGGTTCGCGGTCAGGAACGCCGAGACGATGGCCCGGGCACCGACCGTGTCCAGGTCGGTGAACTCAGGCACCCGGCCGTGATCGCGGTCGCGCCAGGCCCGGTAGCGCCAGGCGTGGCCGAGCGCCCGCACGGCACCCTCGGGGTAGCCATAGGCCGGAAACCGCAGCGGGCTCTCGTCCCTGGGTTCGCCGCCTCGGCCCATCAACCGGACCGACTCGGTCTGATCCAGCAGCACGACGGCCATCGGCTTTGTGACCTCCGCCCCCGCGATGGCAAAGCTTAGGTCGGCGATCGCGGTGGGCACGCCGATCGCGACGACCGCATCAACCGACTCATCCGCGGCAACCTCCCTCAGGCACGCGCCGAATGCCTCGGTGCTGACGCCGGCGGTCGTGTCCACCGGCCCGGCAACTGCGGCGCCGGATGGAAGCAGATGCGCCAGCCGGTCCTGGGTTGCGGCGCCCAGGACGGCTACGGTCAGGCCGACGTCACCGCAGGCGTCAGCGGCGAGCACGCCGGCGCCACCGGCATTGGACACGATCGCCACCCGTGGACCGGCGGGAAGTGGCTGGCACGACAGCAGGGCCGCGGCATCGACGAGCTCGCCCAGGCTGTGCGTGGCAACAATCCCGGCCTGGCCGAACAGCGCTTCCTGCGTCACCAGCGGCGTCGCAGTGGCGGCGGTGTGCGACGCCGCGGCCCGCTGGCCGGCGGCGGACCGGCCGCCGATGACGGTAAGGACCGGGATGTGCTGGCCGACCCGCCTCGCGGTCCTGGCAAAGGCGCGCGGATTGCCGAATGACTCGACGTACAGGATCGCGAGCTGGGTCTGCCCGTCCTGCTCCCACCAGGTCAGCAGGTCATTGCTCGAGACGTCGTACTTGTCGCCGACCGAGGCGAACGAGCTTACGCCGATGCCGAGCCTGGTCATGTGCTCCATCAGCGCTATGCCCACGCCGCCCGACTGGACGACCAGCCCGGCGGTGCCCGGCGGCGGCATCCGCGCCGCGAACGTGGCATCGAAGTGCTCGCCGGGCACTGCGACGCCGAAGCAGTTGGGGCCGACCAACCGCATGCCGTACCGGCGGCAGATCGCGACCAGGTCCGCACCGAGCGGCCCAAGGCCAGCGGTAATGACGACGACCGCGCGCACGCCTCGCCGGCCGCACTGCGCGGCGGCTTCGGGTACATCGGCCGGCGGCACGGCGATCACTGCGACATCCACGTCCTCAGGCAGTTCCAGCGGCGAGGTCATGGCCGAGAGGCCCTCCATCGAGCCGCCGTGCCGGTTGACGGGGTACACGGGCCCCGCAAAGCCTTCGGCGACGATGTTGTGCAGGATCTCGCGGCCGACCGCCCCCCGGCGCCGGCCCGCGCCTATGACCGCAACCGAAGCAGGCTGGAACAGGTGCCGCAGGCTCGCGACCTCGGCGCGGCTGGCCCGTTTCGCGACCGCATCGAGGTAACTGTCGATCCGCTCATCGTCCACCGCTGGCAGCGGGAAGGACAGCTCGATGACACCGTCGGCGAAGTGCCGCTCGACCGGCAGTCCCGCATCCTTGAAGACTTGTTGCATCGCGTAGTTGTCTGGCAGCGTCTCGGCCTCGAACGCAGTCAGGTTCCGCTGGCGGCCGAGGGAGACGAGATGCTCGAGCAACAGGGTGGCGACGCCGCGGCCGTGCATGTCGTCAGACACGGCAAACGCGATCTCGGCTCGCCCCGGCCTGCCCGTGGCCTCCCAGCTGGCCACCCCCACGAGTTTGCTGCGCAGCAGCGCCAGCAGCGCAACGTGGTCGGGTGAGGCCGGCCTGCAGACACGCTGGGCTTCTCGTTCCCCGGCCCGCGGGCTCAGGCTGAAGAACCGGAAATAGGCGTTGTCAGGTGACAGCTGCGCGTGCATTTCGCGGACGGCCTCGGCATCGTCAGGCCGCGCTTGCCGGATCTCGATGGTGCTGCCGTCGGCGAGGAGCGCGTAGTTTGCCTGCCCCGCGTTTCCCGCGGTCGCGATGCCCGCGCCTGTATTCCGGCCGTCCCGTGCTTGCACCATCACCAGTCTCCTATGCTGGACCCGGACATCATCTCCAGCATGCCGGGTAGGCGTCCGCCCAGGTCAGGGCCGCAGCCATCAATCTGCGGACCTTTGGCCTCTGGCCGTCGCGAGCGCCGGGTGCGAGCATCAGCTCGGGCACCGTGTCAAGCAAGTCCGATCAGGCCCGGCTCTGAGCACGGACGTACTCACCGGGCGCATCGCTAGCGGGCGGGAACGCCACACTGCCCATCGGCGGTGGCGCGGTAAGGGCGCCCGCCCGTGCGCCGGCCCAGCCGGTCCAGTCCTCCCACCAGGACCCAGTCCGGTGGCTGGCTATCGCTCGCCATCGCTCCGCCTCAGCCGGATACTCATCCGCCGCTTCGAGCCAGGCTTTCGGGCCAGGCGGATTCACGATCCCAGCGATGTGTCCGCCGCTGGACAGCACGTACCGGACGTCTCCGCCAAGCAGGCGGGTCGCCTGGTAGGAGGCGGTCCACGGCACGATGTGATCGTTTACCGCACCGACCACGTAGGCGTCGTTCTTGACACTGGCCAGGGAGAGCCGCCGGCCGGCGAGCTCCATGACGCCGTTGGCGAGTTCGTTCCTCACATACAGGCAGCGCAGGTAGAACGCGTGCATGGCGGCAGGCATCCGTGTGCTGTCGGCATTCCAGGCCAGGATGTCGAAGGCAGGCGGCTTCTTGCCGATCAGCCAGTTCGAGACGACATAGCTGAAGATCAGGTCGTTCGCTCTGATCACGTCGAAGGCGGCTGCCATCTGACGGCCGGCAAGATAGCCGGTCGTGTTCATCTGCCGCTCCAGCCTGGCCACCGTTTGCTCATCCGTGAACGCTCCCAGCACGCCCGGCTCGGAATAATCGAGCATCGTGTTCAGCAGGGTGAGCGAGCCGAGCCGGTCGTCCCCCGTTTCGGCCAGGTAGGCCGCGAGCATCGCGGTCAGCGCGCCGCCGAGGCACAGCCCGACGATGTCAACCCGCGGCGCCCCGGTGATCTCCTGGATCACGTCGAGGGCCTGGCGCGGGCCGTGAATGAGGTAGTCGTCCAGTGTGACGCCGCGCATGGACGCGTCCGGGTTGCGGTACGAGATCGCGTACACCGTCCGCTCGTGCTGAACCGCCCACTCCAGGAAGCTGCGGCCCGGCGCCAGGTCCATGATGTAGTACTTGTTGATCCACGGCGGGCTGGCCAGCAGCGGTACTTCGCGGACCTGTGTCGTCTGCGGAGCATACTGGATCAGCTCCATCAGGTCGTTCCTGAACACAACTTTTCCCGGCGTCGCGGCGAGGTTGACGCCAAGCTTGAACGAGCTGGTGTCCACCTGACGCGGCATCCCGCCGTTGGTGAGCAGGTCGCTGACCATGTTGCGAGCACCGGCGAGCAGGCTGAGGCCACCGGTGTCCACGGCCCGCTTGAGCGCAGCCGGATTGGTCGGCAGGAAGTTCACCGGCGCAACCGCGTCCGCCAGGAAGCTGGCCGCGAGCCGAGCTTTTGCGTCCTGCTGCCGATCGCCCTCACCGGCTGCCAGCAGGTCGGACAGCAGCCGGGTGCCCGCTAGATAAGACTGCCGCAGCGCGAAGTAAAACGGGTTGCCGGTCCAGGCCGGATCGGTGAACCTTTTGTCGGCCGACCCGGCGGGATCGCGAGGCACGGCCGGCCCGGCGGGATCGCCAGGCACGGTCGGATCGCCTATCGCGCCACGCCAGATGCCAAAGGCGTCCGGGCCGATGGCGGCGAGACTCTGCCCGTAGCGGGTCAAGGCCTCCGCGACCTCCGGTCCGTGGGACATGGCACGGCCCAGCACGCGGAGCATGGCCTCCCCGAAGCCGGCAACGTCGACTGAGCCGAACTCCGCTGATTCGGGGCCGATCAGGCTAGCTTCCGTCTCGCCGGGCAGCGGTCTGGGTTCCTGAGTTGTCATGTGAGTCCTTCCTGCACATCGACTGGCGGGCGGCGCCTCACATGTCCAGTCCGCCGTTGACGGCCCAGATTTGGCCGGTGATATAAGCGGACTCATCGGCGGCGAGGAACGCCACGACGCGAGCGATCTCCTCAGGCGCGCCCAGGCGGCCGACCGGGATCTGACCTCGGATTCGCTCGAGCAGCTTGTCGGGAATCGTGGCCAGCATGTCGGTGGCGATGAAGCCGGGCGTGACCGCGTTCACGGTCAACCCGACGCCGTCGCCGACCGGGTGCTGCCCGCGGCTGAGCTGGAAGACGGCCTCCTTGGCCAGCGACTTAGTGAGACCGAACAGGCCGGATTTCGACGCGGCGTAATTCGCCTGGCCAATGTTCCCGGTCTCGCCGATGACCGAGGACACGTTGATAATGCGGCCGGTGCCCCGCTCCAGCATGTGGTCGAGTGCAGCCTGAGCCATGAAGAACGCACCGGACAGGTTCACCGCGATCACCCGCTGCCAGTC
>JASHUG010000197.1 GCA_030040155.1 Streptosporangiaceae bacterium | reverse complement strand
ACAAGATCAACGCTGCGCTTGCGATCGGCGGCCCGCAGCTAATGGTGAAGACGGTCGAGCAGGCGACCGGGCTGGTCATCAACGACTACGTCGAGATCGACTTCCTCGGCTTCGTCAAGGTGATCAACGCGCTCGGCGGCGTGAACGTCTGCCTGCCGTTCGCGGTCAACGATCCCTACAGCGGCCTGCATCTTTCGGCCGGACCGCATCACGTCGACGGCGTCACGGCGCTGGAGTTCGTTCGCGACCGGCACTCGTTCGCGCTGTCTGATATCGCGAGGATCGGCGACCAGCAGCAACTGCTGTCGTCAGTGCTCACGGAGGCGACGAGCTCGGGCCTGCTGGCCAACCCGATCCGGCTGGAAGAATTCCTGTCGTCGGTCACCGCAGCATTGAAGGTTGACAACGGCTTCAACGTCATCGAACTGGCGCAGGACCTGCGCGGACTACGTGCGCAGGACGTCACCTTCACGACGGTGCCGCTGGCCTCCATGAACTACGTGACGCCCGACGGGCAGTCGGCCGTGCTCTGGGATAAGGCCGGGGCGGCGGTGCTGTTCAAACGGCTGCGCGACGACACCGGCGTGCCGGGAAGGCACCGCCCGCGGCCCGCGACCCTCACTCGAGCCAGGGTCTCGGTCGACGTTTACAACGGCACGCTGATCACGGGCCTGTCGGCCAGCACCGGACGGCAACTCGCGGCGCTCGGATTCCACGTGCACAAAGCCGGCGTGAACTGGTCACGCCACAACGTCACCCGCACGGTCATCGAGTACCCGCCGCGGCACGCAGACGCGGCCGCGCTACTGCGCCAGGTGCTCCCCGGCGCGATCATCCGCGCGGTAGCCGGACTGGTCAGGGTCAGGGTCGTGCTCGGCACCGCAGGGTACGCCGTGACCGGCATGGCGCCATCCGCCAGTCACAGTCAGCCGACGGCGACCGGCCAGTCGCATACCGCCGCGCAGGACGCATGCCGCTGATTCGCCGACCGGTGCAGATCGGCTCCATGAGGGGAACGAGGCGCGTCCCGCCCTACTGCGGTGCCGCCTGAGAACCCGGGTCCTCACCTTCGCCAGGAGCGGTAAAGAACGGTCCCTGATGGATAGTCGTCGGTCCTTGATAAGCGTCAGGATCGCCGCCCTCATCCGCGGTCGGCGGCGCGGGGCTCTGAGACTGAGGCTGCGCCCCGCCGGCCTGGCCGCCCTGGAACGGAGGCTGGCCGGCCTGAGCCTGACCACCCTGGAACGGAGGCTGGCCGGGACCCGGGGACGTGCCCGAACTATCGGCCGTCATGTTCAGCCCATTGGCCTGCTCGTGCGCGGAGATGTCGTTGACGAGCTGATCGATCTTGGCCTGCGTGTCTGGCGTTCCGCGGCCGGTGCGCTCGGCGAGCACGAGGGCGCCAAGCTGGCGCAGCATCGCATCACCCCGGCGGCCGGCCTGCGCCTGGTCCAGCCTGGCCTTGCCTTCCTGGGTCGCGTCCATAGCCTGCTGCGCGAGCTGCGACGCCTGCGCCTTGACCCTGTCCATAAGTCCCATTGCCGCCTCCGAGCGGTGACCAGGCGCCAGCACGGCTCCCCGGCCGCGGCGCCGCAAGCTTTGGCGCAAGCATAGGACCACCATTGTCATGCGCGTAGTCGGAAATAATCACGTCCGGTGAACGCTGCCGCAACTGTCCGTGCCGCCGAACCCCAGGTCAGTGTCGGCGGCTAGGCACGTACCACGGCCAGCGCAGCCGCGGCGCCGCGAGTCACCGCGGCGGTGTCAGCGATGACGGTCACCAGCCGGCACCCGTTGTCCTTGTACAGGCGCGCGGTCTCGCCGTCGGTGGCGTGCACGCCGGCCGGCTTCCCGGCCGCGGCGCACGCGGTCCAGATGCGCTCGAAAGCCGCGCGCAGCACCGGATCATGCGGATCGAGCGGGCAGCCGAGCGCGTACGAGAGGTCTCGCGGTCCCACGTAGATCCCGTCGATGCCAGGCAGCCGCAGCGTCGCGGGCAGTTCGGTCATCGCGTGGCTGGACTCGACCATCACGATGCACAGCGGCTGTGGTGACTGCGGTATGACGCCGCCCGCCGAGCGGTATCCCTCTGGCGGGTACCGGCACGCGCCGACCACATCGCGGGCCTGCTCCGCCGAGTCCACGTTCGGGACGATCACGCCCTCACAGCCGAGGTCGAGAGCCCGGCCGATGTCGGCTGGGTGCGCGTACCGTACTCGTCCGATTGGCGCGGCGCCCGCGAGCTTGATGGCCTCGGTCATCCCTGGCAGGTCATGCTCGGTGGCCTGGCCGTGCTGCAGGTCGATGACGACGTAGTCAAGGCCGGCCGATGCCACGAGCCGAGCAGTGATCGGCCCGGCAATTCCCAGCCATCCGCCGTATACGGTCTCACCAGCGCGGACCCGATCCGCAAAAGGGGTATTCGTCACGGGGACAGCCAAGCACAGGCCCAACCCGAGCCGCTAAAGCGGGTGGGCCGGGCGATCGCCGGCAGCCTCAGGCGGCGCAGCTCAGGTCAGCTGCACTGGTGCTCCCCAGCATCCTGCCTGCGGCCCCGTACATGCTTGCGCGCAGGACGCGCTGTCCGACAGGGAGGATGTAGCCGATCATCCGTACGCCTGCGACGTCCACTGCCCGGACCCGAACGGTTGACCCGCCGGAAAGGTGCAGCGCCACCTGCCGGACGTCGGCAGGGGCAGACGCCAGAACGCTCGTCGGGTTACCGGGGTTGCCGTTGCCTAGCGCACCGCAGGCCATCATCGCGACCGTGTCACGCGGCGCGGACATCCCGGTCGGCGTCGTGCCGGCAAAGCAGTCGCTGCCCCCAGGGGTTGAGTAACAGTAACCCCACGGACCGAACTGGGTGACGTATCGCCAGGCATGGCCGCCCGCAATTCCCGATGCAATCGTCGCAGTGAACCTGGCGGGCCCGGACTGGCCCGGCCGCCACCAGCTGACCAGGGAGATTCGCTCATACGGGACCGAGTAAGCCAGCTCCCGAGCGCGGTCATATGCGACGGCACGGACGATCGGCACGCCAGTAGGGATCACAACCGCGACGAACCACTGGCGGGAGTAGCGGACGGGCTTCAGGGTGAGAACGCGGTCTCCAGGCAACGTTATGGCAACCGCCGTGACGTCGCTTGCTACTGCGCCGACGATCGTCACGCCGCCGCCGAGGCTCCCGGCGGACAGAACGTCGACGGGATCCGCGCTAGTCACACTGACCGAGCCGAGATCGATGGAGGTGGTGTTGCCACCCATTGACTCATCCGCGCCACTTCCGGAGATCACGACCCGCCACCGGTTGCCGTTCTCGGTGCCGTAGGCGATTAGCCCTCCACGCGCATTCTTGCCGGGGCTGTGCACCGTCACCGAATAGCGCAGCGCTGCATTCACCGCCGTCGAAGATCTCGGCGTGTGCAGCGCTGTCGGCAGCGCCACGGCACCCGCGGCGACAAAGACAACGCCGACTGCGGCCGCTCCCCACCTGCGCATCCGGATTCCCTTGCCCTGCCGCATGGCCAAGGCGACCGGTGCGGGCCGTGGCTCGATACCGCTGAGCAGCGTGTCCAGCCGCTCGCGCAACTCCTGGTCCTCCTGGATGCTCACAGCAGCCCTCCCTCCACCAGCGCCGCGCTGCTCCTGAGCTTGGCCAGACCGCGGGCGGCTTGGCTCTTGACATTGCCGATCGAGCAACCAAGGACCTCGGCCGTCTCGGCCTCGGTCAGGTCGAGCCAGTACCTGAGCACCACGGCAGCACGTTGCCCGTGAGACAGCCGCATCAGGGCGTCGACGAGCACCGCCCGGTCGTCGCGCTGGCTCGCCGGATCGGACGGCACTGCCAGTTCGGGCAGCGAGTCCGTCAGCAGTTCGCTCACCCGCACTTTGCGGAAGCGGTTCCGGTTCGCATTGACGACGATCCGGCGAACGTAAGCATCCGGGTCATCGGCCTTGCGCACTCGTGACCAGGATGCGTAGGCGCGAGCAAATGCGGTCTGGGCGAGGTCTTCCGCAGCTTGCCTGTCGCCGGTGAGGCCGAAGCCGAGCCTGACCAGTTGGTACCAGCGGGCATGCATGAACTCGCTGAACTCGGTGTCAGCGCTGGCTTCCAAGGCCACCACCTCCCTCAACCGCAGAGACCACCGAAATGCCGCCGGCGGTTGCATCGGCAAGGGAAAGCATTAGCCACCGCCGGTCACAGCGAGCGCAGCTAGTGCTGCAGCCATCGCCAGCGGGACCGCCATCAATCCAAGCAGACTGGCCCGGCGCAGCGAGGGGCGAGCGCCGGCGTCCCTGGCCGACCGCAGCCACAGCAGCCAGGCCAGCGAGCCCGTCACGCACAGGTTAGGACCGACGTTCAACCCGATCAGCAGCGCAAACGCGTGGGCGGGCGTCCGCGCCGCCAGCATGCTGGCCGCAGGCAGGTTGTTGACCGAGACTGCCGCGAGGGCGGCGAACGCCGCGGTAGGCCAGGCGGACAGGTGCGAGAGCAGGGCCATCGGACCCGCCCACGCCCGGCCGAGCGCGCCGAGCGCGACGGCGGCGCCGAAAAGCCCCGTCAGCACCGGGACGCCAAGGACGGCCCATACCTGACCGATGACTGCGCGCCGCCCCGCCACCCTCGTGGCGGCCGCGAGCACGCCGACCGCGAAGACGGGAAGGGCAGATGACCGTACCGTAATCACCAGCACGGTCGCCGCCAGCACCGCCGCGAGGCCGACGCCGAGCACTGGCCGGCGTCCAGGCTCGGGCTCGTCGGCCGGCCCTTGCAGCGAGCGCCGCTCGCCCCACCCGACCACGGCGGCCGTGGCCGCGACCGCGGCCAGCCAGGGCAGCCACATGCGGGCCGCGAACTGTCCGCCGGTCAGGTGCAGGTGACCGAGGACGATCAGGTTGGTGAGGTTGGACCCTGGCAGCAGCAGCGAGCCGGCGTTCGACAGCAGCAGGCACGCGTAGAGCAGCGCGGCTTCGCCGCGATTGCGGCTCCGGGCAGTATGCACGAGCACCGGTGTCAGGAACGCCACCGACGTATCCAGGTTCAGGGTGGCGGTCACGCCGCTCACCAGGATTACCGCGCCCGCGAAGAGCACTCCGCTGTGCCCCGCTGCCTTAGCCAGCTGGTGTCCCGCGGCCTCGAACAGCCCGTCCGCATCGGCCACCAGGCCGATCAGCAGCAGCCCGGCAACGAGCACGAACGGCGACCAATCCTGACGAGCCGCCGCTGCCGCATCGGCCGGGCGGATGACGGCGGCAACGCACGCGGCAAGCAACCCGAGCCCGGCCAGGAGCCAGGCGGGCCGGAGGTTCTTGCCGGCCGCCAGGGCTTAGCCGACGAGCCGGCCGAGGGCCGTCTCGATCCGCCGCAGCGTCTCGGCGCGTCCCAGCACCTCAAGCGACTCGAACAGGGGCAGGCCGACCGTGCGGCCCGTCACGGCCACCCGAATCGGGGCCTGCGCCTTGCCCAGTGACAAGTCGAACGACGCCGCGATCTGCTCCAGCGCCCCCCGCAGGTCCTCGGCCTGCCATGGCACGTCGGCGTAGCTGGCCAGCGCCGCGGTCAGGAGGCCCACCGCTGGCTCCTTCATCGCCTTCGCCCAGGACGCCTCGTCCATGGCCGGCCCAGGCAAGAACGCGAAGTCCACCATCGCCACGACCTCAGAGAGCAGCCCGATCCTGGTCTGGGCGAGCGGGGCCAGCCTGGCGAACGCGGCCGGGTCGAACCGGTCGGGCGGCCATGGCACCCGCTCCGGCGCCAGCCATGGCTGGCACGCGTCGATGAAATCCGTTTCGCTCAGCGCTCTGATGTACTCGCCGTTAAACGCGCGCAGCTTCTTGACGTCGAAGAAGGCAGGCGCCGGGTTCACGTCCTCGATCCGGAACTGGGCCACCATCTCACCGAACGGCATGATCTCCCGGTCGCCCCGCGGCCCCCAGCCGAGCAGCATCAGGTAGTTCCGCATCGCGGCGGCCAGATATCCCTCATCCCTGAAGTCCTCAAGCGCGACCTTGTCCCGCCGCTTGGACAGTTTCTGCCGCTTCTCATTGACCACGATCGGCAAGTGCCCCCAGGCCGGCGGCTCATGCCCGAGCGCCTCGAACAGCAGCTGCTGTTTGGGGGCGTTCGACAGGTGCTCCTCGCTGCGCAGGACGTGGGTGATCCGCTGATCCACGTCGTCGACGACGTTGGCGAGCAGGAACAGGATCGAACCGTCACTGCGCGCGAGCACGAAGTCCTCGATCGAGGAGTTCTCGAACACGGTCCTGCCGCGAACCAGGTCGTCGACGACCGTGGCGCCCTCGTCGGGCGTACGGAACCGCAGCGCCCGGCCCTCACCCTGCCCGAGGCCACGATCGCGGCAGAAGCCGTCATAACCGTGGTGCGGGTCCCCGGTCCTGGCGATCACGTCCTCGCGCGTGCAATCGCAGTAGTACGCCTGGCCGAGCTGGTAAAGCCGCTGCGCGGCCTCGGTGTGGAGAGTCCGGTTCTGGGACTGGAAGAACGGGCCCTCGTACTGACCGGGGTCGATACCGAGCCAGGCCAGCGCGCTGATGATGCCTTCGGTCCACTCCGGCCGGTTCCGCGCGGCGTCGGTGTCCTCGATCCGCAGCACTAGCGTGCCGCCGGTCTGGAGCGCGACCGCCCAGTTGAACAGGACCGATCGCGCGCCGCCGACGTGGAAGTATCCCGTGGGCGACGGCGCGAACCGCACCCGGACGTCAGGGCCCCAGCTAGTCACGGCTCGTGAGTCTAGTCGAGCCCGCCCCCCTCGGCCGTGGGCTGGCGACGGGCCGGCGCGGCGAGCATCGCCACCGGAACCAGGACGAGCAAGGCCAATGCCCAGCTCAGGCCGAAGTGCTCGGCCAGCAGGCCGACGGCGAGCGGCCCGAGCCCGCCCACGAGGCCGGACGCGCTGCCCAGCGAGACCGCCAGGCCGCTGCGGCCGGGCAGGCTAGCGAACAGCTCCGCCTGCAGCACTGGGTACCAGGGTGCGGTGGCGATGCTAACGGCGACCAGCGCCGCCAGCTTCAGCCACAGGCCGGGGACGAGCAGGAATACCGGGAACAGCAGGCCGGCGGCGAGCACGCTGACCCGCAGCACTGCCAGCGCGCTGAATCGCTCGAGCACGCTGATCAGCAGCAAATCGCCGGCCAGCCCCGCTCCGAGACGTACCGCCACGCCCAGGGCGGCGACGGCCGGCGAGACGTGGACGACCGCGACCAGGTACAGGGCAAGGAACGCACTGAAAACGTCGAGCAGCAGGTCTGCGACCTCGAGCAGCGTCAGCCAGCGGATTGCGCCCGATCGCACGCTGATCCGGGCCGCGGCCCGCAGGCCCGGCCAGGAGTCCAGCGCGTCGGGCTCGTCAGTTCCCTCGGTGGCCCGGCTTGTGCCGGCCACTGCGAGCCAGCTGACCGCGCCCGCGGCGCCGACCAGCGCGAATGCGAGCCGCCAGCTGCCGCCGACAGCGAGTACGGCCGCGACCAGGAGCGGGCCGGCCACGTCCCCAGCCGAGCCAGCCAGCGTCCACCTGGCCATCAGCTGGGCCCGGCGCGGCGGGTCGGCATCGAGCAGCGCGGACTGCGTCAGGCTGACGAACGCGCCCGAGGCCGGGAAGAACGCCACCAGCGCGGCCAGCAGCACGACAAACGAGTGGGCCAGCGCGACACCGAGCACGGCGGCGACGAACACCACCCCGCCGCCGAGGATGACCCGGCGCCTGCGGCGGCCCGTTCCGCTCAGCACGCCGACCGGCAGCTCAAGCACACTGCCCAGTAGCAGTGGCACCGCGGCCAGCAAGCCGACCTGGACGTAACTGAGCGACAGGTCGTGCCGGATCAGCGGCATGGCCGCGCTCTTCGTGCCGTCGACCAGTTCGTCCGCGAACTCGACGGCCAGCGCGGCCAGCAGCCCGGCAAGCACCGGGCCGGATTTCAGTCGTACGGCTTTCATGCTCCGTCCTCATCTCTTTCGCCTGGCCATTAGGGAGGATCCGGGCGAGAACGGCGGAGCACGAGCCGCTAGCTCAGGTCAAAGTCAAAGGAAACCCATGCGCCGACGATAGCGGGCGGACTCGATCAGGCAAAGCCTCAGCAGTCGGCGCGAACCTATGGTGATATGGGGCATGAGGACGATATCGGTGGGTCCTCCCGTGTGGGCGATGGCCTGGCCCGTCCTGTTCATAGCCGGACTCATCATCCCCGTGATGCTCTCCGGCCCGGCCAACGACAACTTCAGCGCGGCCATCCCCGTCCTACTGGCGGCCGCCTGCGTCTACCGAGTGGCCTGGCTGTCGTTCCGCGGGTCCGCCGATGGCTTAGTCATTCGTAACTACTTCTACACGCGGCGCGTCCCGATCTCGCAGGTCGTCGGCTTCGACGTCGGGCCGCACGGCACCCGCCGCTATGGTGTCCGAACTGTTCGGATCGTGACGCCGGAGTGCGCGATTCCCATCGACGTGTACGCGCTCCGGCTGCCCTGGCCCCTGCTGGCGCCCGCGTCCAGGCTGAGCCAGGCCGCCAATGAGCTGACGGCCTGGGCGGAAGACGCTAGGGAGAGCCTTCGCCTGACCGCCGCTGAGTCCGCCGGGCCAGCCGATCCTGGCTAGCTCCCGGCCGGGAGCTGTGGTGCCTCGGGCGAGCTGGCGATCTGCGCCTTCAGCGCGGCCAGTTCCTTATCAACCTCGCCGGCCTGGCTGGCCTCGTCGAGCTCCTTCTGGATGTCGTCGGTGTCGCCGCCGACATCTTCCAGCACTCCTGACTGCAGCAGCTCGTCCATGGCGCCGGCCCTGGCCTGCATGTTGGCGATCTTGTCCTGGGCGCGCTGAATCTCGGCGCCGGCGTCGCCGAACGTGCCGGAGATGCCGGCCGCGCTGGCGTTGACGCCCGCCTCGGCCTGGGCGGCGGTGTACTGCGCCTTCAGCACTTCCTTCTTGGAGCGGAACTCGTTCACCCGGGTCTGGAGCACGCTCAGCGTCTGCTCCATTTTCTGCTCGTGGTCGGCTAGCTCCTGGCGCTGCGGCTCCAGACTGTCGATCTGCTGCTGCGCCGTGGCCTTGCGCGACAAGGCCTCTCTGGCCAGGTCTTCCTTGCCCTGGGCCAGCGCGGCCTTCGCCTGGTCGTTCAGGTGGTCCACCGAGTGCTGTAGCTGCTGCTCCTGCAGCTCGAGCTGCTTTTTCGAGGCGGCGATGCTCACCAGCGCCTGCTTGACCTTCGTAATCTGATCGAGCATCTGCTCATAGGAGAGGTCGAGCATCTCGTCGGGCCTCTCGGCGGCGTCGAGTGCCTTGTTGGCCTTGGCGGCGACGATGTCGTGAGCGCGCTGGAAAAGGGACATTTCTGGACTGCTCCTTGCTGATATGTCGGGAGGAGCTGCAACTTGGTTCACAGGCTACCGCTCAGATACGGGAACGAGCGGTGTCCTCGTACGCGGTCGCCGATCAGTTAGTCAAGAATATGGACCGTCAAGGGCGTAGACGACTGAGGCCGGCCGAGCGAGGCCTCGCCGCCGGCTGGGCATGCGCCGAGGCGTTGATGGCGGTAACGTGGCGGCGGTCGCCGTGAAGGGCGGCCGGAGGGAGAGGCCGCAGCGTGCCGCGATATCGCCGAGTTGTCGTCAAGCTCAGTGGCGAGGCCTTCGCCGGGTCGGCCAGCACCGGAGTGGACCCGGAGGCACTGGCCATGGTGGCGAACGAGATCCTCTCCGTTCGTGAACTCGGCGTCCAGGTCGCGGTCGTCATGGGCGGCGGCAACTACTTTCGCGGCCGGATGGCGGAGGGCTGGGGCATCAGCCGAGCCGAGGCCGACAACATCGGCATGCTGGGCACCGTCATGAACGCGCTCATGCTCCGCGGCGCGCTGACCGCGCGCGGGTTCATCCGCGGGTCACTGTCGTACACCCCGTCCACCCCCCGCTTGGCGACCAGCAGCGCGTCCGCATCCAGTTCCAGCGCGCGCTGGACGGCCGGATAGTCGGTGGTCACGTAGGGCTGCCCGATGCCCCCGGCCAGCAGCACGATCGCGCCGTGCTCCAGATGGCGGATCGCGCGCAGCCGGATGAACGGCTCGGCGACGCTCTGGATCGGCATCGCGGTCATGACCCGGATATCGGTCTCGGTCCGCGCGGTCAGCGCGCC
>JASHUG010000196.1 GCA_030040155.1 Streptosporangiaceae bacterium | reverse complement strand
CGCGGTCTCACACTTGTCCAGAAGGTCCCCTACATGGGCCCTGGTGCCACGCAGGGGCTCCAACGTCGGGACCCGCTGTAGTGACTCCCGGCCGGGGATATCGAAGATGACAGAGTCCCACGAGGCCGCCGCGACGGCATCTGGGTACTTGCGCAAGCACCGGCCACGGAAGTACGCGCGAGTATCGGCGGGCGGGTCGTCCATGGCGGCGATCACGTCGCGCTCGTCCACGAGCCTGACCATCCGGCCCCGCTCGGCCAGCCGGTTGTACAGCCCCCGATCAAGGCGCACGTCAGAGTACTGGAGGTCCACCAGTTGCAGTCGCGGGTGACCCCAGTCCAGGCCGTCTCTGCTGCGATAGCCCTCCAGGAGCTCCAGCTTCGCCACCCAGTCCAGTTCCCGCGCGGTGAGCATCGGGTCCTCGGACAGCCGGCCAAGAACGCTCTCCCAGCGCCCCAGGACGTCGCTGGTGATGTCGTCGACGTCGGCGCCGTACTTGTCCTCGCTGTACTTCCTGGCCAGTTCCAGGTACTCAAGCTGAAGCTGCACGGCCGTCATCTTCCGGCCGTCCCGCAGCGTCACCAGGTGCCGCAGCGACGGGTCGTGCGAGACGGCGCGCAGTTCGGCCACCGGCGACTCGATGGACAGGTCGGAGGCCAGGAAGCGGTCTTCGACCATCGCCAGGACCAAGGCCGTGGTGCCGAGCTTGAGGTAGTTAGATACCTCGCTCATGTTGGCGTCGCCGAGGATGACGTGCAGACGGCGATATTTGTCCGGATCGGCGTGCGGCTCGTCCCGCGTGTTGATGATGGGCCGCTTGAGGGTGGTCTCCAGCCCAACCTCGACCTCGAAGAAGTCGGCCCGCTGGCTGATCTGGAAGCCATCCTCGCGGCCGTCGGCGCCCAGGCCGACCCGGCCGGCGCCGCAGACCACCTGCCTGGATACAAAGAACGGCGTCAGGTGGCGGACGATATCGGCGAACGGGGTCGACCGGCTCATCAGGTAGTTCTCGTGGCAGCCGTACGAGGCGCCCTTGTTGTCGGTGTTGTGCTTGTACAGCTGGATGGCGGGGCCGCCGGGCATGGCCGCCGCGCGGGACGCGGCTTCGGCCATGACCCGCTCGCCTGCCTTGTCCCAGATGACCGCATCCAGCGGGTTCGTGCACTCGGGCGCCGAGTACTCGGGGTGCGCATGGTCCACGTACAGCCGGGCGCCGTTCGTCAGGATGACGTTGGCCAGGCCCAGATCCTCGTCGGTGAGCTGGGAGGCGTCGGCCGCCTCGGCGGCCAGGTCGAAGCCCCTGGCGTCACGCAGCGGGTTCTCCTCCTCGAAGTCCCAGCGCGCCCGCCTGGCCTTGGCCGCGGTGGCGGCCTGGTAGGCGTTGACCACCTGAGACGAACTCACCATTGAGTTCGCACCCGGCTGACCGGGCACGGAAATGCCGTACTCGGTTTCTATGCCCATGACCCGGCGCGCGCTCATGACAAAGAGCCTAATGCCGCAGGCGCTACAAGCCGCACGCCGCGCCCTCCGTAGGAGCCAGGACTAGCACCCGATCGCATGACTCCGTGGCTTGCCCAGGACCCACTGGCGATCCGCGGGGTCCAGTGGCCCCGCCTTGGCGGCATCTGATTACGCGGCTCCCGGACTTGGCAGGGAACCGCAAGCGATCAGAGGTACTGGCCGGTGTTGGTGACGGTGTCGATCGCCCGGCCCGCCTCGGTCCCGCTCTTGCCGGAGATGAGCGTGCGGATGTAGACGATCCGCTCGCCCTTCTTGCCGGAGATCCGCGCCCAGTCGTCGGGGTTGGTCGTGTTGGGCAGGTCCTCGTTCTCCTTGAACTCGTCGATGCACGCGCTCAGCAGATGCGAGACCCGCAGTCCCTTCTGGCCGGTCTCCAGGAACTCCTTGATGGCCATCTTCTTCGCCCGGTCCACGATGTTCTGGATCATCGCGCCCGAGTTGAAGTCGCGGAAGTACAGCACTTCCTTATCGCCGTTGGCGTAAGTGACCTCAAGGAACCGGTTCTCCTCGGTCTCGGCGTACATCCGCTCGACCACGCGCTGGATCATCTCCGCCACCGTGGCGTCCGCGTGACCGCCGTGCTCGGCTAGGTCATCGGCATGCAGCGGCAAGCCGGTGAGCACGTACTTGGAGAAGATGTCGCGTGCCGCCTCAGCGTCGGGGCGCTCGATCTTGATTTTCACGTCGAGCCGCCCCGGCCGCAGGATCGCCGGGTCGATCATGTCCTCGCGGTTAGAGGCTCCAATGACGATGACGTTCTCCAGGCCCTCGACACCGTCGATCTCCGACAGCAGCTGCGGAACGATCGTGTTCTCGACGTCACTGGATACCCCAGACCCTCGGGTGCGGAAGATCGAGTCCATCTCGTCGAAGAACACGATGACCGGCATGCCCTCGCTGGCCTTCTCTCGGGCGCGCTGGAAGACCAGCCGGATGTGCCGCTCGGTCTCACCGACGTACTTGTTCAGCAGCTCAGGGCCCTTGATGTTGAGGAAGAAGCTCCTGCGCTCCTTGCCGGGCACCAACTCGGGCTCCGCCTCGTTCCCGTCCTGCGAAGAGTCTTCGGCAGAGCGCTCGGCAACCTGCTTGGCCAGCGAGTTCGCGACGGCCTTGGCGATCAGCGTCTTCCCGCAGCCGGGCGGGCCGTACAGCAGCACGCCCTTGGGCGGGCGCAGCTGATGCTCCTTGAACAGGTCGGCGTGCAGGTACGGCAGCTCGATGGCGTCCCTGATCATCTCGATCTGCGGGCCGAGGCCGCCGATCTCCGAATAGGAGATGTCCGGCACCTCTTCCAGGATGAGCTCTTCGACCTCCGCCTTGGGGATGCGCTCATACACGTAGCCGGACCGCGGCTCAAGCAGCAGCGAGTCGCCGGGACGCAGCGTGCGGTCTCGCAGCGGCTCGGCCAGCCGCGCGACCCGCTCCTCGTCTGCGTGGGAGATCACCAGGGCGCGGTCACCGCCGTCCAGGATCTCCTTGAGCATCACGACCTCGCCGACGGTCTCATAGCCCTGGGCGATGACCACGTTCAGCGCCTCGTTGAGGACGACCTCCTGGCCAGGGCGCAGGTCGTCCAAGTCGACGCCCGGGCTCACGCTGACGCGCATCTTACGACCGCCGGTAAAGACGTCCGCGGTACCGTCCTCGGCCGGCTGCAGGAACACGCCGAAGCCGCTCGGCGGCTGAGCTAGCCGGTCGACTTCCTCCTTGAGGGCGATGATCTGGTCGCGCGCTTCCCTGAGGGTGGTAGCCAGTCGCTCGTTCTGGCCGGTGACCGCGGCGACGTTCGCCTCGGCCTCGCGAAGCCGCTGCTCAAGCAGGTGGGTCTGCCGCGGGGAATCGGCCAGTCGGCCGCGCAGGGCCGCAACCTCCTCCTCCAGGAAGGAGATCTGCGTGGTCAGGACCGTGACCTCGTCATCGTGGCGCCCAGGGTGGACGCTGTCATCACGAGAGGCCATGCCCCTCACCCCCTCCCGAGAGCTCAGTTACTTAGACCCTACCTATCCAAGGTCGTTCCGTAACCTGGCGGCGGGTCCCGCCTGGAGCATTCTGCGTTACGATCTGGAAAACTGGCTAGTCCGTTACGCATCCTCGCTGGTGCTGCCGCCCTGATCTTCCCCTGGGCTCGCTTCAAGTTCGGCCGCTTCTGCGCCCTTGGAGGGCCTGCGGCGGCGTGGCGGGGCCGTTACGCCGTCGGCTAGCCGCCGGGCCGTGATGAGAAACCCCGTATGCCCGACCATCCGGTGTTCAGGCCGTACCGCGAGCCCATCCACGTGCCAGCCGCGCTGCAGGGTCTCCCACGCGGCGGGCTCAGTGAAGTTCCCGTGCTGTCTGAGCGCGGTGACCGTCCTGGCCAGCTGCGTCGTGGTCGCTACGTAACAGCAGATGAGGCCGCCGGCGATGAGCATGGTCGCCGCAGCGGCAACGTGGTCCCACGGCGCGAGCAGGTCAAGCACGACCCGGTCAGCATCGTCCAAGCCGGCGGAGTCGAGGTCACCGACGACCAGGCGCCAGCCCGGGTGCGGGCCGCCGAAGTAGCGCTCGACGTTGGCGGAAGCGATCTCCGCGAAGTCCGGCCGACGCTCGAACGACGTTAGCTGACCCGCCTCGCCTACCGCCCGCAGAAGCCAGCACGACAGCGCACCCGAGCCCGCGCCCGCCTCCACGACGCGCGCGCCGGGGAAGATGTCGGCGAGGCCGACGATCTGGGCCGCGTCCTTCGGGTAGACGACCGCCGCACCGCGCGGCATCGAAACCGCGAAGTCCGCCAGCAGCGGCCTTAGCGCTATGTAGGCGGTGCCGCCCGCGGACACCACGATGCTGCCCTCGGGCTGGCCGATAAGGTCATCGTGCGCTACCGACCCGCGGTGGGTGTGAAACGACTTGCCCGCGCACAGCACGAGGCGGTGCTGGCGGCCCTTGGGGTCTGTCAGCTGTACCTGGTCGCCGGGCGCGAACGGGCCGCGCGGGTGATGGATCACGGCTGCCAGGCTAGCTGCGGGCGGCCTTCCGCCGCCCTACGCGCGGCCGAAGGCAGTGCTTCAAAAGGCGGCCAGCCTGGCCTTCCGCCGCCCCGCGCGCGGCCGAAGGCAGTGCTTCAAAAGGCGGCCAGCCTGGCCTTCCGCCGCGCTACGCGCGGCCGAAGGCAGTGCTTCAAAAGGCGGCCAGCCTGGCCTTCGGCCGCGCTACGCGCGGCCGAAGGCCAGGTCGAGGTCAGCGGCCGCGAGCACGCCGTAGACCTGACCTGACGGCTCCACCAGCAGATATTCCGACGCCGGCGACTTCCGCACGGCCTCGATCAGCTCAATGCCAGACAGGTCAGCAGACAAAATCATGCCCGGATCCAGCGTGCGCGCCAGCGAGCCTGCGTCTACCCACGGCCTGCGCTGCTCCGGAGTCGCAATCACAGCGCCCTCATTCACGATGGCGATCGGCTTCGCATCATGGTCTACGACAACCAGCGCCCGCGCCTGCGCGAGGTCGGCGCGCCTGATGGCCTCGGCCAGCGGCAGCGTGGACGGGATCGGGATCGCCCGCCGGGCCAGCGTCCTGGCTTGCAGGGCCGGGAGCTTCTCCCGGATCTTGGCGCCCCGCAGCACCTGCCCGGCGCTCATCCACATGAAGATGGCGATGACAACGAGCCAGAGCCCCAAGCCACCGTCGACGCTCAGGGTGCCCGACGTCCCGGCCGCGAGCGGCACCGCGACCAGCACGACGGCGAGTATCCGCCCGGCCCATGCCGCCGCCACGGTGGCCTGGCCGGGCTGGCCAGTCACCTTCCAGATCCCCGCGCGCAACACGCGGCCGCCGTCGAGTGGCAGCCCGGGCAGCATGTTGAATATGGCCACGACCAGGTTGAGGAGAACCACCCGGTCGAGCACGACTCTCGGAATCCCTCGCAGGTGCAGCAACTCGATCACGCCGTACCCGATGCCCGCGAGCGCGAGCGACATCCCGGGCCCAGCCGCGGAGATCAGGAACTCCTGTCCCGGAGTCGGCGGCTCCTGCTCAATCTCGGAGAAGCCGCCGAGGGGCCACAACAGAATCCGCCGCACCGGCAGCCGGAACGCGCGGGCGACGACGCTGTGACTGAGCTCGTGGATCAGCACGCAGACATAGAGCAGGACTACGACGATCGTGGCGACGACGTAGCGCGCCACCGAGCCGTTGATGGTACCGGGCAGCGCTCCCGGCTCCGAGTAGAGGACGACCAAGACAGCGGCGAGTACGAACCAGTACGGCGAGATGTAGACCGGTATGCCGAATGGCCGACCCACCATGATGCCCATCCGAAGGCCATAGGGCCGCCCGGCCCGCTGATCCTGAGCGGGCTGGCCGGCCGGCTGCTGCCCGCTATCCTGAATGGGTCCTGTCACGCCTCGATGCTACGCGGAAGAAGGCGTTTGGACCGCATGGCGGCCGCGGCGATCGGTGATGTGCCGGCCAGCCGTGTCATCGGCCGCGGATTGTCAGGACACTGGCCTAGTGTGCGGAACATGAGCGAGACGATCAGTGAGGCAGCCGCGACGGCTGAGCCGACGGGACCAGAACCCGCCGAGCCGGATCGGCCGCACGGGCCCAGCCTTTCGCCCTCGCGCGCGACCGACTTCATGTCCTGCCCGCTCCTTTACCGGTTCCGGGTGCTGGACAAGCTGCCCGAGCCGCCTAGCCCGGTTGCCGCGCGTGGGACGCTGGTCCATGCCGTGCTTGAACGGCTGTTCGATGAACCACAAGGATGCCGGACCCCGCAGGCCGCGAGGGACCTCGTGCCAGGCCAGTGGGAGCGCCTGCTGGCGGACGAGCCCGAACTCGCGGGCATGTTCGCCGAAGACTCCGAGCGCGACGCCTGGTTCGATGAGGCCCGCGAGATGCTCGACCGCTACTTCACCCTCGAGGACCCGAACCGCCTCGAGCCGACCCACAGGGAGATGTCGGTCGAGGCGGTGCTGGAGTCGGGGCTCATGCTGCGCGGCTACATTGACCGACTGGACGTGGCCCGTACTGGCGAGCTGCGGATCGTGGACTACAAGACGGGCACGGCACCCCGCGAGGAATACGAGGCCAGGGCGCTGTTCCAGATGAAGTTTTACGCTCTGGCGCTCTGGCGGGCTCGCGGCATCATCCCCAAGATGCTGCAGCTGATTTATCTGGGTAACGGGGAGCTTGTCCGCTACGTGCCTGATGAGGCCGACCTGGTCGCGACCGAGCGGAAGATCAATGCTCTGTGGCGGGCCATAGACCGCGCGCACACGACCGGCGACTGGCGTCCGCACCCAAGCCGGCTGTGTGACTGGTGCTCGCACCAGGCGCTCTGCCCGGCGTTCGGCGGCAGTCCTCCGGCGCTGCCATCGACAGTGCAAGCCGCCGCGCCCCAGCCGGCCACCGCCCAGCCGGCCACCGCCGAGCCCGCCGCGGCGGAGGACGCCTGCGTCCCGGTCGATGCGCCACCGATCCCGGCTCAGGTGCCGCCCGCCGCACTCCGGGCACCGGCGGTTCCCGCGTAACCCCTCGGCTGGAGTACAGGAGCGGCTGCAGTGCTGGTACCCGCCCGGGTTAGCCGGGTACCAGCACTTCCACTGGTCTCTCCCGCGACTCGGCTGACTACTTCAAGCCCAGGACGGCGTAGTTGTACATGCCGTAGTTGGAGTCGACGTACACGTTCGTAACGTTCGGGTTCCGGTACAGCAGCACCTTCTGGTACACCATCGGCAGGATCGCCGCGAGTCCCATGATCTTCCTATCGATCCTTGTCCAGATCGCGAGCCGGCTGGCGGCGTTGTTGTCGGTTGCTGCCCTGGCAAACAGCGCGTTGATGGATGCGACATTGATGTCCGAGATGTTGGTGTTACCGGCCGAGGCGATCGCGCCGCCGTTCGACAGCCCGGTGAGGAACCCGTAGCCGTCCGGCCAGTCGGCACTCCATCCACCCATGTCGATCCCGAGGTCATGCGAGTTCACGTAGGCCGGGACGCCAGCGAACTCGGTGTAGTACTCGCCGGACAGGAATCCGTCGAGGTGAGCCTTGATGCCAACCGTGGCCAGCGAGGCCTGGAGCGCCTGCGCCGCCGCCACCTCCTGGGCGCTGTCGGTCTCGTAGGCCAGGCCCGTGGTGAAGCCGTCAGGCTTGCCGCACAGCTTGAGTTCCTGCTTGGCCGCGGCGACGTCTCCGTTCGGCTCCGACAGGGCGTTGTAGAGATCGAACTGCTGGTAACCGACGGCCGTCGGCGGCATTACCGTGCTGGCGATGGCCCCGCCCAGCACCGGTCCGCCCTCGGCATCCTGGATCGTGGTCTTATCGGCCGCATACTCGATCGCCTCCCGGCAGTGGATGTTCGGGATCACCGTCAGGTTGATATAGGCGAACCGCACGAAGCCGCTAATCGCGTCGTCGGCGTTAGCGTGGTCGGCTGAGTCCCCGAGTACTTTGTCGCGCACGGCGACCGTCTGGAGCCCGGCGCCGCTCAGGTCGATGTCGGCAGCGTTCGAGACGACGTTGTTGTCGACCTGCGCCTGGCCGACGTTCATGTTCACGACGATCTTGTTGACCAGCTGGCTGGCCTGCGGGTCGAGCGCCGCCTTCCAGTATGGGTTCTTCACGAGCACGAGCTTCGTGTTGAGGGTGTAGCTCTGGAACCGGTAAGGACCCGTTGACTCCGGGTGGAGCTGGAAGTTCGCTCCGGCGTGCTGGCCGGTGTCCCACGCGGGCTGCACCGGTGTGCTCTGCGGAATCGCGACCACGTAGTTGAAGTCAGCGAACGGGTGCTGCAGGTGAAACTGGATCGTCGTCGAGTTGGGCGTCGTCACGGACGTCAGGCCCATGACATTTGTCGCCCGGTTCACGTATGGACCCGGATAGGACGGATCCTGCAGCAGCGCCTGGAAGTATGTCGGTCCGTACGGCAGGACGCTCCTGGCGTACGTGCGCTCCACGCCGTACTTGACGTCCTGCGAGGTTACTGTCTGACCATTCTCGAATTTGACGTTGCGCTTGATGTGATAGGTCCAGACCAAGCCATTGTCGCTGACCGTACCGGGAGCGGTGGCCAAGTCGGGAACCAGCTGGGTGCCGCACGCGCCTGGGCAGGACCTATAGGTCATCAGCTGCATGCTGTACAGCCGGACGAAGTCCCACATGTAAGAGTCATACGTGTTCTGGTAGTCAGTCGAGTCCGGGTGGTTCGCCAGGTCGAAGGTCAGCGTCCCGCGACTCGGCGTTACGGACGGGTTCACGATGCTGGTGATGCCCGCGCCGTACGAGCCTGCGCTCGTTGGGCTCAGGGAACCGCCGGCACACGCTGCGATCGTCAGGACCCCGGCCGCGCCAAGCGCGCTGAACCCGATTATCTTGCCTCTCTTCATCTGAAGAAGTGCCTCCTGTCGTCACTCCGTCTCGTCGGGAAGATCAAGCAGTGCGCCAGCGGGTCTTCGGGCCAAGCGCGTGCCGCAGTCCGCCGCCAACTGAGCTGAAGATCAACTCGGCGAAGAAGACGGCCAAGCTGCGGCCAGCGCAGGCCAGGACGCAAGGTTCCGCCAAGGCCCGCGCTCCGCCCCGTGTCCGCGAACTCGCGCTTGCGTTGCGAAAGAGAATCCACGCCGCGCGCGATCAGCGTGCCCACCCAGCCCCCGGAATAAGCGGAGAACGGCCTGGGAAATATCGCGATCGCGGTGGCCGACCGGCGGTGACGAAAGCGATGATGAGGCCGAGGCTGGTCCCGCCTAAGGCGCCGTTCCCGATCTGCAGCATGGCGGGCGCGACTGCTTCTGGCGTCGCCTCAGTCTGGGCAGTCAAGACATCGAGCGGTGCCGCCATCAGCCGCTCACTTCCCGATCCGATATGGCAGCCAGCCCGTTCCCGCCAGCACCTGGCCGGTCAGGCAGAGCGCTCGCGAGCCTGCTCACTCCTGGTCTTACCGTCCCAGGACTGCGCCAAAACGGGGCTGGAATCCCGGCTTACTCCTTTTCAAGAATGCAAGGTTTCCGGTATCTGGCCAAGCCCGCCCAAACGTCCCGGCTCGATTGTGCGCGACTGTGGGTGTTCCTGCGACAAGAAGGACTCCGTGTTGCCGCTGGAGTGGTTCCAGTCACTTAATCCCGCCACGCCGCAGGATTTCCTCGACATCGCTCAAGCCGTCCTTGCGCTGTGACTACAGAGGCGATTTGGGCTTAACGTGCGCTCGTATCCCAGAACGGGCCGCCAGCCGATGCGGCGGGCGGCCCGTTTGGCGAGTCCCTCCCCTATCGGGAGGTCAGCCAGCGTGGCGCTGCCGGCTCAGGTGATCCGGATGCGCGGGTCGAGCAGCGCATAGCACATGTCGACAATGATGTTCGCAACCACCACGAACAGCGCCGCGACAATGACGAAGCCGATGATGACGGGGAGATTGTCGGTGTCCACCGCCTGGACCGAGACCTGGCCGAGCCCGCCGAGACCGAACACGGTCTCCACGACGACCACGCCGCCGAGCAGCGCGCCAAGGTCGACCCCAAGCTGCGAGACGACCGGGGTCATTGCCGCCCGCACCGCGTGCCGGTAGATGACGACTCGCTCGGATAGGCCCTTGGCCCGGGCCGTCCTGATGTAGTCCTCTCCCAGCGTGTCCAGCAGCGACCCGCGCGACAGCCGTGTGTAGACCGCCGCCTGAACGGTGGCGAGCGTGACCCACGGCAGGACCATGTGGCCAACCCACTGGCCGAGGCCGCCCGACGGCCCCACGTAACCATCCTGAATCCAGTGGAAGCCGTGCTCATTCAGCGGCAGGAACACGACCAGGAGCAGCAGTTCCCCGAGAACGAAGGTCGGCAGGGAAATGCCCGCCAGCACGCCGAACGTAGCGAACCGGTCGAAGAAGCTCCGCGCTCTGGTGGCCGACAATATGCCGACCCCGAGGCCGACGATCAGCCACAGGATCACAGCCCCGGCCACGAGCGAGGCCGTGGGCGGGAGGTCCTGCTTCAGGATCGTGTTGACGGACTCCTGGTCGTAGTAGGAGAAGCCGAGGTTGCCGTGCACCAGCCGGGATACATAGTGCCCGTACTGCACAAGGATCGGCTGGTTGAGGCCAAGCTGGTTTATCGCGTTCTGGAGCACAGCCGGCGAGGCGGCGCGACCGGCGAGCGATCGCGCCACGGTCTCGGCCGGCCGGGCGAAGAACAGAAGGAACGAGGCGCTCGCGACCACCCAGATAACGACGATGCCGGTCAGGATCCGCCGGATGAGGAAACGTATCAGTGCCATGGTGATCCCGATCCTCAGCTCGCTGCCGATGACGGCTGCTCAGGCCCGCCCGCGGCAGCTGTCACCGCGACGGTGCGCGCCGGCGCACGCCCGCGGCGGCGGCGTTTCCGGCCTGCCGCGAATACCCGCTCGGTACGTGGGTCCATCGCGTCCCTGATGCCGTCGCCGAGGAGGTTGAACGCGAGCGTGGTGATCAGCAGCGCCGCGGCCGGGAATACGACGAACCACCAGGCTTCCTGGTAGAAGTTCTGCGCCTCCGCGAGAATGTTGCCCCAGCTTGGGGTCGGCTGCTGGATGCCCAGACCGAGGTAGGACAGCGTCGCCTCAAAGACGATGGCCTGCGGGATCGCGAGCGTGGCCAGCACGAGCACGGGGGCGAGGAGATTCGGGAGTATGTCCAGGAACATGATCCGCCACGGGCTTGCGCCAAGTGACCTTGCCGCCTCGACGAACTCCTTCTCCTTCAGGGACAGGGTCTGTCCCCTGACGATGCGGGAGATGGCCGCCCAGGAGAAGAACGAGATGACGCCGATGATCACCGGCAGGCTCGGACCCAGCACTACCGCTAGTGCCAGCGCGAGCACTACATAAGGGAACGCGAGCACCGCGTCGATGAACCGGGCGAGCACCGCATCAACCCAGCCGCCGAAATAGCCGGCGATCAGCCCCATGCTGACGCCGGCCGCCGCCGCGATCGCGGTGGTGACCACGCCGACGAACAGCGAGACCCGCGCCCCGTAGAGGATCCGGATGAACAGGTCACGGCCCACGTCGTCGGTCCCGAGCCAGAAGCCGTGCACGCCAGGGGCTACCGGCAATCCGGCGGCCGTCGTGCCGGTCAGCGGATACGTGCTGTCCGGCGGGTGATGGGTCAGGCTAACGAACAACGGCGCGGCGATCGCCAGCAGGGTGATGATCAAGATCACCACCACGCTGCCGACCGCCACCCGGTCATGGCGCAGCCGGCGCCAGGTCAGGTACCACTGGCTCCGGCCCTCGATGGCCTGCTCTGGTGCCGACTCGGTGGCGTGGGCCTCGGCTGCGAACTCGGTGGCGATACTCACGGGGTCTCCCTCCGGCCGGCCGCGGCGAGGGACTCGCCTGCCTCGATCGGGAAATGGCAGGCGGTCAGGTGCGTGTCCGGATCGCCCAGCCTGGGCTCAAGTGCTGGCTCTGCCTCGGCGCACAGGTCCCGCGCCTTCGGGCAGCGCGGGTGGAAGCGGCAGCCACTGGGCGGATTGATGGGCGACGGGATGTCCCCGACCAGAATGATCCTCTGCCGCTGCGCCGCTGACTCCGGGTCTGCGGCCGGGGCGGCCGACAGCAGGGCTGCGGTGTAGGGATGCCGGGGGGCTTCATATATCGGCGCCTTCGGACCCACCTCAGCGAGCCTGCCTAGGTACATGACGGCGACCGAGTTGCTGACGTGCCTGACTACATCCAGGTCGTGCGCGATGAACAGGTAGGACAGCCCGTAGTCATCCTGCAGGTCGGCCAGCAGGTTGAGCACCTGCGCCTGGATCGAGACGTCGAGCGCCGACACCGGCTCGTCACAGATGATCAGCTTCGGTCTGAGTGCCAGCGCCCTGGCCACGCCGATGCGCTGGCGCTGGCCACCGGAGAACTCGGCGGGAAACCGGTTGTAGTGCTCGGGGTTCAGGCCGACCCGTTCCATAAGCTCCTGGACCCTGCGCTTACGGTCGGCACCGCTCGCGAGCCCGTGAATCGCGAATGGCTCGCCGATAATCGAGCCGACGCGCCGACGCGGGTTCAGCGACCCGTAAGGATCCTGGAAGATCATCTGAATCTCGCGCCGGAACGGCTGCATCTTCCGGCGGGACAGGTTGGTGATCTGCCTGTCCTCGAACCAGACGCGTCCCGATGTCACCGGGATGAGGCCGGCGATGCACCGGGCCAGCGTTGACTTACCGGAACCGGTCTCGCCGACCAGGCCGAGGGTCTGTCCCCGCCGGATCGTCAGCGATACGTCGTCGACCGCATGGACCTGGCCAACCGTCCTGCGGAAGAGCTCGGCCGAGCGAATCGGGAAGTACTTCACCAGATTGTCGACGCGAACCAGGATGTCGTCGGTACCAGCGTCGCTGCTGCCTGGCGGGACACCGACGGCCACTCCCGCATCGTGCTGCGGAGGAGGATCTCCGGCACCCACGCTCATGCGATCACTTGTCCTTCTGCGTCGGGGCTGCCGGAAATCGACGCGGCCACCTGCGCCGCCTCGCCATCCCTGGCCTTGTTAACCACCTTGCGGCGCGCTTCCTCGGCCTGCGAGCCGAGCCCGGCTGCGGCGGGCGGCAACCAGCAGGCTGAGCGGTGCCAGCCGTCTCCGCCCACCGCCACCAACGGCGGTTCCTCGCGCACGCAACGGTCCATGACATAAATGCACCGCGGGTGGAACTTGCACCCTGTCGGGAGGTTGATGAGGCTCGGCGGCTGGCCGCTGATCGGCTTCAACCGGTCCGCGCCTGCCGAACTGTTCGGAATCGACTCCAGCAGTCCCTTGGTATAGGGGTGATGCGGCTCGTAGAAGATCTCGTGCTTGCTGCCCTTCTCGGCCGCCCGGCCCGCGTACATCACCATCACCTCGTCGGCGATGTCGGCCACCACGCCAAGGTCATGGGTGATCATGATCAGCGCCGTGCCCGACTCCCGCTGCAGCTCAAGCAGCAGTTCGAGGATCTGTGCCTGCACAGTGGCATCAAGCGCGGTCGTGGGCTCGTCCGCGATGATCATCTTGGGGCTGAGCGCGAGCGCCATAGCGATCATGGCACGCTGGCGCATGCCGCCGGAGAACTGGTGCGGGTAGTCGTCGACGCGCTGCTGCGGCTGCGGAATGCCGACCCGGCCCAGCAGGTCGATCGCCAGGGCTCGCCCCTGCCTCTTCGACACCGACTTGTCGTGCGCACGGATCATCTCTGAGATCTGCCAGCCCACCCGGAACAGCGGGTGCAGGCTCGTGAGCGGATCCTGGAAGATCACCGCGATCTGAGCGCCACGCACCCGGCGCATGTCCTCGTCAGGGATGGCCAGCAGGTCGATCCCGTCGAACCGTGCCTCCCCAGAGATGTCGCCGCCAGGGGTGAGCCTGAGCAGGGTCTGCGTGAGCACGGTCTTGCCGCTGCCGGATTCCCCGACGATGCCGAGGGTCTGGCCGGCCTCGACCGTGAACGAAACCCCCCGCACTGCCTGGACCACGCCGTCAGCGGTAGGAAAGCTCACCCGCAGGTCGGTCACTTCGAGCAGGCTCACTGATCACTTCCTTCCGGTGGTCGCCGCGGTGAGCGCCGCACCGCCACCCGCCACAACCGGACGCGAATACCTGACATATCACCACTGATCCAACATACCGGACAGCACGATGATCAGCCAGCTTACGCACGACTCCGGCCGGGTATGCGCAAGATACCCGGCCGGAGCCGTTTACGGCCAGTAGGGTCAGCTGCTCGGATTTAGCCAGATGTTGGTGATGTCAGGATCGCCGATGGTCGGAGACCACACGCCGCCATGCACCCGAGCACTTGTGTAAATCGGGAACAGTTGCGACTGGATAGGCACGATCAGGGCCTGCTGCAGCGCCAGCAGGTCAGCCTGATGCCAGAAGGAGCCCGCCTGCGCGACGGTCGGGGCGGTTTCAGCCTCGTTGATGAGGTTGTCCATCTTCGCGCTGCTGTAGCAGCCGTAGTTGACCGTGTTGACCGTGCAGTTGGTCTGGAAGAACGCCGGGATGATCGTCCTGCCGTTGTTGCCGAACCAGTCGGGGATCCATTCGCCCGAGGCCATGTCATACGTGCCGGGCTTGTTGTTCACCGGGGAGTTGCCGAGGTCGGTGTAGTAGCTCGAGGCCGGCTCCGACTTGCCGATGAGGTTGATGCCGCACAGCTTCAGGCTGGCCTGGATCGCCGTGAACGCGGAGGTGTCGACAGAGTCGTTCTGGTACATGTAGGTGAGGGTCACCCCATGCGGATAGCCCGCCTTGGTCAGGTCCGACTTGCACATGGCCGGGTTGCCGTTGTTTTGCGGCGTCGGGTAGAGGTTGAAGTTGACGTAGCCGACGTTGCCGGGCGGGATCGTGGTATTGATGATCTTGCTCACGGACGGGCCGCCGTAGACCTTCTGCACCGCGATCTTGCTCACGCCGTATTCGACCGCCTGCCGGACCAGCAGCTTGCTCATCGCGCCGCCGGCGTCCGGGCTGCGCAGGTTGAACACGACATACGGGATCGTGTCGTCCCAGGCCCAGACCTTGAAGTTCGGCACCTTACTAGCGAGCAGGCCCGGGATGGCCGCCGGGTCGATATTGGTGTCCATCGGTATGTCTTGAGTGCCGGCTTCCATGTCGGCCAGCTGAGTCGCAGCCGACGTGACACCCTCGGTCACCACGATGGTGGAAACGTACTGGTGCCGAAGCGGGTCGGTGCTCTGCTTCCAGGCCGAGTTGCGCACGAGCGTGATGGACTTGCCGGGGATGTACGAGCTGATCTTGTACGGGCCGTCGGACAGCGTGTGCTCATCCAGCTGCAGGCTGTTTGGCACGTAGTTGTCGTATTCCACCGGCCGGGCCGATGCGAAGGGCATCGCCATGATGTTCAGGAAGTCGCTGGCCGGGTGCATGAGCTTGATCTGCAAGGTCAGCGAGTTCGGCGCGGACAGCCCGGGGATGGTGTGGGTGTTCTGGAAGTTCGTGATGTCCGCCGCGGTCGCCGCATGCTTCGGGTTCGCGAAGTAAGCGAGCTCGGCGTTGCAGTAGGCGGTCATCCCGACGATCGTCGACTCTGAATACAACGGGTTGCCGACGAAGCCGCCGGGTGCGGGGTTGCAGTAGGCCTTGAACTGCCGGATGAAGTCTTCCGCAGTGACCTGCCGCGGCGGAGTGGTGTCCCAGTCGACGCCCGTCTTGATGTGGAAGGTGTAAAGCGTGCCGCCGTCGGTGATCCCTCCGTTGGAGGTAGACGGGACCACTGTGGCCACGTCAGCTGTCGGGGTCGTGCTCTTCACCCACGCCGCGCTACCCAGGACTGTCGTCGGATCCGTGGGATAGGACACCAGCTGGCGCGCGTACGCCCGTGACAATTCGTAGTCATACGTTGTATAAGCGGGCACGGTATCCAGGTGGTCAGGCCCGCTGGCCGCGACGATGTGCAAGGTGCCGCCGTAGACCGGTTTGCCCGACGACGCGCTGGGCGTGTTCGAGGAACTCCCACATGCGGCGAGGAGCGCCGCGGCGAGCAAGGCCGCGGCAACAGCGGCAATTCGTTTTGTTAGCAATGTCATGCCTAACTCCCGTTTTGGCCTGGGTCCGCAGGCTCAGGCCTGACAAAGGCCGATCATGATGATCTGCCGTGACCTTACACTCGCGTTAGGCATGCGGGAACTACGCGCTGGAGGCGGTTACCGAACCGCAACCGGGCCGTGATGGTCTTGCCGTCTGGTTGCTTATGGGATGAAATAGCGGTATATCAACTCCCGCGTCATCCCCTGATCCGCGGACTCGGGACACCTACCGTTATGCCGGATGACTTATGTGGTTTCGGTGATCTCGGGCTACTTGATCCCGTGCCGTCGCAGAATTTCCTCTACGTCGGCTAGGTCGTCGGCGGCCGCCCCGGATCGCGCGCCCGGCGGCGGCGTCGCCGGAGGCGGGTCGGGCTGGGTCCGAGCGGACGGCGCGGAGGTCGCCCGAGGCGCGGAGTCATGCTCGCCGGGCCGGGCCGGTTGCTTCTTCTGCGCCGGGCGCTTGTCGCGCCCTCGCCCGCGTTGGAGCAGCGGTATCCCGCCCGTCACCAGGAACAGCAACGCGGCCACGAAGAACAAGATCACGCCGAGCCAGGCCTTCGGGGAGAAGACGAAGCTCCCCGCGAACGCGACAATGGCCGACCCCAGTCGGCCGACCAGGCGGATGGCGCCGGTCAGGTACATGATGACCGGCAGCAAAGACCAGGCCACGCCCCGCATGCCGCTGCGCGGGCCCTTGGCTCGCCATGCCCAGGCGCTCAGGACAAGTCCGATAATCGTGACGATTACGCACGTAGTACCGGTTGCGATACTAAGCCAGGTGCCCATGGTGGTCGCCCCTCCCCCTGGTTCGGCCGCCAGGAAAGGGACGGCCGGACGCCTGCGCCCATGGTCCCACATCGCTCCCGCGTGATCATGCACTGGCTGAGAGAGGCGTCAGGGGTAACTCTTCAGCGCCGTCCAGGCCGCGCGAGGCCAGGGCGAAGCCGGGCGAACTCCGCCTGCAGCCGTGGCAGGCTCAGGTCGAGGAGTGAGGAGACCACCAGCCTGCCGGGCGCGGCCGGGATCGCCACGATTCCCGGCACGGCGACGACGAGGCAGCCCGCTGCCTCCGCGGCGGCCACCCCGTTCGGGGAGTCTTCAATGACCACGCACCGCCGCGGGTCGACCGCCAGCTTCGCCGCGGCCAGCAGGTAGCCTTCGGGATCCGGCTTGCATGCGGAAACATCTCCCGCGCACACGGTCACCGGGAAGCTCACAGACAACGCCATGAGCACCGCGTCCATGATCTCCCGTTCAGAGGAGGTCACCAGCGCATGCGGCAGGCCCGCGGCCGCGACCTGCCCGAGGAGTTCCCTGGCACCGGGCATGGCCGGCAGCGGTCGGTCACGCAGCAGGTTCTCCATGGCCTCCAGCAGCCAGAACTCGACCTGCGCCGGGTTCGCGGGCCGCGCGGCCTTGCCTAGCAGGTAAGCCACGGTAACCGCCATGGACCCGCCCACGAGCGCGTGCTGGTCGGGCTCGGCCCACTGCCCGCCCAGACGAGCCATCACCGCGGTTTCGGCCTCGAACCAGAGCGGCTCGGAGTCCACCAGGATGCCATCCATGTCGAACAGGACTGCCCGGAGCCCAGTGTCGGTTTGCGCCACATGGGGGTTCGCCGCTGTCACGTGTGCAGTATGTCGCCTGCGGCCGGGCGGCGAGAACGGCGGCTGCGCCTGTGGCGCGTTGCCGGCCTGAACGGCCCAGTCTGGCCTCGCTGCACGTAGGCTGGGTCTATCCGCCGGCCCCCGGCGGGCGGCCAGGGAGGTGGCTGACAATAGAGCTGCAGTCCGTAGGCAAGCTGAACTCGCCGGCGCTCATCGCGGCTTTCGAGGGATGGAACGACGCCGGCGAGGCTGCCAGCGGCGCCATCGGCCATCTCATCGAGTCATGGAGCGCCAGCCCGGCGGGCGAGATCGACCCTGAGGACTACTACGACTTCCAAGTGACCAGGCCGGTCATGGAGGTTAGCGACGGCAAGACCGAGCGGCTGGTCTGGCCGACGACCCGGATCGCCGTGGCGAGCCCGCCCGCGATCGGCCGTGACGTATTGCTAGTCCAGGGCATCGAGCCGAACATGCGCTGGCGTGGCTTTACCGCCGAGCTGGTCGAGGCCTTCGAGAAGCTCGGCGTCGAGCTGGTCATCTTGCTCGGCGCGCTGCTCGCTGACTCGCCGCACACCAGGCCCGTGCCAGTTTCCGCTGCGGCATCCGACGTGGCGCTGGCGGCTCAGCTGCATGTGGAACCCGTTGACTACAAGGGCCCGACCGGCATCGTCGGCGTGCTGCAGCAGGCTTGCGCCAGCGCGGGCCTGTCCGCGGTGTCGCTGTGGGCCGCAGTCCCTCATTACGTGGCCCAGCCGCCCAGCCCGAAGGCGACTCTCGCGCTCTTGCGGCATGTCGAGGACGTCCTCGACATCTCCGTGCCCCTCGCTGACCTGCCCGCGGAGGCCAGGGCCTGGGAGCGCGGCGTGGATGAACTGGCCGAGCAGGACGCCGAGGTCGCCGAGTACGTCCGGACCCTCGAGGAGGCTAAGGACGCCACTGACCTGCCCGAAGCCAGCGGCGACGCGATAGCCAGGGAATTCGAGCGCTACTTGCGCCGGCGCGGGGACCGCGGCGAGCACGGCCGCTGAGCTCAGCTCTATCGGAGGTCCGGAGGGTCGTCCCCCGGGATGGTACATCAGGTATCGGGGGGTCGTCGCCCCGGGCAGGTCTAGACCGGCGGCCAGGGAACCGCCGGCCAGTCCGTCGGCGGGAACGGGTACACCTTGTGCTCGAGCAGGAGGTCGATGCGCTTCCGTGTGGCCTCGATCTCCTCGGGCGTGAGCCAGTTGCCGAGATCGGTGGCCAGTTCGCCGGCCGCCATGGAGTCCCGCAGGCAGCGCAGCGCCACCAGTGCCTCGCCAGGCAGCTGCTTGCCCCGCCACTGCCACAGGACCGTCCTGAGCTTGTACTCGGCGGCGAAGCAGACTCCGTGGTCGCAGCCATACAGATGGCCATCGGGCGCGGGCAGCAGATGCCCGACTTTGCGGTCGGCATTATTGACCACGGCATCGAAGATAGCCATCCGGCGTAGCCCGGCGTGGTCGCCGCTACGCGCGAGCGCGACCAGGTCCACCTTCGTGTCGGCGTCGATCCAGAGCTGGCACATGCCCGGGCCGAACGGCCCGTCCCGGTAGACCGTCGGCGGGACGACGTTCCAGCCAGCGGTCCTTGACACCGCGTACGCCGCGATCTCGCGTCCGGCGAGCGTGCCTTCAGGAAAATCCCAGAGCGGCCGCTCGCCCGCGACCGGCTTGTAGACGCAGGCGGCCTCGACGCCGTTCCCGCTGATATCGCAGTACATCGTCGCGTTTGACGCGTCGACGAGCCGGCCGCGGATGGCCAGCTCACCGTTGGCGAGCAGGTCAAGCGCGGCGGACTCGGGCAGCCGGTACGCATCGGGCTCGCTTTCAAGCGCGGATGGGTCTGTCCACTCGGCCCGCTCCGCCTGCCCGCCGGCTGCCGCGTCACCCACGGGGAACCCGGTGCCCGTTCTGGCGCGGGCAGATGTGGCCGGTGGGATCCAACGGCAGCCCGCACAGCGGGCATGGCGGCCTTCCCTGGCTGACCACCTGCAGGGCGCGCCGGGAGAACGCGCGCGCCTGGCCCGCCGTAATCCGGACCCGCAACACCGCGGGCCCGTCCTCCGGGACGTCGTCCGTCAGCGGCTCGACCGGCTCATCGGAGTCCTCTTGGGCCTCGATGATCACCCGCTCGCCGTCGTGATCCCAGGCCAGCGCGATCGCACCGACGCGGAAGTCCTCGGTCAGCGGAAGGTCGAGCGGACCGTCGTCGGCCAGGGCGGCAGGCGCCACGGCCGGCCCGCCTGACGTGCCCGCTGACCGCCGCAGCACCTCGTCGAGCAGCTCTTCGAGGCGCTCGGCAAGCTGGCTCACCTGGCCTTTTTCCAGGGCGACGCTGGTGGTCCGGCCGCCGCCAGAGGCTTGCAGGTAGAACGTTCGCTCGCCGGGTTGCCCGACGGCGCCAGCCACGAACCGTTCGGGCGGGTCATACGAGTACACCGGCATGCCTCTATCCTCCCGCTCCGCTACCTGTTACGCGCCAGGCTACTGGCGCGAGCCGCCAGCCGGAGCCGACGGCAGTCGCTACCTCGTTTCCGCCCCCTCGCCGCCGCCCACCTGCGCATCGCTTTCCTTCCCCTTGGCCGGCGCTCCGTCCTTGCTACTGTGCTGGAGCACTGCTGTCACGTCGGCACCGGTGTCGTTCATGCGCAGCACGAACGGGCGCAGCGGGGTGTATCTGATGACGCTCATCGAGCACGGATCGACCTGGATTCGCTGGCTCATGTCAAAGTGCATGCCCAGGCTATCGGCGAGGATCGCCTTGATCACGTCGCCGTGCGAGCAGACCAGATAGCAAGCATCCCGGCCGAGTTCGGCGTTCCAGTCGCGGATCGCGCCGACCGCACGTTGCTGCATCTCCAGCATGGACTCCCCGTCCTTGCCCGGAAAGCGCACGGCGCTCGGGTGCGCCTGCACGACCTTCCACAACGGATCGGCTGCAAGCCGCTTCAGCGGCTGACCAGTCCACTCTCCGTAGTGGCATTCACCGAGGCGCTCGTCGACGTGCAGCGCTGCGGCCTCGTCGGCGCGAGCCGCGGCAATCAGCGCCGCGGTCTCCTGGCATCGCTCTAGCGGGCTGGTAACGATGGCATCGAGGCGCACCCCGGCTAGCCGCGCTCCGAGCGCGGCAGCCTGCTGCCGCCCGCGGTCATCCAGCGGGATGCCGGGCAGCCAGCCGGTCAGCGCCTTGCCGGTCGATGCGGTCAGCCCGTGCCGCACCACCAGCACTAGCGTCATCGGCCGCAGTCCAGCGGCCGGGCGCCGTACTGTGTTCGCGCCGGGGCGCTGCGGCTTCTGCGCGCCCCGGCGCGAAGCTGGCCTTGTCCCGGCGGCTGCACGATGTCACGCTACCAGCGCGCAGCCGGCGGCCGTCCTCTTAGATCGGCCCGGAGGCAGCCGGGTCGGCTCCGGCGAGGGCTTCGCTGTGGACGGATTCTGTGACGGCTGCGAGGTTGTCGGGGGTGTAGTCCTGGAGCGGGAAGTGGCATGCGGCGATGTGGCCGGGTCCGAAGCTTCGCAGTTCTGGTTCGACTTCGGCGCAGATTTCCTGGGCGAAGGGGCATCGGGTACGGAACCGGCAGCCCGAGGGCGGGTTGATGGCGCTGGGGAGCTCGCCCTTGACGCCGATGCCCTTGCGT
>JASHUG010000195.1 GCA_030040155.1 Streptosporangiaceae bacterium | reverse complement strand
CGGCTGCGGGCGATAGCCGATTCGGTGCAATCGGAATTTCCCTCCGCAACGGCCATTTCCGCGGGGATGAGTGATGACCTGGGCGAAGCAATTGCGGAAGGCGCGACACACGTGCGGATCGGTACGGCGTTGCTCGGCGGCCGGCGGGCCTTCGTCAGGTAATGTCCGACGCGTGGCACCTGGCGCGAGCTGGGCCGCCTGGCATGCACGACGGAGGACAGCAGATGGCCAGCGCGATGCGCAAGATGGCGGTCTATCTCGGCCTGGTAGAGGATGACCACCGTTACGACGACCATTACCAGGACGAGTACGGCGATGAGTACGACGAGTACGGCGCCGAGCTCGTGCAGGAGGACGACCGGCATGAGGTGCAGGCTGCGGGCAGCCGCAATGGCGAGCGGCGCGTCAACGGCCAGGTGCATACGACTGATTTGACCCGTATCACGACAGTGCATCCGCGGACGTACAATGAAGCCCGGACGATCGGAGAGTACTTCCGCGAGGGTACTCCGGTGATCATGAACCTGACCGAGATGGTCGACAGCGACGCCAAGCGGCTCGTGGACTTCTCGGCCGGGCTGATCTTCGGATTGCGCGGGAGCATCGAGCGTGTAACAAACAAGGTGTTCCTGCTATCTCCGGCCAACGTAGAGGTGGCGGCAGAAGACAAGGCCAGGATTGCGGAGCGGGGCTTCTTCAATCAGAGCTGACCGTGACGCCGGCCGGGTCGGGCTGCCACCGCCCGCTGGCCGTGACAGGCAGGTACCGATAGGCAGGCAAGTGTGAACTACATCGTCAGGGACGTGCTCTTCTACGCACTTTCTGTCTACCTGGTGCTGCTCATCGCACGTATGATTTTCGGCTGGATTCAGGTGTACTCGCGGAGCTGGGCCCCCACCGGGATCCTGCTTGTGATTGCCGAGTGTGTCTACACGGCCACAGATCCGCCACTGAGATTTCTAAGGCGCTACATTCGACCGCTCCGGATCGGTAGTCTGGCCCTTGACCTCAGCTTCATGCTGCTGTTCCTGGTGGTCTACGTGCTCTGGCAAGTGGTCCAAGTCCAGTAAGGTCATCAGGTAGCGTCCGTAAAACGGGACAAAGCTCCAGGGAGAAGAGATGCCACTGACGCCCGCGGATGTGCGGAACAAGCAGTTCAGCACGACCAGGCTCAGGCCGGGCTACGACGAGGAAGAGGTAGACGCCTTCCTCGACGAGGTCGAAGCAGCGCTCGACGAGCTCATTCAAGACAACGAGGAGCTCCGCGCCAAGCTGGCTGAGGTGCTGCGAGGCAAGCCACCGGTCACACTGTCGCCGCAGGCCGAGGTGCCCGAGCTGATGGCGCCGGAGCCGATCAGGCACGAGCCAGAGCGCCGGCCTGAGCCGGTCTCGATGCGGCCGGCCGAGGACAACATGGACACCGTCGCCCGCGTGCTCGCACTGGCGCAGCAGACCGCCGACCAGGCGATCGCCGACGCCCGGCGCGAGGCGGACGAGACGCTGGGCCGGGCCCGGCGCGAGGCCGACGACATCCTCACCAAGGCCCGCCGCCAGTCGGAGCAGATCACCAGCGACGCCAGGGCCCGCGCCGAGAGCCTCGAGCGCGATGCGCAGGAGCGGCACCGCCAGGCCATGGGCTCGCTCGTCCAGTCCCGCGAGGAACTGGAGCGCCGGGTCGACGACCTGCGCGCGTTCGAGCGCGAGTACCGCAGCCGGCTCAAGGCGTACCTTGAGGGCCAGCTCCGCGACCTGGAGGCGGGCGCGGCCGACAGCGGCGTATTCCCCGCCGTAGGCGGCGCACCGTCCATGGGCATGGGCCGGATGGAGATGCGCAACGGCGCCCAGAGCGGCGGCTACCCGTCGATCCCTGAGCCGGTGGCGCACAACAACGGCGGCTTCCACCCCTCGGACGCGGCTCCGCACGACCGTCGCTAGCACGGCCTGCGGGTGGCAGTGCTGAGAGCTAACGGAGCCTGACGGTGATCCGGTTCAGCGCGATCGTGTCGGTCGTGGTGGTGGCGCTCGTCCTGCTGGTCGCGGGAGCGGTGTCCGGTGCGCTCATGCTGGTGTACCTGGCGATCGGCGTGGCCGGGCTGGCCCTGCTCATGCTGATAGCCGGCGTCCTGGTCTGGCGCGAAGAGGTCTTCGGGCCATCGACAGGCAGGGCCGCCGCCGGCCGGCCTGACATACAGTTCGCGTCGGCCGCCGATGAGCCGATGATCGTCCGCAGCGGCGGGCCGCCGGCCGCCACCGCGGCGATGATGGCGGAGGTGCGTCCGACCGTACGCCCGGCGGCGCCCGGGCGGACCCCGCCAGCCGCGCATGCGGGGCGCGGGCGCGCCAGCGAGCACGCGCGGCAGGAACAACAGGCGCGAGACCGCGGCGCCGGCGAGGGCCGCGGGTCGAGGGGCGACCGAGGCCCGCGAGACGATCGTGGACGGCGACCTTCCTGGGACCGTCCCGTCTCGGAGCAGACGCTGGTGCCTGGCTGGGTACCCACTCCCGGTGGGTCGGCCGTGCACCAGGATGCGGACCCCACGTACCGGTACGAGAGCGGCACCGAGCCGGCCAGGAGCGAGCCCGCCAGGAGAAGGCCTCAACCGGCGCAGGCCGCGCAGGAGACACGAAGGCCAGACGAGACTGTCTGGCGGCCAGTGGAGCCTGCGGTAGCTTCGCCGGGCCCGGCCGGGCATGGCCAGGCCAGGCCGGGCACGCCCGGCAGCGGGCGGCCGGCAGCCGCAGAAGACGAGCTGGCTGCCGGGCTAGCTGCCGCACCGCGAACCGGCCCGGCCGGCGGGCTGCCTGAGACCGCCGACGAGCGTGACCAGGCCGCAGGTTCCCGTCGGCCCGCCGCTTCGGGTCAGACGCGGCTGAACCCTGTGGTGCGCCAGCGCGGCGCAGCCGAGCCATCTGGTGCCACGGGTCCTGGTGGGCCCGCCAGCCCAGCCCCGGCCAGTCCCGCCCCGCGGCCCGGCACCGCGAGTCCTTCGAGCCTGTTCACTCCGGCGCCGAAGCCGGGCGCCGCAACCCCTCCTGCGGCTCCAGTCGCTGGTCCTGGTCCAGTCGCTGGTGCTGGTCCAGTCGCTGGTGCCGGCCCAACTGCTCCTGCGGGCAGGCCAGCACCGGCCGGCCCGGCCGGAGCCAGCGGACCGCCGCAGCCGGGCCTGGCCCCTGCGCCGGCCAAGGCCGGCGCCACGCCGGGCAAGGCCGACGCCGCGCCGGGCCAGGACGCGAGCCCGGCCGACTCCGGCACCGAGGCGAACGGGTCTCCGGCGGATGACAAGCAGGCCACCGGAGTCGACCGCAGCCGCAGCGTCACCGTGGTGCCCGGCATCGCTCGGTACCACAACGCCGACTGCATCCTGATCAGGTTCCTGGGCGAGGAAGACCTCGAGACCATGACTCTGGCCAACGCCGAGGAGTCCGGCTGCGTCCCCTGCCGCGCTTGCCGCCCGGAAAAGGAACACGCCACCGCCTGATTTGTCGGCGGGGGGGCGCGCTCCCCTCACTACGCCTCGCGAGAAAGCTGAGTCAGGCAAATCGCCGACCCGGCGGTGGCTGGGTGCGCCAGGTGCCGTTCCCGCGACACCTAGCGCGCCCAGCCGCAGGCCGCGCGGCGATATGTCGGATCTGTCAGCTCGGCCGACGACTCAGACGGAGAGCGAACGCTCCGGGAGTCAGCCCGGCCGGCCGAGGGGCGAGAGGCGCTGCAGCCAGAACGTCAGGCCAAGATCCTCGCTGGTGTGCCGGTTCCCGCCTGCATCGGCGGCGCCGGCCCGCAGGTGGGGGAAGTCGGCGGCGAGCACCTCGTCCGAAATCAGCCGGCCGTGCTCGGTGAGCGCCTCGGCCAGCTCAGGGTCGGCGGTCGACCAGCGAAGCACAACCCGGTCGGTCAGCGCGAGCCCGTCTGACTTCCTGGCCTCCTGGATGAGCCTGATCGCGTCGCGCGCGAGGCCCTCGCGGCGCAGTTCCGGCGTGATCGCGA
>JASHUG010000194.1 GCA_030040155.1 Streptosporangiaceae bacterium | reverse complement strand
CGTTCATGACGGCCAAACTGCGCTGCGATTGCCCTACCGCTGGAAGGGCGCCGTCCGCGTCCCGGTGCGCCAGAGCCCACTCCCAGACCTGACACTGCAACCCACGATCGCTGCCTCTCGGAATGCTGTTAACGGCCGACGGGACTACCGGGGCACTCGGCTCCCGCTTCGAGGGCGGCGCGGTGCTGGCGCAGCTTGGCGTCGCAGGCGGCGATCTATCGTCGTGCCTGCTCGGCGAGCGCCGCCGGGAGGACTGCGTCGTCCTGACTGCGCGTGAGGACGTCAACGGTGCGCGGGAGGGCATCGGGGCGGAACAGCCCGGCCAGCCACTCATCCAGGCGGGCCGTCAGCCTGTCTTCGCGCAGGTAGACCGATCGTGGCTCTCCGGCTGCTTCCGCCAGCAGAGCGGCAACGGCGGGTACCGGCCACCCGTGCTGGCTTTGGCATCTAGCCAGCGGATGGAAATCTGTCCCGCCGCTCCTGAGGGCTAACCGTCGTCCTCACGCTTGACCAGCCTGACCCGGTAACCCTCGTGCTGCAGCCATGCGTCCGCCACATCAGTCCGCATGCGCGGACTATTGACGTCCGGAAGCTCCATTGGCTGCCAGCAGAACTCCAGCAGGCACTCAATGGCGGGCTCTAGCGCGCCGCCCGGCTCGGGTCCTGGCGCCGCGAGCCACTCCGGGCTGGTGGCGATCATGCCGTCGGGCGCCTGGCCGGGCAGGACCTTCTCCCGGTAAGGGAACCGGTGGACCACGCGCCCGTCAGGCGAGGCCTCAACAGCGACCATCGCGGTACCAGAGTGCAAAGGCACGAGGTCACAGGCAATAGCAATGTCCTGAGTCTCGTAGAAGACCGCCACGTCGGTAGCACGAGCTGCGGCGGCGAGCGCTGACATCTCCGCGATAGCAGTTAACGCGTCGCTGCCGACGTGCACCGGCCGGAGCTGCACGTACCCGACGAGACCCGCGCCGTCAACGACCATGAGCATAGGAGGCGGTACGCCGCCTGCGGCCATCGCAGCGACCCAGCTCTCGCGCATGCTGCCCACCAGGCCATCCCAAATCCGGCCATCCATGCAGCAAGGGTCGCACGAGGCACCGACAGCACAAAGTGGTCGTCCCCGATCGGCCAGCGAGGTCCGGTGGCTGGCGATCACGTCCCGGAAGCAGCGTCGGAACACGGCGTGGTCTTAGCCACGGCCACGTGCAGCGGCCTGCTCGCCACGGCCTTCTGCCACTTCGGATGCCACTTGCGCGGATGAATCCGCATGCGCTCGGGTGCCGCCGAGGGGAAGGCGCCGGAGACCGGGTTACCGCAGGTCATACGGTGGCTGCATGTCTCCAGGCGTTGTCCGATGTGCCCTGGCTGGTGAGAGTTCAAGTCCCCCCTCGGACACGTCATGATTTGTTATAATGTGTTATTATGTTCGAATTAGTTGTCCTGCCAGCCGCGCTGTAGTGCCTCAGGCCGATGCACGGGTGACCGTGGGAATTCCCCAGTCTCTCTAAGCGTCCTCGGCTCCGAGGACATGTCCCCTCGACCCCGGCCCGGTCCCGGTGACTGCCCAGGCTCTGAGCAGATGGACAGCATCCGCCCTGTCGGTTAACTAGCTTCCGGTTCAGGCCGCCGTAGCCGACCTCAAGTGAAGCTGGCGGCGTGGTCCGCGGCGAACTGTTAACCCTCGGCGAAGATCTGCCTTACAACCTCGCCGACCGGGGGATCGAGGGCGAGCGTGTGCAGCTTGCAGTCAGCAGCCTTTGCCGGGTTCGGATGTGGCCCGGCGTCGGCAAGCTTCTACCCGTAGGGCGGTATACCGCGCGCCGATCTGCGTGAAGAGTTGACAGCCAGTTCGTTGGCGCGCAAGTCAGGTCCTCCGGCGATTTGGAGCCCGCCAGCGGGCGGAGCCGCGTGCACGAGCTGGCAGTGGGCCGACTTCAATGGTGCCGCCGACATGCAGGCCACGGTGGTCGGCGGGACGCCCCATCCCAGCCAGCAGGGCATGGCCAAGCTAGCGAAGATGGTTATGAAGATGCTGCCGCAGTAGGCGGTCGCAGCCCGGACGCCAACCGGGCGTCGGGGTGGCGGAGGGGTGCCGGTCGTGCATGCCGTTCCATACCGCACGCGGCCGGCCGGGACACCCACATCGACTGGGCCCGCGACCTCGCCGACGCGCTCGAGCCGCACACAGCTGGCGCCCACATCAACTTCATCGGTGACACAGGCGCCGACCCGCGCGCGATCTGTCCAACCTGTACCGGACCTGGACCGGGGAACTGCCAGCCGAGCTGAACTTGGCGCGGATTCGCTGGCTGGGGGCGCCGTTCCTGATGGTGCTAGCTGAGGTCGAGCCGACCAGCGATGCGGCTGCACGGCTGGCCGGGTGGGCCAGCCGGGCGGCAGCGGAGACGAGCGCGCACCCGCAGGCGGAGCTGGATCTGGCAATCGATGCCTTCGCCGAGGCCGGGATGCCTTACTTCGAAGGGCGGGCGAGAATGCGGCTGGCCGACCTGCTCGGGGCGTCGAACGCCGAGCTGGCCACCGCCGAGGCCGCTACCGCGCTGCGCATCTTCGCGGCGCTCGGCGCAGCCGCTCAGGCGGCGCAGGCCCGCGCGCTGCTCGATCGGCTAGGGCAGTCAGCTGGCCGGCCGGGGCTGTCGCGGCCAGATCGGTCAGTTAGGCCTTACGCCCGCTGAGGCAGGACCTACGCCAATGGCCATGTCGCCGACAGCCCGAAGTACGCCGCGCTTGGTTGTGCCAGGCATGCCGACGAGACCTGGCCACAGGGCTGTCCGGTCCCGCTGCTTGACGCCGCAGCTCCCGAGCACAAGCGGAGGCGAACCCATTGACCTGAGATATCTCCACAAGATACTCTGGATATCTAGAGGTTGTGGAGGTGATTTCCGATGGCAATGATCAAGACCCCCATCGAGATCGACCAGGAAGCGCTGGAGACCGCCGCCGAGGTACTGGGGACAAAGACAAAGAAGGACACCGTCAATGCGGCTCTCAAGGAGGTGGGCCAGCGGCTGACCCGGCTGCGCGCGTTGGCCGCCCTGGGCGAGATGGCAGACCGCGGCGACTTTGATGAATTTCTTGGCGACAAGCCCACCTACCGCCGGTGAATCCCGCCCTCTACCTGCTCGACACATCCGGATTGTTCCGCATTCTGCAGGACAGGCTCCGGCAGGCATGGGCTGACCAGCTCGCCGCCGGTGTGATAGCGCTGTGTCCCATCGTAGAACTGGAATTTCTGTACTCGGCGCGGTCGCTGGCGGACCGGCTGGAGAAACGCCGGCTACTCCAGGAGGTGTTTGGGTGGGTGGCGATGAGCGATCGCGCCTACGAGCGCGCAGACGAAGTCCAGCAGCTGCTGACTGAGACTGGCGGGCATCGTTCAGCAGGTCCCGTCGATCTGCTCATCGCCGCGACCGCCGAACGCGAGGGCCTTATAGTCCTGTGCGACGACCGCGATTTCCAGACGGTGGCCTCAGTTACCGGCCAGCCAGTCAAGCTCGTCGCGGACCTGTAGTCAATCGCACACCGCCAGCGGTGATCGCGAACTCCGCGATCAGCGCGATGTCGATCATGTACGTAAGTTGCGACTCGGGCCTCGGACTCCACGTTTGCGCATGTCAGCGGCTTGTAATTCGCAGACAGCACTTTGCTCGCCACTGAATTGGCACTTCGCCCTTCACCCGCGGCACCTACTTGCTACGGATGGCCAGACGCCAGATCGCGTCGTAGGCGACTGCCTCCGGCAGCGGATCCGCAGGGCGGCATGAAAGTCCGGCCTGGCCGGCAAGCCTGCCCAGCGGACTGTTGATAGGCGTATGTGTCCACGAGCCACCCAGGTCAACAGTCCAGCCATCAAGCTCAACGGTATGGAGCCTTCCGCCGATACGGCGGCGTGCCTTTAGGGCGACACAGTCGACTCGTGCCTGACGCAGGGCGTTGGCGGCCGTGAGCCCGGAAATGCCTGCCCCGATGACCACCACCCGCTCACCGACTTGATGACCCCGCCTGGGATGTCGGGCCTCCCGCCGTCGAACAACCCTTCGGCCATGCTCATCCTCGCCTGCCACGTCACGTAGAACCCCAGAATCGCATGTCGGCCATACCGCGGCCCAGGCGCCGGGCAGCACGACAGGAAATGAGTGAACCCAGCGAAGGTGCTTGGATGCGCAGATCGCGCGCCTCGGTTCGGTTGCCGGTTTGCATCTCTGCCCCGCGCCAGCGCGTGCAGCTGCGGATCAGTAGCCGCCGGACCGCCGCTTGAGGCAAGTGGCGCGCCCGCCGGCGAAGTCTGCGCCGGCCGGATATGGCGATCAAAGAGTCTGGGTTTCCATGATCGGACATCCTTCCGGGGCGAACCCCTGATGGTGGATGTCCGTCAAAACGGCAGGCTCACACCGGCTAGCTGCCCGCTCCGCTGGCTCGGGCTGCGGCGTGCCAATATGGTGACTGAGACCGAGAGCGAGGTCATGGACGAGCGACTCTCCGAGCAGGCGCGGCTGACGATCATAGGTTCGAGCCAGCAGGCCCTCCAGTCCGAGAGTCATGCCATTGGTACCGAGCACCTGCTGCTGAGCCTGCTGATCGAAGGCGACGGAGCAGCACTCAAGACGCTAGAGATGCTCGCGATCAGCCCGGAGTCAATTCGCCAGCACGTGCTGGCCGTAGCTGTCGCCCGGCCGACGCCCTGGCGAACGATAGCCGGGACGAAATCCCCAGATGGGCACATCCCGTTCACGCATGAGGCCCAGAAGACTATCGAGCACGCCTCAAGCGAGGCACGGAAGCTTGGCCATCGCTACCTGGGCGCGGAGCACATGCTGCTCGCGCTGATCCGGGAGCGCGATGGACTCGCCGGGCGAGTGCTGGCCGACCTCGGCGCCGACCTCGACACCGCCCGCGGCTTCGTGGCCGGCCTGATAGAAGAAGACGGCGTTCCAGCTGGCATTCCGCCCGAATGGGCGCACCCGGAGCCGCGGCAACGCGCGGGCGGCATGAGCCGCTGGCGGCCTAAGCGGTCACAATGACGTCGGCTGCAGCTCCTCCCTTGGCTGCCTCAGACCTCATTGATCGGTGCCAACTGAACTTGCGAACCATCGCTGGAAGTTCACCACCCTGAAGCACTATTACTCCGAATTAACCCGTCGATACCAGGTATAGCTGCCATCCGACCCGCGCGTGAGCCGCTAAGCGGCGAGGTCCTGCGCGCGACGTGACGATCCGAGCCGTACTGCTTGAGCAGCCGTTCCACCGCTTGTGGCGGCGAACTGATCAGCGATAACCCTAGGCTGCCGTCGTCAACCCGATGCGCCAGCGCCCACTCCAGGCCTGACGCCTCAGCCCGTGATCGGCATCGCCGGGTCGGCGAACCGCCGTCCGCCGCCCGAGCGCAGTCCGAGGCGATGCTGCCGCCGAAGCCCCAGGAGATGCGGCAAGGCGCTGGCGAGAGGGCGTCCTACTTGTGACCGCGCGGATCTGCCGCATGAGCAGCTCATAGGACCCGATCAGCGCGAACGATGGCCACGCCCCGATCACTCGCCCGGTCACGGTCGGCTCCTCCACCGCTACGTTTAGCGGCCAGGCTTGCGACGCTGCCAGCAGCAACCGACGGCAGGAACCCACCGCGGCATCCGCGCCAGGAGTCGGCCAGCTTCGCGGGCGACGATCATCCTGTCCACCGACAGGGCGTCAGCGCCGCGACCCCAGCCCGGGTGCCCCTGCGGCTCTACCAGCAGGTGCATGT
>JASHUG010000193.1 GCA_030040155.1 Streptosporangiaceae bacterium | reverse complement strand
AGCGAGTTTCGCTCATGGCAGATCGCCAGTCGCGGTGCCACGGCAAGCACGTTGCCGCCGTCGTCCCAGTGATCACGCCACCCGCCCGGGTCGGCGCCCGTGTCGATTACCCTCAGCCGCGCAATCCCCATCGCCTGGGCCGCCGCCTCCAGGAATGGCTGCGCTCTGGAAACCCGCATGCTTTCGCCCTGCGGCGTGATCGTGTAAGCAATCACCGTGTAGGCCATCGCGGGATGCATGGCGACAGCATCGTGATCGACGATCGCGCAGATCGTGTCCAGATAGCCTGCGGCGCCCTGCTGGCTCATTGGCACGGCCAGGACAGAGTGCGCCAGGCCTGCGTCGAACAGGTGCCGGGCCAGGCGCTCCGCGCCCGCCGGCGTAGTGCGCTCGCCGACGCCAACCGCGATCACGCCGGGCCCAAGCAGCAGCACGTCGCCGCCATCGAGGTGCTCAAGCTCGGGTCGGTAGAGCCACTTCGTGCCGGCAAACCGGGGATGATTCCGGTAAACGACGTCGGCCAGGCCGGCCTCACGCCGCCGCCGCTGCGCCGCAAGGCTTGCGACCGCCACGCGATCGCCTATCCACAGGCTCGAGTCCCTCGTGAACATCAGGTTAGGCAACGGATCCAGGACGAAGTCGTGGCGGTCGAGCAACTCGAACACCACGCCGCGGCCAAGCTTCAGCTCGTGCGGGGTCAGGCCCGCGATCAGCACCTGGGCGAGCGCCTCGGGTCCCAGAGCTTCCAGATGAGCGCGCAGCTGGCCGCGCAGCTCATCACCCAGGCCGGCGTCCGCCACGGCCAGGCCGATCGCTTCATCCCTCGCCGCTTCATATTCCAGCGAGTCCTGCAAGAGCTCGGTCAGGTACAGGACCTCTACGCCCTGGTCGCGCAAGGCCTGGCAGAACAGGTCGTGCTCCTGCCTGGCCCTGCTCACCCAGGGCAGCGAGCGAAGTAGCAGGCGCTCTCGGTGCCGGGATGTCAGTCGCTGCAGCTCGAGCCCCGGCCTGTGAACCAGCACAGTCCGCAGATGCCCGGCCTCGCTATCCACACCCCTGGTATGACCCACGATCTCCCCCTGATGGCACCGTCGCCCCCCGGCGGGCGCGGGTGCTGTTGCTGGCGGCCCAATGCAGTCCCAGGCACGCACTTCAGGGAGTATCACCGGATGCATGCCGGCGTACTCACCACGAGTTGGTAAAAGGCAGGCAAGCTAACCGGCGGGATATCCAATCCTCTCGGCCCGGCGCTGGCCGACGGGTGCCGCAAGCACTGCCCAGACCGTAAGGCCGGCATCGTCCGTCCGCACGCCCCACCGGCAGGACAGGTAAGCGACGATGTCCAGGCCGCGCCCGCCCAGTGCGGAGAGCGAGGCATGGGCCGGCCTCGGCCTGGTGGGCGAGCCGCCATCGCTTACGGCCACCTCGACCGAGTCGTCGTCCACTACCCACGCAACCTGCACGTTGGCACCGGGTAGAGGCTGAGCGTGCCGGATCGAATTGCTAAGAAGCTCGCTGACTACCAGGACTGCGTCACCGACGGCCGCGTTCACGATCCCGGCCTTGATGAGATCCGCGGTAAGGCGCTGACGTGCCACCGCGACGCTTGCAGGTGCAAAAGGAAGGAGCACGGTACCCGTTGCTCTCACCTCCCTGCGTTCCGCCCCGATGCCCGCGACGCCACAGTGGAAGAACCGCTGCGTGCGGGATGCCCGGCGGCGCATTAATGGAAACCGCGCACCCGCATCTGAGGTCCCTCGTCTCACGTGGTTACCGGCGCAGGCAGGCACCGGTCACTAATCGTGATCGGCCGATGTCGCGAGTAGCCCCTCGGCGGCAAGGCCCCTGACGAGCCCGCGCAAGCCGGCCGACAGGCCCGCCCGCTCGTCGTCGGACAGCGCGGCGAGGATCCGCGCCTGCCGGGAATGCCAGGCACCCAGGACTCTCGCCGCGACGGCTCCGCCCTCGGGCGTCAGGTACAGCCTGACGTAACGCTGATTGACTTCGTCGCGGCCACGGCGGACCCAGCCCTTCCGCTCGAGCCCGGCGGCGAGCCTGCTGACGGTGCTCTTCTCCAGCCCGAGTAGGCCGGCCAGCTCGCCTTGCGCGATGCCGCGGGCGGACACGAGTTCGATGAGCGCGCGCGCTTCCGATCCCGACACCGAGGGCAGCTTGGCTTCGCCTGCAACGGTCAAACCTTGCTGGCCGGGGTCGGCGTGGCTGGCTCCGGCATCGTCTCGCGCCGCATACGCTGACGATCGGCTACTGGTCAGCGCCGCCCGGACGGGATGGACGGCACCGTCATCGGGTCTCGCGGCCGCGAAACCAGGGGATACCGCACGTAGCAGCTGAGTTAGGAGCTGCTCGAGCTGGGCGTCGTCGGGCACACTGTTGGCCACAGCAACAGTTGTACCTTACAACTGTGGTGGTGGTACAGTCGCCGCGTGAAAGGTGCCCGGCATAGCTCGTTCTCCGTCAGGAGCGCAGGGTGAGCGACCTGAAGTCCAGGCAGGGTGCCAGGGGCAGGAGAGATCCGAACTCCGGCAGGCTGGCAGCGCCCGGCCAGCTTCTCGCCGGCGACGTTGGCGTTACCGAGCCAGATGCTGATGGTCTGGCGCTGTCAGAGTACGCGCAGCAGCACGGGCTGCTGCCGAGCGCTCAGCGCCCGCCGATGCTCGCCTACATCCGGCAGCTGTGGGTGCGGCGGCACTTCATCATCGCGTTCGCGACGGCCCGCAACATCGCCATGTACACCGAGGCCAAGCTTGGCCAGATCTGGCAGGTCCTCACGCCGCTGCTGAACGTCGGTGTCTACTGGCTGATCTTCGGCGTCCTCTTGGACACCAGCAGGGGCGTTGACGACTACCTGTCCTTCCTGGTCGTCGGCGTCTTCGTCTTCAACTTCACGCAGCGCGCGTTCCTGTCGACCTCGAAGGTCATCACTGAGAGCCTGCCGCTGATCCGGGCGCTGCAATTCCCGCGGGCCGCACTGCCGCTCGCTTACGTGATCATCGAACTTGAACAGCTGCTGATCTCGATGGTGGTGCTGGTCGTCATCATCTTGTTCCGCGGCGAGCCGGTGACCTGGTACTGGCTGCTCATCATTCCGGCGCTGCTGCTGCAATCGATCTTCAACGTGGGCGCCGGGCTGTTCGTGGCGCGGGTGGGCTCGCAGCTCAATGACTTCAGCCAGTTGCTGCCGTTCCTGCTGCGCACCTGGATGTACCTGTCGCTCGTCCTGTTCAGCATCGCCACGCTGGCCAGGACGCACTTCGGCGAGCGGCACCCAGAAGTCATCGCGGTGCTCCAGCTCAACCCGGCTGCGCTGTACATCACGCTGATGCGGTACGCCCTGCTCACGACCGCACGCGAGAGCATGCCAGGCGCCGCCCCGTACAACCAGGCCCTGTGCAACAAGTGGCCAGGCACGACCAACGCGGAGCACCTGCTGAGCGCGCACTGTGCGGCGGTGCTCAGCACGTCTGAGACCTGGATTTCCGCTGCCGGCTGGTCGGCCTTTGCCCTGGTGGTCGGCTTCGTGTACTTCTGGTGGGCTGAGACGAGGTACGGCCGTGGCTGAGCCGATGGTGGTCGTCGACGACCTGCACGTCGTCTACCGCGTCTACGGCGGGGGCGGCGACAAGGGCACGGCGGCGACCGTGCTGCTCAGGCTGATCGGGCGCAAGACCCGGGCGTCGATCCGCGAGGTGCACGCGATCCGCGGCATGTCGTTCGTCGCCTACCGAGGGGACGCCATCGGCATCATCGGCAGGAATGGGTCGGGCAAGTCGACGCTCCTGCGGGCGATCGCCGGCCTGCTGCCGCCCGAGCAGGGGAACGTCTACACCGCCAGCCAGGCGTCGCTGCTCGGTGTCAACGCGGCACTGATGGACGACCTGACGGGCGAGCGCAATGTCATCCTCGGCTGTCTCGCCATGGGCATGACCAAGCAGGAGACCAAGCGCCGCTATCCCGAGATCGTCGAGTTCTCCGGCGTCGGCGACTTCATCGACTTGCCCATGAAGACTTACTCCACCGGTATGGGATCGCGCCTCCGGTTCGCCATCGCGGCCGCCAAGCGCCAGGAGATCCTGCTCATCGACGAGGCGCTCGCCACCGGGGACGCGGAGTTCCTGGTCAAGAGCCACAATCGGATCAACGAGCTGCGCGCCCAGGCGGGCACCGTCTTTCTCGTCGCGCACAACCTGGAAGAGATCGAGCTGACCTGCAACCGGGTGATCTGGATGGAGCGCGGCCAGATCGTGAAACAGGGTGACGACGTCATCACCCTGATCGACGAGTACATCGCCGCCTCCGGCGGCGATCAGGTACTGCGCGATCCCGTGACCCGGCGCCGCATCAAGGATGCGACGGTGGACTCCGCCAGCTACTTCTAGCCGCTGGCACCCGCATGTCCTTCGCGATCAGGGCGTAGATGGCTCGCTGGCCGGACGCGGCCGCGGCAGCACCGGGGCCGCCGGACCAGGGCCCGGCCTGGAAGGACTGCCGAGCCGCTGCAGCGTCAGCCGCATGGTCGTGCCTCCCGCCGACTCGCCGACCTCAATCTCGCCGCCCTGTGCTCGCGCGAGTTGGCGGACTATGTACAGCCCGAGGCCAATCCCGCCGAAGCGGCGCCGGTCGCCGCCGTCGGCCTGCATGAACCGCTCGAATACCCGCTCGCGGTCCTGGGGGCGGATGCCGATGCCCTCGTCCTCGACCGTAACCACGATCCGGTCGCCGTCCACACGGGCGCGGATCGTTACCGCCCCGCCTTCTGGCGAGTATTTGAACGCATTCTCAAGCAACTGCCCGATGATGATGTCGGTTGCCATCGGATCACCGTGCGCCCGTGGCAGGTCGTCCGGTACCTCGATCGCCAGGGTGTGCAGCTCGGACAGCGGCCCAAACGCGACGACTGCATCTTGCAGCAGGCCGCCGAGGTCGAACGGTCCGTTGCTCACCGGAAGCTGGTCGGCCCCGGCGCGGGAACCAAGCAGCAACTGCTCGACCAGCCTGGCCAGGGAGCCCGCGCGCTCGGCGATCGTCTGGACTGCTGATCTGCGGTCATTGTCGGCGAGCTTGTCCCAGCGGTTGGCGAGCGTGCTCGCGAATCCCTGCACGACGGTGATCGGGGTACGCAGTTCATGGCTCGTGGTGGCCAGGAACAGGTCCTTGGCCTCCTCTAGTTCCTTGGCCGCGGTGATGTCGCGAAAGTCGAGCACCTTCTCGTCCGGGCCGTCCAGCCCGGTACAGAGCAGGTCGATCCAGCGGCCGTTGGCCAGCTTGTGGGTCAGCTTTGCGCCCGGCTCGGGCAACGGGAAAGGCGGGCGGCGGCCAGCGGCAAGCTCGGGCGGCACGCCGGTCAGCCGGTGCGCCGCCGGATTCCACTGGCGCACCAGCCCGTCGGCGTCCAGCACCGCGATGCCGTCGGCGCTCGCGTCGATAACTGCGCGCTCGTGCGCTCGCTGCCTGACGACCTCCTCGAACGCCGTGACATTGGACAGCGCGACGCTTGCGTGCCCGGCGAGCAGCTCAAGCAGCTCAAGCTCGACGTGGCCGACCTTGCGCCGGCTGTAGAGGGCATACAGCGCCCCGTAGGGGCGTCCGGCCACATGCGAGAGCGTGAGGGTGATCGTGTGCAGCCCGGGCAGGGCGGCCCAGATGAGGTCGTCGAAGCCGCCGGAGTCGCTGGTGGTCATCAGCACGGTTTTGCCCGAGCGCATCAGCCGGCCGACCATGCTGCTTTGCAGGTCGGCAGTCCGGCCGCGCAGCTCTGCAGGCAGTCCGTCGAGGCTGACCAGTCGCAGCTTGTCCTCCTCGATAATCACGAAGCCTCCGGCGTCCGCCCTGGTCAGCTCGCGCAGGCTGGCGGCGATTCGGTCGAGGACCGCTTCCAGCTCTAGCTGGGCGTTCATATCCGCGACCACGTCACCAAGCCGGCGAACGACCCTGGCCCGCTCGGCCATGTAGTGGCGGACCGCTTCGTCGTCGCCGCTGCGATGGCAGACGAACACCCATCCCGCGGCCGCGCCCGTGCCGTCGAGCATCCGGCTGGCGTCGATCCGCAGGTCGAGCACCGCGCCGTCCTTGCGAAGCCGCCGGGTAGCGAACGACACCTGGCCGCCGCTGGCTACGCGCTCCAGGACGGCGTTGTGCTCGGCCAGCAACTCCTCGGGCACGAACGGGGGCGCGAGCCCGACCACTTCGGCCGCGCTCCAGCCGAACAGCCGCTCCGCCGCCGGATTCCACAGCGTGACGGTCCGGTCAGGTCCCAGTGCGAGGATGGCGTCAGCAGCGCACTCGATGACCGCGCGAGCCGTACCGTCAATGCGGTCGCGGTCACGCTGTGCAACTGAGAACCTCCACCCCACTGGCCCATGGTCGCATTACCAGGCGGTGAGCGATCACGGAAGGAGCAAAGCCGGCGGTAGCGTGGGGGATCGGCCGGTCGCCTACCAAATTCGGCTTGTCGCCGGAACCGGCAGGGGAGAGTGCACGTCAAATGGCCATGACGCAACGTTTTCGCCCGGCACAGCCTCGGTTCCAGAGGGTCCTAGCCTGTGGCCTGCTGTCCGCGTGCGGGGTGTTCGTTGCCGCCTGCGGCAGCACCGCCGCGCCAGGAAGCGCTGCGCCCTCAAGCAGCACCTCCAGCGGCACGCATTCGACAGCCGGCACGACCGCAGCCGCCAAGGCATCGCTCACGATCGTCACGACCGCTCCGGGGAGCATTCACCGCTGGACCCTGCGATGTGATCCGCCCGGCGGGACCAAGCCAGACGCCGCGGCCGCCTGCAGCCAGCTAATCGCGCACAAGACCATCCTGCAGCCATCGGACGTCAGGGTCATGTGCCCGATGATCTTGTCGGATGCTTCCAGCTTCTATATCACCGGCGTCTGGTTCGGCAAGCCAGTGCACGAGTCGATCGTCGACGGCGGCTGTGACCTGACCCGCTGGAGCGAGATGCACGAGATCTTCAACTAGCCTGCCCGCGGCAAGCCGCACGCGGGGGGTACGGGGGGTCGTCCCCCCTGGCTAGCACCAGAAGTAGGCCGCGGCGCGGCTTGCCGCGGCGCCGCCTACTTCAGCAGCCGCGACATCCGCCGGTCAGCGAGCGGCTTGCCACCGGTCTGGCAGGTCGGACAGTACTGCAGGGCCGAGTCGGCGAACGAGACCTCGCGCACCGTGTCACCGCACTCCGGGCAGGCTTCGCCGACCCGGCCGTGCACGCGCAGGCCCGCCTTCTTTTCCTTCTTCAGGTCGCTGGCGGCCAGGCCGTCGGAGCGGCCGATGGCCTCGCGCAACGTGCCGACGATGACGGCGTACAAGTCCTCCACCTCTTCGGCGGACAGGCTCGAAGCCAGCCGGAACGGCGACATCTTCGCTGCGTGCAGGACCTCATCGGAGTAGGCGTTCCCGATGCCCGCGATCAGCTTCTGGTCCCTGAGCACGCCCTTGATCTGAGTGCGCCGCCCGGCGAGGATCCCGCCGAGCGTCTGCGCGGTAAAGCCCGGATCCAGCGGCTCCGGCCCTAGCGAGGCAACGTTCGGGATCTCCGCGATGTCCCTGACCAGATAGACCGCCAGCCGCTTGCGGGTTCCCGCCTCTGTGAGGTCAAAGCCGGAACCGTCGGTGAACCGCAGCCGGAACGCAAGGGGCCCCTTGCCCGGCCTCGGCGGCTGCTCGGGCAGCGAGTCGCGCCAGCGGAGCCAGCCTGCCCTGGCCAGGTGAGTAACCAGGTGCAAGGCCGGACCGCCGTCAGCGGGCTCAGCGGCAAGGTCGAGGAACTTGCCCCGCCGGGAAGTACCAGCAAGCGTGGCACCGCGCAGCGCGGTCAGCGGCGGGTCATAGGTCTTGAGCACCGAGAACTCGGCGACGAAGGCCTGGTCGATGACCCGGCCGACGGCGCGCTCACGCAGATCAGCGGCAAGCGCTTCCACCTCGGGCAGTTCCGGCACAGTATCGATTGTGCCCGCAATAGCCGCCTACTCTGGCCACTTGGCGATCAGTTCCAGCACCTCCGCGTGCAGTCCGGGAGTCGCGCTGGCCAGGCACGAGTCGGAATCCGTGCTCCACGCGGCGCCTTCGATGTCGGACACCACGCCGCCAGCCTCAGAGACGACCAGGCTCCCTGCGGCGCAATGCACCGGCGAGTCGGTCAGGAACACAGCCCACGCCGACAGCCGACCGCGCGCCACGTAGGCCATCGACAGCGTGGAGGCCAGCGACCTGAAGTCCCACCGATTGGCCCTGATGAGGCCGGCGATGACGGCGGCCGCGTGCTCGCGCCGGCGCCCGGCCGACCTGGCAGGCTCGATCGCCACGGTCTGGCCCGCACCAGTCGTGTGCAGCGGGCGCCACTCATCCAAGTCCAGGCTCCCCGCGGCGACTGCGCCCCGACCGAGTTCGGCCACCAGCACCTCGCCGGTGGAGGGGTCACCGACGACTCCCGCGGTTATCTGACCGTCCTCGGCCAGCGCCACGTTGATGCTGTACAGCGAGGTGCCGCTGGCGTAGTTGCGCGTGCCGCAGATCGGGTCGACCAGCCAGTAGGGCGATCCGTCGGGCGGGATCTCGCCGCCTTGCTCCTCGCCCACGACCGGCAGCCCGGTGGGACCGGCGATCAGCTCCCGGATCGCGTCCTCAACCGCAATGTCCGTGCTGGTCACGATGTCTCGACCGGCCTTGGGCGTGACCGCTGCCCGGCCCGATTGCTCACGTGCCAGGACCAGCCCGTGCCGGACGGCCTGGATGGCGGCGCTGGTCTGAGGGCGGAACCTCATCGCCGTCATCCCGGTACCGCGCTGAGCAACTCGGTAAGGCGTTCCTTGATGGCCGGCCGGGACCCGAAGACGAGCAGGAATAGAGCCTCCCTGGCCAGACGCTGCGGGTGCCGGCCGGTGAGAATGCCGGTGCTGCCCGCTGCGGCCACCGCCGCGCCAGCGGACTGGAAGGCGAACTGGCTCGCAGCCGCCCGGGCGGCCGGCATCGAGCCCGCGTCGGCGCGATCCAGGTGATCGCGGCGCCTGGCCAGCTCGGCGTCGAGCGGGCTCGGGCCGATGAGGCGGCAGCATCGGGCGGCAACGCCCAGCGACAGTGACCCGTTGGGCCGCAGCCCTTCAGCATCCCTGGCCAGGAAGTCGACCTGCGGAAAGACCGAGCAGACCAGCGAGTCCGGCACGAAGTAGCCGGCGAAGCTCAGCTCGACGGTCCAACTCGCGTTCACGGCGACCAGGCTAAGCCGCTCCGCCAGCAGCTGCTTGTCCGTCTTTGCGGGTACCAGCGCCGCCACCAGCCGCTCGCCTGGCAGCCGGGCCAGCGTGTAAATGGCATCCACCCGATTCCAACCGGTCACCCACGGCGCCGTTCCGTCGAGCACGTAGCCGCCTGCGACCTGCCGAGCGCGCAGGAGCGGCGGACCCGGCCGGGCCGGTGCGAGCCCGGGGGGATGACCCCGCGAAACTCCCCGCGCTCCGCCCAGGGCAATGCCGGCCCGCCGCGCTCCCCGGCAGAGCGGCTCCAGCCAGCACGACCGGAGCCGCTCGTTGCCACTGGCGGCGACCGCGCGGACCGCGCCGTGATGCTGCAACCAGACAAACGTCGTGCTCAGGCAGCCGCCCGCCAGGATCTCAATCACGTTGCAATATGTGGCCAGGCTCGCGTCCTGGCCGCCCGCCCACGACGGCCCGCCTAGCCCGTACAGCCCGGCAGCGGCTAGCGCATCGAGGTGGCTCACGGGCACGGCATCGGCCCGGTCTACCTGGTCCGCGGAGGGAAACAAAATGTCTTCGGCCACGCTGGCGGCCCGGCTCACAAGCTCCGCCTCTTTCACCCGGAACATGCTGCCAGACAGGCAGTCGGCAGTTGATCCGGGCGACAAGGCCATCCCGGTGACAAGGACGGTATCGGGCGCCTAAGCTTCGCCTAGGCCGCGGCCAGTGCTGCGAATATGGCTGCCCGCAGGCGCATGAACAGTAGGTGTGGGCGAGGAGGGATTTGAACCCTCACGTCCTTTCGGACACACGGACCTGAACCGTGCGCGTCTGCCGTTCCGCCACCCGCCCTGGGCAGCAGTCAGGTTAGCACGACCGCAAGCTACCCTACATCGCCGATACGATCGGATACGGGCCGGGAGAGGAGGCACCAGGGTGGGAGTGCTGCAGCGCTTCGAGCATCGACTCGAGGGGATGGTCGAGGGTGCCTTCGCACGTGCCTTCAAGTCAGAGCTTCAGCCGGTGGAGGTGGCCAGCGCCATCCAGCGCGAGATGGACGACCGGGCGGCCATAGTGGCCCAGGGCCGGACACTGGTGCCCAATGACTTCGTGGTAGAGGTCGCGGAGGACGATTACCACCGACTGGACGTCTACGCCGACAGCCTCGGGATCGAACTGGCGACCCTGGCACGTGAATACGCGAAAGAGCAGGGCTACTCGTTCGTCGGGCCCGTCCGGATGCGCTTTGCGGGCGTGCCCGACCTGACGACCGGCACGTTCCGCATCCTGTCCGGCGTGATCAGGGGCACGACCGTAGAGGACGGCGAGATCCGCCGCCCCGCCAGCGACCTGCCGCAGCCATCGGGTGCCTTCCACGGCAAGCCGCGGCTGCTGGTCTCGGGATCGGAGCCCGGCCCGGATGGCAGTACGCAGCGCACCTACGAGATCACCACCCCGTTGATCATCCTGGGCCGCGGCACCGACTGTGATCTGCGTCTCGTTGACCCTGGCGTGTCCAGGCACCACGCGGAGATCCGGGTCGAGGACGGCGAAGTCGTACTGGTGGACCTCGGCTCGACCAACGGGACGTTCGTCAACGGGCAGCCGGTCCGTCGGGTGGCCCTGACGGACGGGACCAGGGTGACGCTGGGCCGTACCACACTGGTGTTCCGCCGGGACAGTATTTACTGACATAACCACACGGGAACGGGCCGAATCCGGCGTTCCAGTCGCCCGATACCGGATAGAAACTTCCCATATACGACAACACAGGCATCAAGGCAGCCAAGGACTCAGACCGGAATGAACTCGCTCGAGCTGACACTGATCAGGATTGGATTCCTGGCCGTCCTCTGGCTGTTCGTCATCGCTGCGGTTGGTGTCATCAGGACTGACCTGTTCGGTCAGTCGTCCAGGTCGAGCCGCCGCCGGGCCGACACGGTGCCGCACCCGCAACCGCCGCCACGGGTCGCTCCCCCTCGTGCCAAGCCAAAGCCAGCACGGGTCTCCCGGCAGATGCCGCAGCAGCTGCTGGTGACCGCCGGCTCCCTGGCCGGCACCAGTCTGGGCCTGACCGATCAGCAAATCACCATTGGCCGAGCCGGTGACGCTACGCTCGTCCTCAGCGACGACTACGCTTCTACCCGACATGCCCGGCTCTTCCCCCAAGATGGCCAATGGCTGGTGGAGGATCTCGGCTCGACCAACGGCACGTACCTGGACAGGCAGAAGGTCACCGGGCCCACCCCGGTGCCGGTGGGCGTCCCGATCCGAATCGGCAAAACCGTACTGGAGTTGCGCAGATGACTCTCGCACTGCATTACGCGCTCCAGTCCGATGTCGGCTTGCTGCGCGAGGGCAATGAGGATTCTGCCTACGCCGGCCCGCGCTTGCTGGCGATCGCCGACGGCATGGGCGGGCACGCGGCCGGCGAAGTTGCCAGCGCGGTTGCCATCTCCGCGATTGCGCCGCTGGACCGGCAGGGTCTCACCGGCGCCAGTGAGATGCTCGACGCGCTGGGCGCGGCCGTCGCGTCGGCGCGCAGCACCCTGCACGAGATGAGCATGGCCGACCCCGCCACCGAGGGGATGGGGACGACGCTGACCGCCCTGCTCTGGGCCGGTGACGAGGTCGCGATCTGCCATATTGGCGATTCCCGCGCGTACCTGCTCCGGGACGGCAACCTCTACCAGATCACCACGGACCACACGCTGATCCAGTCCTTGGTCGATGAGGGCCGGCTGAGCCCGGCCGCAGCGGCCACGCACCCGCAACGGTCGCTGATCATGCGTGCACTCCAGGGCAGCACGGACGTCGATCCCGACCTGACCATGCACAAGGCCATCCTCGGAGACCGGTACCTCCTCTGCTCCGACGGCCTGACCGATGTCGTCAGCGACGAGGCCGTCCACGAGACGCTCACGACCGTCGCCGACGCGGACACGGCAGTCCAGCTTCTCGTCAACCAGGCCATCGCCAACGGCGGCCCGGACAATATCACCTGCATCGTCGCGGATGTGGTCGACACCGTCACCGGCCCGGTTCCGCCGAGCCGCGAATCGAAGCTGGCGGGCGCGGCCGCGGCCCCGGACGCCATGGCGCTGCTCGGCGGTTCCCACGTCGAGCGTGGCGCCACCTCGATCCACTCCGTCAACGGCCATCACGCCGCCATGATCGCCGACGACGACGACCTTGACGACGATGTCCGGGCCAAGCGGCACTGGCCGCTTGTTACCTCGATCCTGGCGGTGCTAGTCGTGCTCGTGATCGGCGGCCTGTTCGTCGGCTGGCGCATCACCCAGGGCCAGTACTACGTCGACACCGACGGCGCGCATGTGATCATCTACCGCGGCATCAGCGACGAGATCGCCGGGCTGCACCTGTCGTCGCTGTACAAGCAGACCGATATCCCCGCGTCCGCGGTGCCCACGGACCTGCAGCTGCCGACGTCTCCGGGGTCGCTGGCGAAGGCGGAGCAGACCGTCACCACGATCCAGCAGCGGTGGACCTGCCAGCAGACCACGCAGGCGCAAGCCCAGTGGACCACCAGGGACCAGGCCTATATCAAGACCAAGGCGGCCTGGGAGCGGAAATACGGCCACGCCAAGCGCGGGGCCAAGGTTCCGGCGGCTCCGCTTGGCCCGGGTACTGAGCCCGCGATGCCGAGTTATTGCGCGGCCCTGGGGGTCGGGTGACGGCCGCTTCCTTCTCGGATCAGCCAGTCCCGATGCCGCGGGCCCGGCGGCGGACCGAGCTGGCGATGCTCGTGTTCGCGCTGGCCGTGGTCCTGCTCGCCTACGCCGCGGCCAGCCTGGGGCTCAGCGGCAAGCTGTCCGGCCTGTCGGTCTACATCCTGGTCTACGCGCTGATGATGATCGGCGCGCACCTCGCGGTCCGGCGGTTCGCTCCGTTCGCCGATCCGCTGCTGCTGCCGCTGGCCGCGCTGCTCAATGGCCTTGGCATCGTGATGATCTACCGGCTGCAGGAGTCCGGCCGCAACGGCAACCCGGGCACCGTGGTGACCGACATGTCGACCTCGGCCACGATGCTGCAGGTACTGTGGACGGCCGTCGGCGTCATCGCGCTGGTGGCCGTGCTCGTGCTGATCCGCGAGGCCAGGATCCTGCAGCGGTACACCTATACCCTCGGCGCGGTCGCGCTGGTGCTGCTGGCGATCCCGGCGCTGATCGGCACCTCGGTGAACGGGGCCAAGGTCTGGATTACCTTCGGCAGCTTCTCGATCGAGCCCGGCGAGTTCGCACGGCTGGCACTGGCGGTGTTCTTCGCCGGTTACCTGGTGGCCAAGCGGGACGTGCTCGCGCTGGCCGGCCGCCGCGTGCTCGGCATCGACCTGCCGCGAGCACGCGACCTCGGCCCAGTGCTGATCGCCTGGGGCGCGAGCCTGCTGATCCTCATCTTCGAGACCGACATCGGGACGTCCGCGCTCTTCTTCGGGCTGTTCGTCGCGATGCTCTATATCGCAACGCAGCGCAAGTCCTGGCTGCTGATCGGGCTCGGGCTGTTCCTGGCCGGCACCTGGCTAACCGCTCTCACGTTCCACCACGTGATGTCCCGGTTCACCGCCTGGCTGCACCCGTTCTCCGGCTCGAACCCGACCGGGATCTCGTACCAGCCTGTGCAAGGGCTGGAAGGCATGGCCTTCGGCGGCATCTTTGGCACTGGCCTCGGGCAGGGCCAGCCGTATCACACCCCGCTGGTCCAGAGCGACTTCATCTTCACCGCGTTCGGCGAGGAACTCGGCCTGGTCGGCGTCATGGCGCTGCTGCTGATCTTCGGCCTGCTGGTCCAGCGCGGCCTGCGGGCCGCCCTCGCGGTGAAGGACCCGTTCTCCAAGCTGCTCGCGGCCGGGCTGTCGTTCGTGCTAGCCCTGCAGGTCTTCGTGATCGTTGGCGGGGTCAGCTTCCTGATCCCGCTGACCGGGGTCACGACCCCGTTCCTCTCTGAAGGCGGTTCGTCACTGGTCGCCAGCTGGATCCTGATCGCGCTGCTCATCCGGGTCAGTAACTCGGCCCGTCAGCCCGCCCCGCAGCCGATTCAGGACGAGGGCATGACCCAGGTGGTGCGGGCCGCATGAACCGCGCAATCCTCCGCATCTCCCTAGCCTGCCTCGCGATGTTCGTGCTGTTGCTGCTCAACATCAACTACGTGCAGGCGTTCGAGACCAACAAGCTGGCCGGCGAGCCAGGCAACATCCGGATATTCGACCAGCAGTTCACCTACCAGCGCGGCTCGATCGTCGCTACCGGCGACGGCTCGGACCTGGTGATCGCCAAGTCGGTGCTGATCAAGGGGACCAACACCTACCACCGGGTGTACCCGTACGGCCCGGTATACGCGCCGGTCACGGGCTTCGACACGATCTACAGCCAGACCGGCATCGAGGCGACCGAGAACAACCTGCTGGCGGGCACCGACCCGAGGCTCGCCATTCACAACCTGACTAGCCTGCTCACGGGCAAGCAGAAGCAGGGCGCCACGGTCGCGGTCACGATCAGCCCGCGTGCCCAGGAGGCCGCCTACAACGCGCTGGTCAATGACGGCGGGCACCAGGCCGCCGTGGTCGCGATGAACCCGAGGACCGGGGCGATCCTGGCCATGGCGTCCTACCCCTCGTTCAACCCGAACGAGCTGACGACGTTCGACGGCACCCAGCTCAACGACACCTACAACAAGCTGGTACGCGACCCCTCGCAGCCGCTGCTGAACCGCGCCGTCACGCCGAACTTCCCGCCGGGGTCGTCGTTCAAGATCGTGACAAGCTCGGCCGCATTCTCCACCGGCCTCCTTGCCAACACCAGCACGACCGTGGCCGCCCCGCAGCCGCTCCGGCTGCCGAACGGCAACTTCCTGAACAACGACGGCGACATCCCCTGCGCGAATGGCAACCCGCCGGTCATCGAGGCGTTCTACCTGTCCTGCAACACCGCGTTCGCCAAGCTCGGCATCAAGCTGACCGCGCCGGTACTGCGGGACTACGCCAACAAGTTCGGCATGAACCAGACGCTTGACATCCCGTTCCAGGTGGAGCCGGGCCTCTTCCCCGAGGATTCCGGCTGGACCGACCCGTCGCTGACGGCGTTCTCGGCCATCGGGCAGTTCGACGACGAGGTCTCCCCGCTGCAGGAGGCCATGTTCGCCGCGGCGATCGAGAACGGCGGCACGCTCATGAAGCCGTACCTGGTCCAGCAGGTCCTGACACCAAGCCTGTCGGTGATCCAGTCAACTGCGCCGACCGCTTTCAGCCACCCGGTAACCCCGGAGGTCGCCTCGGACGTCAGCCAGATGATGTACGAGGTCACGCACAACCCGGCTGGCACCGCGTATCAGACCGCGGGGCCGCCGGCGACGAGCATCCAGATCTATGGCAAGACCGGGACGGCCGAAAGCGGGCTCACCCCCCAAGAGAGCCCCGACGACGCGGTGTTCAGCTGCTTCGTTCCCGGTGCCAACCCGATCGCGGTGGGCGTCATCGTCAAGGGCGGCGGCTTCGGCGCGGACGCGGCGGCGCCGATCGCGGTCAAGGTCATCGAGGCCTATCTGGGGCACTCATGACCGGACCAGGACGCGGGCAGGACGGATGGTCATCCATGACTCACGGGATAACCCGGGCGCGGGGCTGCCGCCTGGGCCCGCATCGGTGGCGGCAGCCCTTGATCGGCAGGACGGTACGTAAGTGCGAGACATGACTCAGCCACGGCTTCTCGGTGGCCGCTACGAGCTCGAAGGCATCGTCGGGCGCGGGGGCATGGCCGAGGTATTCCGGGCACGCGATATCCGTCTTGACCGGATCGTTGGCGTGAAGACGCTGCGGGACGACCTGGCCAGGGACCAGACCTTCCAGGCGCGCTTCCGCCGCGAGGCTCAGTCCGCGGCCTCGCTCAACCACCCCTCGATCGTCGCCGTCTACGACACGGGCGAGGACATGGTCGGCGGCACCCCCGTGCCCTACATCGTGATGGAATTCGTGGACGGCAGGACGCTGCGCGACCTGCTCCGTGACGATCGCCGATTGCTCCCCGAGCGGGCCGCCGAGATCACCGACGGCGTGCTCCGGGCGCTGGATTACAGTCACCGCAACGGCATCGTGCACCGCGACATCAAGCCAGGCAACGTGATGCTGACCCGGTCCGGCGAGGTCAAGGTGATGGACTTCGGCATCGCCAGGGCCGTTTCCGACTCGCAGATGACGATGACCCAGACCGCCCAGGTCATCGGCACCGCGCAGTACCTGTCGCCCGAGCAGGCCCGCGGCGAGCGGGTGGACGCTCGCAGTGACCTGTACTCGACCGGCTGCCTGCTCTACGAGCTGCTCACCGGCCGGCCGCCCTTTACCGGCGACTCGCCGGTAGCCATCGCCTACCAGCACGTGAAGGAAGAGCCGATCCCCCCGTCGAGGATCGATCCCGAGGTGCCGGCCTGGGCGGACGCGATCGTGCTCAAGGCGATGCAGAAGGACCCGGCGATGCGGTATCAGTCGGCGGGTGAGATGCGCAACGACATCCAGCGGGCCCTGTCGGGCGCCCAGCTCGCCGCGCCGATGGCCACGCAGACCTACGGCCCTGGCACCCGCAGGATGGGCGCGCAGACCCAGACCGTCGGCCGGACCGCCGCGATCCCGCCGTACGGTTACGGTCCCGAGGAAGGCGATCTTGACGGCGGGCACCCGAAGCGCAAGATCTGGCCCTGGGTCGCGATCGCCGTGGTCATCGTGGTCCTGGTCGCTTTGATCGTCGGCCTGAAATTCATCAGCGCAGGCAACAGCAGTTCCGGGGTCACGATCCCGAGCGTCACCGGCCTGCCGCTGAAGACGGCGGAGAGCGAACTGACAACGGATGGCTTCAAGATCGGTGCCATCACGTATCAGCACTCGGCGACTTACGCCAAGAACGACGTGATCTCCACCAACCCGAGCACCACCGCGCCCAAGGGCAGCAAGGTTAATCTCATCGTCTCGAGCGGCAGCAGCACGGTCGCGGTGCCCAGCGTCCAGGGCGACACGCTCGGTCAGGCGGAAAAGACGCTGAAGTTGGCCGGACTGACATGGACGATCGTCAGGTCAAGCTCTCCGGCCCCGGCCGGCGACGGGACCAACATCGTCCTCGATCAGAGCCCGACCGCTAATACCCAGGTCCAGAAGGGCTCGCCGGTGACGCTCACACTGCCGCCAGCAGGCGTGGCGATGCCTAGCCTTATCGGCGATAACGTCCAGTCGGCGATCAACACGCTGGAAAGCTCGCCGTACGACGTGAGCCAGAACCAGATCAGCGAGCAAACCTGCACGAACCCTGGGGGACTTTCCCCCGGCTCTGTGTGCAGCACGTCGCCGAACGCGGGCCAGAGTCTCGTGCCGGGGCAGGGAGTGGTCCTCTTCGTGGTCCAGGCCTCGCCGACACCGACTCCCACGCCTACTCCGGACCCGACCCCGACGTCTCCAAGCCCGAGCCCGACCAACACGCCATAGGGGCCGCGCCAGCGGCCGGGCCGGCCTGGACGTGACCAGGATCTCACCGGGCAGTCCGCAGGCAACGCCACACGCACCTTGAGTCGTCGGAACCGGCTGCTACAGAGCGTGTTCACAAGCTGGC
>JASHUG010000192.1 GCA_030040155.1 Streptosporangiaceae bacterium | reverse complement strand
GGGGTGGTGGACCTCGTCGAGCCCAGTGAAATCGCGGGCGGTGAACAGGTTGTCGCCCCAGGCCATCCGGTCCAGCAGGTGCTCAGTACGGGCTGTCGTAGTCATCGTGACTCCTCTGCTCCGCAGCCAGCGGCGGGGGACGGGCGAGCCGTTCCCCGAATTCGCGCGCCGACGCCGGCTGGCCGCTTTGGTCCCAGGCTGCCTTCGAGCGATGTGAGCTGGCGTCACATCACCGATGTGATCTGAGCCCGCTTGCCTGCCTGCAACCACCCGGTACCGCGCTGTCTCGATGCAGGTGGCTGGACGGGCGTCGTGCGATGATCGTCGCCGTGGGATCTGCGCAGGAACCGGGTGCAGTGGTCGGCCGGCTCGCCGGCCAGGGCTCGGTGCGTATGGTGTCCCGTCCCGGGCTTTCGGCCCGGCTAGGGGCGTCGGCCCGAGTGACTGTGGTGTCGGCGCCGCCGGGGAGCGGAAAGACGGTCTTGCTTCGATCGTGGATCGCCGAGGCGGCCCCGAGCGGCCGCGTGGCGTCCGTTGCCGTGGGACGGGACGAACGTGATCCGCAGAGGTTCTGGCTGTCGGTGCTCGGCTCGCTGCGGCGGACCGAGCCGGGGTCGGCGCTCGTGCGCCCGCTGACTGCGGCGCCAGACATGGACGGGTGGGCGATCGCCGAGCGGCTGATGAAAGACCTGGCCCAGCTGGAGGACCAGGTCTGGCTCGTGATCGATGACGTGCATGACCTCGATTCGGACGAGGCGCTGAGGCAGCTTGAGTTGCTCGTGATGCGCGGGCCGCAGGAACTGCGGTTCGTCCTGGCCACGCGACATGACGTGCGGCTGGGGCTGCACCGGCTACGGCTGGAGGGAGAGCTGAGCGAGCTGCGCGGCGAGGACCTGCGGTTCACGCTCGAGGAGGCGCGCGAGCTGTTGCGGGGAGCCTCGGTAGAGCTGGCTGAGCCGGCCCTGGCGTTGCTGTACAAGCGGACCGAGGGATGGGCGGCAGGGCTGCGACTGGCGGCATTGTCGCTGGCCGGGCATCCCGAGCCGGAGCGGTTCGCAGCGGAGTTCTCCGGCAGCGAGCGGACCGTGGCCGAGTACCTGCTAGCCGAGGTGCTGGGCCGGCGCAGCCGTGAAGTGCAGCGGCTGCTGCTGCGGACCAGCGTGCTGGAGCAGGTCAACGGCGAGCTGGCCGACCTGCTGACCGGAGGGAGTGGCGGAGAGCGCATGTTGCAGGACCTGGAGGAGGCGAACGCATTCGTGGTCGCCCTGGACCCGGCGCGGTCCTGGTTTCGCTACCACCACCTGCTCTCCGACCTGCTTCAGCGGGAGCTGCGCCGCACTGCACCGGGCGAGGTAGCGGCGCTGCACCGCGCTGCAGCCGAGTGGCTCAGCGAGCACGATTTCCCGGTGGAGGCGGTCCGTCAGGCCCAGGCCGCGGGGGACTGGGCCATGGCCACCCGGCTGCTTGCCGACAACAAGCCGGGCCTGCACCTCGCAGGGCAGGCCGCAACCGTGCACGCGCTGCTGGCCCAGTTCCCCGCCGAGGCCAGCGCAACCGATGCGGAGCTGGCCGCGCTGGTGGCTGCCGATGAGCTGGCCCGGGGGTCGCTCGAGGCGGCGGAGCGGTACCTGCGTATGGCGGAGCGAGGTTCGCCGTCGGTGGAGGCTAGCCGGCGCGGCAGGTTTCAAGTTCTGCTCGGCGTCATACGGCTGCTGCACGCCCGGCAGCGCGGGAACCTCCCGCAAGTCGCCACGGAAGCGAAGGGCCTGCAGGTCCTGGCCGAGGCCCCGCTAACGGCGGAGCTGGGCTTGAGTGAGGAACTACGCGCGCTGGCCCTGATCAGCCTAGGAAGCACAGAGGTCTGGACCACGCGGTTCGAGGCCGCGGAGCGGCACTTGGAGCAGGGGATAGCGCTGGCGGGCCGCATCGGGCGGCCATACCTCGAGTTCACCGGCCTGGCGTACCTGGCAGCTGTTGAGATCTACCGCTCTGCCGCGCAGGCAGCTGAGCGCAGCATGCAAGCCATCAAGATGGCTGGGCGGCACGGCTGGACCGACGAACCGGCCGCCGGCATCGCGTATCTCACTCTGGGATCTGTGCTCGTCGGGCAGGGCAGGTCCGAGGAGGCCGAGGCCTGGGTTCAGCGCGCTGAGCGATCTCTCACGGAGGATGCGGAGCCCGCGGCGAGGCTGGCGGCACAGTACTTCCGCGGGCGGCTCGAACTGGGGCGCGGCCGGGACGCCGATGCGCTTGCCGCATTCCGGACCGCCGAGCGCCTTGCCGAGCGCCTGGATGCGCCGAACCTGATCCTGGCGCGGGCGCGGGCCATGCTGCTGTACGTCCTGGTCCGTCTCGGGGATACCGAGGCGGCCGAGCAAATCCTGGTTGGGTTCGGCAGTCAAGACCGCGAACGCGGAGAGATACGCACTGCAGCAGCAGCGCTGCGGCTAGCGCAAGGTAACCCCAGTGCGGCGGCCGCAGCGCTTGCACCTGTCCTCGACGACTCGGCTTCGGCGCTCCCCTGGGGCTGGCTGCCTCATGCCTTTCTGCTAGAGGCAATAGCCCAGGACGCGCTCGGTGACCGGGTCGCCGCTGGCCGCGCGCTCGAGCACGCTCTCGATCTTGCTGAACCCGACCGCGCGCTGTTCTTGTTCGTGCTAGATCCGGCGCCCGATCTGCTCAAGCGCCATGCCCGGCAGCTCACCGCCCACGGCGCCATGATCGCCGAGATCCTCGGCCTGCTGGCCGGACGAACCTCCGGATCGCCGCCGGGCATGCCACGACCGCCGCTCGCGCCGCTGAGCAATTCTGAGATCCGGGTGCTGCGCTACCTGCCGACCAGCCTGTCCATGCCGGAGATCGCGAATGAACTGTCTGTCTCGCATAACACCGTGAGAACGCACATGCGCCACATATACGCCAAGCTCGGCACCCACCGCCGAGCTGACACCGTCGCGTGCGCCCGCGGCCTGGGCCTGCTGGCACCCTCCCCGCTCAAGGTTCCGGACCATTCTCGTGACTGAAGGCGTCGGCCATGCCAAGGCGGTCCTGATCAGCTCGGTCCCGCGGCTGATGGCTTCCCGCACGGCATGCCCAGCACCCGAGCCGACACCATCAACGCCGACCTGCTCGCGTTCCTTCGCAGCTGAGCGGCATTGGCACCCCGGTCAGCCGCGGGAGCCGCCTACCATCGACGGCGAGTCGGCTGAGGCGGCGCATACGCGCGGCTTTATGAACTAGTTCTCCCGAGTGGAACGGAGGCTATGCGAATGGCCAGCACGCACACTGTCGAATCGACGCCGGAGACGGTACGGTCTGGCTACCTCGATCCGGCCGCAAAGCCGGTTGCTGAGGTCGCGTCGGGGGATACGGTCCGCTATCCGAATACCTGGACGCATTGGGGGAACGAGGCGGTGTTCGGCATGAGCTTCGCCGACCGCGAGCCCTTGCGCCACCGATATCCGCACGGCCCGTATTCGATGCTGGGTCCGGTCACCGTGGCGGGGGCGGATCCGGGCGACGTGATTGAGGTCAGCATCACCGCGTTGCGGACGATTGGCTGGGGCTGGAATTCGTTCCCGCTCGGTGTAGGCGCGCTACCGCACGACTTCGCTGAGCCGTACGTGCACTACTTCAGGTTCGACGAAGCCCGGACTAAGGCAGAGTTCACCCACGGCATCACGCTGTCGATGGCCCCGTTCCTGGGGGTGGTGGCGACCGAGCCAGCGGGCGAGGAGATTGTCAGCGCGATCGTATCCGGTAGCTATGGCGGCAACCTTGTGCTGCGCGACCTGGGCGTGGGCAGCCACCTGTTCCTGCCGGTGGCAAAGCCTGGCGGGCGTGTGTGGATCGGTGACGTGCATGCCCTGCAAGGTGACGGGGTGGTTGACCAGACCGCCATCGAGACCGCAGCGGAGGACCTGGAGATCCGCTACGACCTGCACAAGCAGGTAGCCCTTCCCGGGCCGATCGGCGAGACAGACACCGCCTGGATCGTGATCGGCTTCGCCGCCAGCCTCGATGAGGCGCTGGTCGGCTGCCTGCGCGAGGTCATCAGCTGGCTGTCCACAGCGGCCGGCATTACTGAACCGGAGGCATACGCACTCGCGAGCATGGCGGTCAGCTTCCGGGTAACGCAGTACGCGAACCAGACCGGGTCGGCCTACACGTCGGTCCCGCCCAAGGCGATTCACGCCGTCATCCCCAAGAGCGTCTTCCCGGCGCAGATCCGCGACCGGATTGCGCGGTGGCTGCGGCCGTGAACCTGTCCGATGGCGACCGCCTGGCCATTCTCGACCTCATCACCCGCGCGGACGAGGCAGCAAGCCGGCGCGATGCCGACCGCTACGTCGCGCTTTTCACGGAGGACGCGGTACTGGACGGCACGCAGGGCAATCACGTCGGCCGCGAGGCGCTGCGCGAGTCAGTCGGTCCCGTCTGGGAAGCCGAGGGTCCGGTGACCCTGCACCTGACCCTGAACCCGGTCATCGAGCCCGGGCCGGACGACGGCCACGCGATCGCCAGATCCGTGTTGCTGATCGTCGACCCGGTCACGCCGCCAGCCATCCGTGCCACGGCGGTCATCACTCAGGAGTTGCGCCGGTCTGGCGGCTCGTGGCGCATCTCCCGGCGCACGGTTGCGTCGGCCGACGGAGCGGGTTGAGGCCAGCCCGCGATGGTCGTCGCTGCCCAGGTTCGCACGCTGGCGGTTAGCGTGTCTTCAAGGTCACGTATCTGCTTGTCCGCCCGTTTCAGCCTGCCGGTTTGGCGGACGCCCGGCTCGGTTGACCGCACTTGGAGGCGGGCGCGAAGAGCCTCAACGGCCGTCGCGGCTCTGAGCCGCTGTTCGCAGATCTCAGCGACGGTCGCGCCGTGGTCACGCGGAAATGCTGCGACGGCTGCTTTCAGGGCCGCGGCGTCTCGGCAGATCGCACTGGCCCAGGTGGCTGGCCACAGCGCGTTGCCAACGGTCACCACGACCAGGCACCCGATCACCGTGGCAAGGATGCGCTCGCCGAGTACGCCAGGGCCGATCCTGCGGCCGAGGTCCAGGATCAGGAAGATCTGAGGCGTGATTACGACCGAGAACCAGCCGTAGCTGCGGCGCACCGTGTAAGGGATGGCGGCTCCGAGGACGGCCAGGATGGGGAGTGCCGCGTAGCCCGGGGCGAGGACCACGGCGATCCAGCCCAGGCCTACGCCGGCGATCGTTCCGATCGCGCGCTGCATTGTCCGGACGAACACCGGAGCCAGGTCAGGTTTCAGCGATAGCGCAATCGTCAGGAGAATCCAGTAGCCGTGGCCGATCGGCAGCAGCTGGCGGATGATCTCGCCGAATGCCAGGCAGATCTCTAGCCGCAGCGCAAAGTTCCAGGTGGCTTTGTTTCGCAGAGCCGCCGCGGCGATCTCTGGTACCGGGTAGGGCCGCGCCGCAACCAGCATGCGTGGCGGCGGCTGCGCGCCGATCAGGAAGGTCACGTCGACACTGAGCTGTGCATATTCACAATCCGCCTGCTGTAGGAGATTTCGGCGGCGTTGTGTTCGTGGCCGGGCGGTGAGGATCAGGTCGCGCGCCTGGGCGAGGAACTGGTCGGTGGTGCGGCGGTGTTCAGTCAACACGGAGCTGCCGCCAGGATCACCGGGTCGTGGCCATGTGGCGATCGACTGCCGTACGCGCTCGATAGCCTGGCCGTACAGCTGGTCAGTCCGTTCCCACCAGCTTTGGGCGATGGCGCCGGCCAGCGCGACGACACCTCCAGCGATGTAGCAGACGATGCGTTCCCTAATCGGCAGGCTGATGACCACACCGCCTGCGATCGACATCTGCACGAGCATCTGCATGCCGGCGAACGACAGCGCGGCCCCGAATCCGCTGATCACACTGGCGACCAGGCCGAAGAGCATGACGGTTGCGAACGGCTTGAGCCCTGCCCCCGCGGTGAGCGGGCCGAAGGCCATGGCGAGAACACCTGCCGCCAGGCCGGCTCCGGATTTGAATGCGCGCTGCCCGGTAGTCCCACTGCGTTCGGACAGGACCACGAGCAGGGCCGCGATCGCTGCGAAAAGAGATGCCTGGGGCCCGGCCAGGGCATAGGAGACGCCCACGATAAGCGGCACTGTGATGGCCGACCTGACCACGTCGTGCAACGGGACGGGTCCGCTTCCGCGGGCAAATACCGGCTGCACCCAGCTGGGGACAGCTGACATCTCAGCGGGCGACGACGAGCTTGCCGATGGTCCTGCTCTCTTCGCCTTGAGTGCCATCAGGTCCAGGGTCCGTGCGTTGTCGGTCGCGACGATGTGGCGCAAGGATCAACCGTGCATGAGGTCCTGCCACGGACCCGGCCATGGCTTTCGTCACAGCCCGGTGTACTGGGCGATGTCGAGCCCGCCGTTGTAGTCGGTGGTGAAGCAGACTCCGTCGCCGCGGACGTACACGTCGGCCGTCTGGATGACGGCTTTGCCGCCGGGCCGGGGGTCGATGACCCGTTCGGGCGGGGCCGGGACGTAGGCACCGATCTGCCGGGGTTCGAACGGGCGGGTGATGTCAAACACGCGCAGGCCGGCGTTCTGGTAGGTGGCGAAGATGATGTTCTCGGACACGAAGCTGCCGGGCCGGTTCTCGTGCAGGTTATGCGGGCCGAAGTGCCGGCCCTTGCTCTCGTACGCGTCCTCGCGGGGGGTGGGGAAGGTGGCGATGCTGACCGGGTTGGCCGGTTCGCGGATGTCGAACACCCACACGTGCTTGAGGCCGTCCTGCAGCTCGTCGGCGGTGGCCTCGTCAGCGACGATTAGCAAGTTCCGGCTCGGCAGCGGCAGTGAGGTGTGCGTGCCGCCGCCGAACGGCGGTGACCAGTTCCGGTAGACGATCTGCCGCGGGGCCGTGCGGTCGGTGATGTCCAGCAGCGCGAGCCCGCCATCGCGCCACGAGGAGTAGGCGGTGTCGCCGTCGATGATCGCGTGGTGCAGTGCGTACCGCCACTTGCCGGCATCCCAGGCCGGGACCTCGCCGGCCGCGGTGTTCATCCCCGGCAGCCAGTACTCGCCGATAAACGCCGGCCGGGCCGGGTCCTGCAGGTCAATAACGCGGAAGATGTAGTCGCTGAAGCCGTTGGCCAGCACCGAAGCGTAGGCATACCGGCCGCCGGGATACCACAGCCTGTGCACTCCGATCCCGTCCACGGGCAGGAACGAGACCGGCCGCGGCGCGGCCGGGGCGGAGATGTCATACACCGCCACGCCCGCACTCCAGTCCTGGTCCTGGTCGCGCAGCCGGGTGCCCACCGACCCGGCGTAATAGTTCGACTCGGTGCTGAGTGTCTTCCACAGGTCGCGGGCGTGGATGACCAGCAGCAGGTCATCGGCCGCCTGCAGGTGCAGGTTCCACGTGTTCGCCGGTGCCGCCTCGAAATGCACCGCCCGCGGGTCACCCGGATCCCGCACGTCGATGACCGAGAACCCGCCGCTGAACACGTGCCCGACATACACATGCTCACGCCAGTACTGCAACTGCATCCCATCCGGTCGCCCACCCTGGTCACTGTGACCGACCGGCCGGAAGCCGACCGACAACTCCGGCTGACGCAAAGCCATGATCAGCCCCCCGATCCTGCTACGGCCGCAACGGCCACCTCATGGTCCTGGGCCGGGGTGCCGCCGGCCGCCCCGACCGCCCCGACCACGACGCCGGCCGCGTTCGTGATTGGTACGCCACCCGCGACGAATGCCAGTGCGACCGATGCCGACGTCTCGATCGTCATGAGGGGCGCACCATTTGCCGCCGCTCCGGCCAGGTCCGCGGTCGCGGCTCCGAAGAGCACCGCCGTCCGCGCCTTGGCAAGTGAGGTGTCGATCGATGCAATCGCCGCTCCGTCCATCCGGTGTGCCGCGACCAGCAAGCCCGCTCCATCGACCACGGTGATCGTGTAAGGAACGCCCACTTCTTGCACTCGGGCTATCGCGGCGCCGATCGCTTTGTCAGCGGCGTCGACGCTGAGCAGTACAGGCGATATCTGCTTGAGCGCCATGGTTACTCACTTCCTGCGTGATCGTGTCGCGACGCGACATACGGCATATGACTCGGCTGCGTCCCTGTTGCAGTCGCCGGTGACGGGATTAGAGAACATCAGGCGACGGTAACGCCCCAGCCCCAGTTACCCGCAAGGGCACATGGTTCCCATTGGGTACTATCGGAGTGCTTGAGCTCGCCCGGCCTACCGAATTTGCTGAACGGAGTCAGTGGCGCCGTGCACCTCGGCCCACTCGCGCAGCGCGCCGAGCGGAAGAGCGGCGCTCCGTCCCAGGGGGGTGAGCTCGTACTCAACCCTGGGCGGCACCTCAGCGTAGACAGTCCGTGAAATGAGGTTGGCCTCTTCGAGGCGCTTCAGCGTCGCTGACAGGACCTTCGGGCTGATTCCCTCCAGGCGGGACCGCAGCCGGCCGAACCGCATCGGCCCGTCCTCGACGGCACCGATCAGGAGAGCTGACCACTTATTCGCGAGTAGGTCAAGCAGCTCGCGGCACGGGCACATCGCCGCATAGACGTCATTTCGCTCACAAGTCTGGTGTCCTGCCATGCGCCAATGGTATCCCGCGGGAACCAAGCGCCCTTGCGGGTAACTAGGGCTCGGGCGTTAGCGTCGCCCGATGCTCTCTGACCCATCACCGGCAACTGAACGCCAGGTCATTTGACTCATGTGACCGGCTAGCCGGGCTCGACACATTGGATGCCGGGGCGCAGGCGCCAGCTGAATTCCCCGGTCGGCCGTCTTCTGGCGTGCTGGTCCGGCCCCCGATCCTCAGACCGCGAGAGGAATAGAACGCTTGTGACAGCAACGGAGGATTCACTCGCATCGGCGGTCATCGCCGAGTTCGCCGGCGGGCATC
>JASHUG010000191.1 GCA_030040155.1 Streptosporangiaceae bacterium | reverse complement strand
CTCTGGCCCGGCCAGGTCGATGAACCAGGATCGACCGGCCGTGGTGAGCGCCAGGCCATCGCGAGTGTTCAGTAGTCCGCCGGCGACCATGGCGTCAAAGAGCCAGACGCCCAGCGCCCCGGCCAGATGGTCATAGCAGGTCCTGGCTGCCGCTAGGTCCTCGGCGGCCCGCACGGCCCGTAGCGAACGTGTCGGGGCAGGCTGGCCGGCGGCAACCGCCAGATCCTCAATCAGGCGGGCGATTTCCGGGCCAGCCAGCCGCAGGTAGCGGTGCCGGCCTTGCCGCTGCTCGGTCAGCAAACCAGCCTGGACAAGCTGGTTGAGATGTTCGCTCGCGGTGGGTGCGGCAATGCCTGCGTGCCGGGCCAGCTCGCCGGCCGTCCACGCGCGGCCGTCCATCAGCGCCAGGCACATGGCAGCCCGGCTGCGGTCGGCCAGCATGGCGGCAAACCGTGCCACCGACTCCGGCGAGAGGATCACGACTGCTCCTTCTGCGCAGGTCACGCCGCTTCGCTCCATTGAAGCTTAGGCCGACGACAGTTCGGTCGGCGCCGCACCATCAGCGATCTACGCTCCCGTCATGAGGACTCCACTGCATCCAGGTCTGGCGGCTGACCTGCCGGTCAGCGAGATAGTCACGAGCGCCGCGCCGAGTCGTTGGCACGGCCCACTGCAATCGCTGGGCACGCACCAGCGCGGCCAGGCCTGGGTCGTGTCCGGCCACAAAGGTGTCGCTGCGGCGCTCGCGTCGCCGGCCCTGAGCATCGCGCCCCAGGGCGGCCGCGCCACGGGGGCCGCGGCCGACCTGGTCGCGAGGATGGCGAGGTTTTCTGACGGAGAGGATCACCACCGCAGGCGAGCAGTGGTCAGTGGCCTGCTGCCTCCCGTGGCCCGGGTCACCACGATCACCGCCGACCGGGTAAACGATTACCTGCGCCGGCGGACTTCGACATTCGACGTCATGCCGATGGCTCGTCAGCTTCCGGCCGAGGTGCTGGCCCGCAGCCTGGATTTGCCCGTGGCCAAGGCCGACCGGGCCGCGTTTCTGACCGGAGTGCTCTGCGACGCCCTCACGCCGGCCCTGTCGTCGCGCAAGCTGCCGCCGGACGCGGGTGACGCGGCGGCGGAAGAGCTTGAGGCTCTGCTGCGCAGGTACCTGGACGCCGCCAGTCCCGAGCGGGTGGACGCTGCGATCAGCATCCTGTTCCAGGCCAGGGATGCGACGGCGGCGCTGATCGGAACGGCAGTCCTCGCCGGGTCCAGCGACCGCGATCCGCGCTCGGCCGGCCAGCGGGTGGAGCAGGTTCTGCGCCGCGACGCGCCCGTCCAGTGCACCCGCCGGACCGCCGTGGCCGACACCACCATCGCGGACGTGACGGTGCCCTCGGGAGCTGCGGTGTGGATCTTCCTGGCCACGGCGGAGCAGGGAACGGGGATTCCCGCGACATTCGGCAGTGGTCCGCACGGATGCCCGGGCGCTGCCCACGCGACGGCCATCGCCAAGCAGGTCGTCACCGTCATCGAGGCCGAAGGCTGGCGGCCGGCCAGCGCCCAGCGGGTGGATTACGAGCCGCGGCCCAATATCAGGGTGCCGACGCGCGTCCTGGTAGTCCGGCCGTGACGCCGGAGACGCGTGCTTTCGCGGCGCTGCACCAGCGCGGGCGGCCGTTCGTGCTGCCGAACGCATGGGACGTCGCGTCCGGGCTGCTCCTGGCTGAGGCCGGGTTTCCGGCTGTCGGCACGACCAGCCTCGGTGTGACGGCGGCAGCAGGCCTGATCGATGGCGCCGGGACCGGGCGCGCGTACACGCTGTCGCTGACTGCGGCGATCGTGCCCCGGCTTCCGGTGCCGGTGACGATAGACCTGGAGGGCGGCTACAGCAACGAGCCCTCAGCCGTGGCGGAACTAGCCGCCGAGCTTGCGCGGCTCGGAGCGGCCGGGATCAACCTTGAGGATGCCGCTCCCGACGGCGGGCTGAGACCCCGCAACGTGCAGGCGAGCATAATCCGCGCGGTCGTCGCCACGGCTCCGCATCTGTTCGTGAACGCGCGAACTGACACGTACTGGCTGCAGGCCGGACCGCCGGAGAGCCGCCTCGCGGAAACGATCACCCGGCTCCGTGAATACGAGGAGGCAGGGGCCAGCGGTGTCTTCGTGCCAGCGCTGTGGGAAATGGCTGCGGTCGCGACCGTCACTGACCAGGTCGGGTTGCCGCTGAACCTGCTCTGGCGCCCGGATCTGGCGATGGGGCAGCTGGCGGCCGTCGGTGTGGCCAGGGTGAGCACCGGGTCTGCGCCGTACCGGCGGGCGCTAGCGGCCGGGCTGGCAACCGCGATCGCGGCTCGCGACGGCGCCGAGCCTCCCGGAGCGGACGTGCCGTACCACCGCCTGCTGGATCTGCTGGCGTCAGGTCGGGACGACGTCCTGGGCTCACGGGGAGCGATCCGGGGAGTCGTCCCTTCGGCCTGACACGGCCGCGCCAGACAGCCCGGCGGCTCAGTCGACGCCGCTCTCCAGGGCGTAGCGGACGAGTTGCGCCTTGTTGTGCAGCTGCAGCTTGCTGAGCGTGTTCTGCACGTGGTTCTGCACGGTACGCGGTGACAACGTCAGCCGGTCGGCGATCTGAGGGTAGGTCAGGCCCTTGGCGACGAGCCGCAGGATCTCAGTCTCGCGCTCCGTCAGCTGCGGAGCGGACGCCGAGCCGGCGCTCTGCGATCCGCCTGCAGATCCGAGGCTGGCCTGCCCGCCGGACGCCAGCCTGCGATACTCGCCGAGTACTAGGCCGGCGAGGCCGGGCGTGAAGACTGCATGGCCGGCCGCGGTCGCCCGTACGGCGTCGACCAGATCACGCACCTCGGCCGATTTCAGCAGGTAGCCGCTCGCGCCCGCCGTGACCGCGTCGAGCACGTCCTGCCGTTCACCGCTGGCCGAGAGCATCAGTACCCGGACGGACGGCAGTGCGGCCAGGAGACCCCTCGTTACCTCGGCACCCGGAGAATCAGGGAGATTGAGATCGAGCAGCACGACATCGGGCCGGGTCGCAGCGGCAACGCGCAGTGCCTGCGCGCCGTTTCCGGCGGTGCCGGCCACACGAAAGCCGGCTTCGGTCAGGGTTCGGGCCGCCGCGTCGCGCCAGATCGGGTGATCGTCGACGACCAGCACGCTGACCTGGTCGTCAGGTCTGGGGGACATGCAGCTCCACCTCGGTGCCGTGACCCGGGCGGGAATTGATCGTGGCCGTTCCGCCGACCTCGCGGATCCGGCCGATGATCGAGTGCGAGACGCCGAGGCGCCCGGTCGAGGCGGCGGCCGTCAGCCGGCCAGGCGCGAAGCCCTGGCCGTCGTCGCGGACGCTGATCCGCACGCCAGAATCGTCGTTCTCGACCAGGACCCAGCCGCGGGCGGAGTCGCCCGCATGCCGACGCACGTTGTCCACCGCCGCCGACGTGGCGCCGCTGAGGGCACGGGCGGCGGTCCTTGGCAGCATCACCGGCGTGGCCGGGCACGAGATCGTGATGCGGCTGTCAGAGAGCGGCTCGACGAGGCTGCGGACATCCACCATGCCAGTCTCGGCATCCGGTTCCGCGCTGTCACGGGATACGAGCGAGCGGAGTGCACTTTCCTGCTCGGCCGCGAGGAATCCGAGTTCGGCCGCCTCACCGCCCATCTCGCGGCCGCGGCTGCTGACGAGCGCGAGAACTTGCAGCACCGAGTCGTGAATGCCGCGAGCGATCCGTTCGCGCTCGGCGATGGCCGCCTCACGCCGGGCGGCCCGGTCGACCGCCGCCTCGGCCCGCAGCGTCAGACGGACTACGTAGCCTCCGACGCCGCCCGCCACGAGCAGCAGCACGAGCCCGGCGATCAGGCTCTCGGTCAGGAACTGCTGACGCTCGATGACGTCGCCGAACCACACCACGACCGCGCCAGCCATGCCAACCCAGGGTCCGCCAGCTACCGCGCACGCGAGTATGGCCGACGCCACCCAGATGACGGGGATCGTCGGCGCGCCATGGTTGATCCGGTACGCCGTGTCGATCCACCTTGTGCTGATGATCAAGACTGTCGCCACGGCCACGTCGGCGGCGATCAGCCCTCGGTTGCGGCCCGCCGGGCGCGAGTACGCCGTGACCGTCACAATCGTCCAGACCACCATGGCCGCGAGCGCGAGGAAGCCGCCCAGCGGGTGCGCGTAGTAGCTCTCGTCCCGCAGGATCCAGACGGTCGCGTAGACGAGTGTGACTATGCGGTAGACCGCGACTGCGCGCCACAGCTGGCTCGACATAGGCGTGACGTTACGGGAGTTTCTACGGGTTTGCCGCTCTCGCCAGACTTCGACCCGAGCGGCCGCCTGGATCTCGAGCATGCCGGTCGGCGCGACGTCGCGCTGCCACCAGCGCCACGGCCCCCGCGCGAGGTCTGCGGCAGTGCTCACACCGGGCGGCCGCCGGGCTGGAGAACCTGGCTTAACCGCGTTCTTAGCCTGGCTGTCCATGCTCGTAGCCTGCCGCTGCGGCGAAGTACCCGGCAGAGCGCGCGTACTCAAACCAGCCTGAGTACTTCTGCCTAGCCGCCCGCGCTGCCTAGCCGCCCGCGCTGCTTAGCCGCGCGGGCGCCGGAGCCTCGCCAGATCCAGCGCCGGGGCTGCCATCGGCTCGCCCTGGTAGCCGCCCACCTCCCCGAACTCGCCGGCCCGCCAGGCGGCGGTGGCTGCCTCGATTTCCTCGGGGGTGCGGGCCACGAAGTTCCACCACATCAGCAACTGCTCGCCGAGCGGCTCGCCGCCAAGCAGCATCAGGCTGCTGCCCGCTGGCGCGGTCACGCTCGCCCGTTCGCGTCCGGTCGGCAGGTACAGCAGCCGACCCGGTGCCAGGACGGCGCCGTCGACATCCGCTTGCCCGGTGACGACGAACAACACGTGCTCGTAGTCGGGCCGTAGCGGCACCGAGGACGGCCCGGCCCCGCCAGCCGCGGTCAGCTCGGCGCCGACGATCGGCGAGAATGCCGTGGCCGGGGACTGACTTCCCGCCAGCTCGCCCATGAACACTGTCGTACGGAAGCCGGGCAGGGGAGCGTCGGGCAGCTCGGCGTGGTGCTCGAAGGCCGGCGCGACCCGGCGGCTGGCCTCGGGAAGCGCGACCCACAGCTGCACACCGTGCAGCACAGGGTCATGCTCAGCGGGCGACTCCTCGGCGTGCGCGATGCCCGCACCGGCCGTCATCAGGTTCAGCTGACCGGGGCTGATCATCTGCTCGGTGCCCAGGCTGTCGCGGTGCAGCACGTTCCCGCCGAGCAGCCAGGTGACGGTCTGCAGCCCGATGTGCGGGTGCGGCGGCACCATCATGCCGGTCATGCCGTCCACGTCCTGCGGCCCGTAGTGGTCGACGAAGCACCACGGGCCGACGCTGCGGCGCAGCCGGAGGGGCAGCATCCGGCGCACGGTGATATCGCCGACGCGCGCCTGCCTGGCTTCCGTGATTTCAAGATCCAGAACGGGAACGGGGTTGTCTGCGATCTCCACGTCCGCATCGACTGTGCTCATCGGCTGGCCTCCCTCCGGACTTTCCCCTGGCCGAGAGTTGATTCTCTCAGCAGGACTGCCGGGCAGGGTGCCAAGGGCGCCGGCCGGATAACCGCGCGGGCACCGGCGGGAGCGGCCGCAGGTCCACCGAGCCACCCTGCGCCCGGAAGGCGGCCAGGGCGCCGTCAAATCGCGCCCGGCGGCCAACGGCCCTAAGCCGAAGCCGCACGTACGTTCCGCCGATCAGCAGTGCGCCGCCGTCCGCCGCGGCGCACGTGATGCTCCGCTGGCCGAGCAGGTCGGTTGTCGTCAGCCTGAGCGAGCCGATCGGTGCGGCAAACAGGAGGTGATGAGGTCTCGAGCGGCCGCTCATCTGGACGACGATGATCTGCCGGTCGGTAACCGCCACATAGATGCTCTTGCGGAGTGCTGCAGAGGCCACGATCACGGCGAAGGCTACGACGGGCAGCAGGACGGCTGCGGCAATGTCGGGCTCCGCCCGCGGTGCTCCGTAGAAGTAGTCGTGCCAGACACTGATTCCGGTCAGCGCCGAGAGCGGAATTCCGAACCCCAGGTCCCAGAGGCGACTGGGCCCAGTGAAGCCGCGGAAGCCGGCGATTATGTGCTCGTCGGTCTCCAGTGAGGTGGCCAGCCACTGAGCCATGAACCCGCGGTCGACCACGATGTCCTCCTCTTGCCGGTCCAGTCGGATAATTTAGTCCGAACCAGGACTGGCGGCAGGGGGCCCGACGTGGACCCGCGGCGATCAGGATCATCCCGGCCGGGCCCGGCCGGGTGATTGACCGCTATGCTAAGCCGCCCTATCGTCCGGCTAACAGCCCGAAACATGGGGTTTTCAGTGTTGCTGATCGTTATGTATGAAACGGGCGTGTGGCGGGTGAAGCCGGACGACCAGTTCACGTTCGGCCGGGCACCGACGTGCTCGCTTCAGCTGCCCGCCGAAGATCGCGGCATCTCCAGGCGCGCTGGCAGTTTCGAGTGGTCCGGCGGCACCTGGTGGATATGCAACGACAGCGCCTCATCGATGCTCTACCTGTCGGGCGATCGCGGGTTCCGCGCCGACCTGCCGCCCACGCTGCGGATCCCCCTGCAGCAATGGCATGCCAAGGTCCGGCTCGACGGCCTGCACTCGAGCTACACGATCCGGCTGCGGCTGCCCGATCTCGACGAGGACAACCCGAACGAGGAGCCCGGGGTCGACACGGCCGAGCAGTCGGTACCCAGCGCCATCACGGCCGAACGGATTGTCACCAGCACGAAACTGCGGGCGCCGCTCACCGCCTCCGACCGGCTGGTACTGGCGGCCAGGTTCGAGGAGTACCTGACCTGGCGGCACTCCGGTGCCGCCAAGCCACGCAGCGCCAGGGAAGCCGCCGACCGTATCGGCTGGCAGCCGCATACGGTCTCCAAGCGATGCGAGAACATCCGCAACCGGTACGTCCGCATTGGAGTGCCAGGCCTTCGCGGACCCCGCGCCCTGGAGGAACTGGCGGCGCTGCTGATCTCGACCGGCGAGCTGACCGACGAGGACCTGCGGCGGCTGCCGCCGGCTGGCACCGGCGGTCCCGGCGGTCCCGGCGGCACCGGCGGCGGAGCTGCGACCTAAGCGGCGCCTGCTAGCCAACCAGAGTCTTGACCGCGGCGGTCATCTCCGTCAGCGCCTTCTTGGCGTCGGCGAAGTACATGCTGGTCTTGGGGTCGACGTACAGCTCATTGTCGATGCCTGCATAGCCGTGCCCCATGGACCGCTTGATCACGATGATGCTCTTGGCCTGGTCCACGTCGAGAATCGGCATGCCGGAGATGGCCGTGCCCGGGCGCCGGGCCGCTGGGTTCGTCACGTCGTTCGCGCCTATCACGAGGGCCACGTCGGTGCGGGCAAACTCGGGATTGATCTCGTCCATCTCCTTGAGCAGCGGGTAGGGCACGTTAGCCTCGGCCAGCAGTACGTTCATGTGCCCCGGCATCCGGCCGGCCACCGGGTGAATCGCGTAGCTGACGTCGATGCCGCGTGATTCAAGCAGTTCGGCGAGCGCCGCCACCTCGTGCTGTGCCTGCGCCGCCGCAAGTCCGTAGCCCGGCACGATGATGACCTTGGAAGCGTAGGCCAGCTGGATCGCGGCATCATCGGCGTCGATCGACCGGACGCTGCCCGTGGGGCCCGCGATCGCGGCGACAGAGTCGCCGGTGCCGAACCCGCCCACGATGATGTTGCGGATCGAGCGGTTCATGGCGTCAGCCATCAGCTTGGTCAGGATGCCGCCGGAGGCTCCGACCAGCGCGCCGGCGATGATGAGCGCCCAGTTCCCGATCACGAATCCGGCCATGGCGACGGCGGTGCCAGTGAACGCGTTCAGCAGCGAGATAACCACCGGCATGTCGGCGCCGCCGATCGGCATCACCATGGATACGCCGAAGGCCAGCGCCGCGACGATCACGATCGTGAGCAGTGCAGCGCTTGGGGAGGCGATCAGGTAAGCCCCGAGGCCGATCGCCACTACCGCCAGCGTCATGTTGATCAGGCGCGCGCCGGGAAAGGTGACCGGCGCTGAGTTGATGACGCCCTGCAGTTTGCCTGCGGCGATGATCGACCCGGAGAAGGTGACCGAGCCAATGATCACGTCAAGAAGCGTCGTGACGCTGGTGGAAGCCGAGACGGTGGCGCCCGCGTGCATGTAATCGTGAATGGCCACAAGCGCTGCCGCGCCGCCACCGACAGCATTGAACATGCTCACCAGTTGAGGCATCGCGGTCATCTGAACCGTCCTGGCCGCGTACATGCCAGCTCCGCCGCCGACTAGCGCGCCTGCGATCATCACGATCCAGCCGGTGGTAGTGATCCCGTGGCCGTGCACGATGATCGCCAGCGTGGCTGCGACGGCCGTGGCCATGCCCGAGGTTGACACCTGATTGCCGCGCCGGGCCGTGGCCGGATTGTTCATCAGGTGCAGGCCGAGCACGAAGCACGAGGCCGCTAGCACATAGATCAGCTGAATGACCCAGTCGAAGACGCTCATGTCGCGGTGCCCTTACGGCTGCTGCCGTTGGCGGCGGCGTTCACGGCCGCAGGGGCATCGCCGGGCGACGGGATTGCCGGGCGCCTCTTGAACATCTTCAGCATCCGGCCGGTGACGACATAGCCGCCGACCACGTTTGCCGCGGCGAACGCCGCGGCAATGAACGCGATCACGTAGCCGACCGCGTTGTTAGCCGTGACCGCGATCAGCATCGCGCCCGCCAGGACGATTCCGTGGATCGAGTTGGCCGCAGACATCAGCGGCGTGTGCAACGTGGCAGGGACCTTGCTGATTACCTCGAAGCCGACCCAGAGGGCCAGCACGAAGATGGTGACGTCAACTAGCAGCGCCGGGTATTGCACTGGCGCTCCCTTCTCCGGATCCGGCCGAGGAGTTGTCGGCGGCATCTTGGTCGGCGGTGTCGGCGGCAGAGTTGTCGGCGGCGGCGCGGTCGGCAGGGGCGGGCGGATCGCCGGAGTCGGCCCGAGCGGCCGGATTGGCGGCCGCGCCCGGGTCGCGCGGCGCAAGCGCCGGATGCACGACGGCTCCGTCGCGGGTGACGATCACTCCCGTTTGCAGTTCGTCCTGAGGATCGAACGCGAGTTCGCCGTCCTTGACGAGATACAGCAGAAGCGTACTGATGTTGCGCGCGTACATCGCGGACGATGCCGCGGGCATCGAGGACGGCAGTCCGCTGGCTCCGACAATCGTCACGCCGTTTTCGGTGACGACCGTGTCGCCGGGCTGTGAGCCGGCCACGTTACCGCCAAGCTCGCTCGCGCCCATGTCGATGAGGACCGATCCCGCGGCCATCGCCTTCAGCGCGTCTTCGGTCACCAGCAGCGGTGGCCTGCGTCCTGGCACCTGAGCGGTGGTGATGACCACGTCGTGCCGGGCGATATGTCCGGCTAGCTCGTCCTGCTGGGCCTGGCGCTCCTCCTCGGTCAGGGCGCGCGCGTAGCCGCCTTCGCCCGAGGCTGACCCGACGGACGTCAGCTCGATGAAGGTCGCGCCGACCGACTCGGCCTCCGTCTTGGTCTCGGGCCGGACGTCATAGGCGCTCACGACCGCGCCAAGCCGCCGTGCGGTCCCGATGGCCTGCAGCCCGGCCACGCCCGTGCCGAGGACCAGCACCTTGGCCGGCCGCGCGGTGCCGGCAGCGGTGATCAAGAGCGGGAAGAACCGCCCGAATTCAGCGGCCGCGATGATCGCCGCCTTGTAACCGGCGATGTTGGCCTGGGAGGACAGTGCATCCATGGGCTGCGCGCGGGGGAGCGTTCGCGGGATCATGTCCAGGCTGATGGCCGTGACGTCGGCTCGAGCCAGCCTTTCGGCAATGGCAGGATCGGCCAGCGGCGCGAACAGCCCGATCACGACCTGTCCTCCGCGCATCGCACTGACGGTCGCCTCGTCGGGCTTGCCCACCATCAGCAGCACGTCGGCAGCCATCGCTTCGCTCCGGCTGACGACGCTCGCCCCGGCCTCGGCGTAACTGTCATCGGTCATCCACGCGCCATCGCCCGCGCCCGACTCGACAAGGACATTGAGCCCGGCCGCGGTGAGCTTGCCGATCGATTCGGGCACGAGCGCCACCCGTCGCTCGCCAGGCGCGGTCTCCTTGAGTACCGATACCTTCATGGACAGACCTCATTCGGGTCGCCAGGGGGGTGCGGCCTTGCGCAAGCCGCGTTCTCAGTATGGACGGATCTGGCATCCTGCCAGCCCCCGACCCCTCCTACACAGCGTATGGCGAATCTGAGCCGCCCTGGCCGGTCTTAGCGAGCGCCTCACGCCCGTCAGTCGCCTGTGCTGCCCGTCGTTCCGTGCACGGCCGCCGCCGACAGGAACGTGGGCAGCAGGCCATGCGGATCATCAATGGCTGCCGTGCCTGCTGCGATCAGCTGCTTGGCGCTCTTTGCGCCGTACACCAATTCGCGCCACGAGCGGACCG
>JASHUG010000190.1 GCA_030040155.1 Streptosporangiaceae bacterium | reverse complement strand
GGCGCGCGCATGCACAGGATCGTCGTGACGAAGTTCACGCCGCCGAGGATCGTGCCCAGGCCCGACAGCACCAGGCCCATGATCCACATGTCGCCGCCCAGGCCCGGCGTGTACTGCACGCTGGTCAGCGGCGAGTACGCATACCAGCCGAACGCTGCCGCCCCGCCAGGGGTCAGGAAGCTCATCAGCAGGATCAGGCCGCCGAACGTGAACATGTAGTAGCTGAGCAGGTTCAGCCGGGGGAACGCCACGTCGGGCGCGCCGATCTGCAGCGGCATGATCTCGTTCGCGAACCCGACGAACAGCGGCGTGGCGAACAGCAGCAGCATGATCGTGCCGTGCATGGTGAACAGCTCGTTGTACTGCTGGTCGGACACGATGTGGTTGTCGGGGCCCATCAGCTGGGCCCGCATGACCATCGCCATCGCGCCGCCGGCCAGGAAGAAGAAGAACGAGGTGATCAGGTACAGGTGCCCGATGACCTTGTGGTCGGTCGACGACAGCCAGTCGGCCAGGATCGAGCCCTTGTGGTACGGGCGAGAGACCGCCCCAGGGACGGTAGCTGGCGCCGGCTGGTTGTAGGTGGTCACTAAGCACCCCCAGTCGAGTTCTGCAGCTTTTGCTGCGCCAGGATCCACGTCTTGAACTGCGCCGGGGTCACGATCTTGATCCGGAACAGCATCCGGCTGTGGTACAGGCCGCATAGCTCCGAGCAACGGCCGATGGTATCGGGCCCGCTGTAGAGGGTGCCGGTGGTGTTCACCTGGAAGTGGTTTGGGTGGCCAGGGATCACGTCACGCTTGAAGTCGAACGGCAGGATCCAGAACGAGTGGATCACGTCGACCGAGTACAGGTTGAACCGCACGGACTCGTACGCCGGGATCTCCAGCAAGGGAAGGTCGTTCTCGTTGTCGCCCGGCCCGAGGATGCCGTCCCACATGGCGCCGTATTCGGTGACTCCGTCCGGGGCGTTCTTCACCGGGTACTGCGGATACTCAAATGTCCACGTCCACTGCGACCCGATCACGTCTACCACGACATCAGGGTTCGGCGGGAGAGCGTCGATCTTGTTCTCGTCCCGCGCGGTGAAGTAGAAGAGCACCCCGACCATGATGAACGGGATGACCGTGTACAGGATCTCCACGGGCAGGTTGTACCGGACCTGGGCCGGGATCCGGTCGCCGCGCTTGCGGTAGAAGATCACCGCCCACAGGATCCCGCCCCAGACCACGGCACCCACGGCCAGGGCGGCAATCCACGAGCCCTGCCACAGCGCCACCGTGATTTTGGCCTGCGTGGTGAGCGGGTTGCGCAACCCAAGCCGCTCCACATCCGCAGAGTTGCAGCCGGTCGTCATCGTTACCACAGCGATGCCGAGCGCAGTCATTGGCAGCCAGCGCCGTGCTCTCGTCCCGCGGCGCGGGGCCCGGTGCTCGCGAGCACGGGGAGTGGGACTCACAGATGGCCTTCCCAGCAATAAGTCCCGGCGTCAGCGGCCGGTCATGTTCGACGTCCTACAGCCTGTCGTGGAAACAGTACAACGCCTGGCTGCGCAAGCTTGGGGTACCCCCACATACGGCGCGAACTTCAGCCCGGCCTGACCCGCAACCGACCGCCGGCGAAGATCATCTCGCGCCGGCCTAGAGTCATGAGCGTGCCCTATTTCGACGCGGCCTCGGCCGAGCCGTTGCATCCGCGGGCCAGGGACGCATTGCTGGCGGCCCTGGACGACGGCTGGGCTGACCCAGCCCGGCTGCACCGCGAAGGCAGGCGGGCACGGCTGCTGCTCGACCGGGCCCGTGAGTCCGTGGCGGCCGAACTGGGCGCCCGGCCGGACGAGCTGTCCTTCACTACCTCGGGGACGCAGGCGGTGCACCTGGCCGTGCTCGGAGCCGTCCAGGCCCGCCAGTCAGCCGCTCGCGGGCCAGGACACGTGGTCACCAGCGCCGTCGAGCATTCCAGCGTCCTGAACGCCGCCGACTGGCTTGCCCGCCGGTCTGGCACAGAGGTGACGACCACCGGCGTCGACCGGCTCGGCCGCGCCGATGTCGGGGCGTTCGCAGAGGCCCTGCGGCAGGACCGCACCCTCCTCGCGTGCCTGCAGACGGCCAATCACGAGGTGGCCACGATCCAGCCTGTCGCCGACGTGATCGAGGCGTGCGCGAGGCGAGGGGTGCCGCTGCTAGTCGACGCGGCCGCCTCGGTCGGCTGGCTTCCCGTCCCGGCCGGCTGGTCACTGCTGGCCGCCAGCGCCAGGAAATGGGGCGGCCCCGCCGGGGTCGGCATCCTCGCGGTCAGCAAGGGTGTCCGCTGGCGCGAGCCATTGCCTGCGGATGACAGGGAAAACCACCGCGTGCCCGGCTTCCCGAACGTGCCCGCCGTGCTGGCGGCGGCCGAGGCACTTAGCGCGGCAAGAGGGGAACGAGGCGTGTCCTCGGGCGCGCTGCGCGCGCACACGGACCGCATCCGGGCGGCCGTGCCAGAGCTGGTGCCGGACTCCGTGGTGCATGGCGACCCTGACCAGCGGCTGCCGCACATCGTGACGTTCTCTTGCCTGTACGTGGACGGCGAAGCACTCGTCACCGAACTAGACCGGGCCGGTTTCTCGGTATCATCGGGCAGCGCCTGCGTGTCCGACACCCGCCAGCCCAGCCACGTGCTGGCCGCCATGGGCGTGCTTACGCACGGCAATGTCCGGGTATCGCTACTTGGTGACGCGACCTCGCAATCCGTCGAGGAGTTCCTCGACGTCCTGCCGCCGATCGTTGCGAGGGTGCGCGAGACTGTTAGGGCGACCAGTGCTACATAGCCGCAGAACCACCTTCCGTGGAGGCATCGCGTGACCACCCCGCAGCGTGCGGGCGCCGGCGCCCTCAGTCCTGCTCCGGTCCTCACGCTCGATGCGCTGGGCAAGAAGTGCCCCATCCCGATCATCATGCTCGCCGACCGGATCAGGGACGTGCAGGTCGGCCAGCACATCGCGGTGCTCGCCGACGATCCCGCCGCCAAGACCGACCTGCCCGCCTGGTGCGCGCTGAAGTCGCAGGAGTTCGTGCGGACCGACGAGTTGCCCGTCCGGATGGACGGCGTAGGCGCCCCTCACCGAGCCTGGTCGTTCCTGGTCCGCCGCAGTTACTAGTTCTGTGCTTGCCCGGGGGGACGACCCCCCGTACCCCCGCTATGACCTGACGCGGCGGCAAGCCGCGGCGTCAGGTCTAGTTCTGTGCTTGCCCGGGGGGACGACCCCCCGTACCCCCCGCTATGTCGGTGTCGTCCAGCGCGCGGAACCGATCGGCGAATCGGGAGTCGGTCTCCCACCACGGCCGCTGCGTGCTCGGCGCCGGTCCGGTTCCCGCCGCTGCGGCCACCGTCCCTGCCTCCGCGCTGGCCAGCGCGGGTCCCGAGGCCGCCGCCGCGGCCGCCTCCGCAGCCTCCCTGGCGTCGAGCTCGGCGTCGATCACCTCGGCGTCGTGCTCGTCCTCGCGGATCATCTGGATCAGCTGAGCCGCCAGGAACGGCAGCCCGACGATGTCACCGAAGATCCACAGCACTCCGCCGCCGAGCACCTGACTGGTGGCCAGGGTTGGGCCCCATGGCACGGCCAGCGCGTGATAGTACGGGCCAGCGAGCAGGCTCGTGTCGGCGATGACCGCGAGGCCAAGGATCGCGTCGCCGATGACCTCGGCCGCGGTGATCCACAACGCGACCACGTACGGATAGGCCTTCGGCACGGGATCCACCCGCAGCAGCGTCCAGAAGAACACGAACCCCGGCGCAGCGAACGCGACGTGGGTCAGCTGCGCCACCGCCGCCGAGGTGAAGCCGGCCTGGTACCAGGGCGAGAAGTACACCAGGAATGGCGTGACGACCAACACGAAAGTGGTGATGGCGGGGAACGTGAGCACTTTCGCGACCCGGCTCTTGATGACCCCGTCAAGCCACGGGCCGAACCGGGGCACGGTCTCGATAACGACCGTGAGCGGCCGGCCCAGGGCCAGGAACAGCGGCACGACCAGCAAGAACAGGATGGTCTGCACCGACCTGACGTAGAACAGGACCGGCGTGTAGACGCCCACGAACGACATCGTCGCGATGACCGCGAACCCGAGGCCCAGGCCGCAGAACGCGATGATCCGCCCGGCCGGCCACGACTGCCCGTCGCGGCGCACCTTGCGAACGCCAGCCAGGTACGCCGCGCCGAGCACGACGACCGCGGCCAGCGTCCACGGGTCGAGCGTCCACGAAGTGAAGGCCCGGTCGAAGGTCAGCTCAGGCGGGCCGTGATATCCGGTCGCAAGCGCTGGGAGCATAACCAGACGCTACCCCGCCGTCCGCGCAAGCCCGCACGGGGTCACGGTGTCAGGCGGACGGCAGTCGCGGGGAGACCCCTCGTTCCCGCCTGCGAAGCTCAGCCGACGTGCGCGGCCAGTTCGTCGGCGGCGGCCTGCCCGTAGGACTTTGCGCAGCGCGCCGCGAGCTCGCCCGCGCTCAGCTTGTACTCCTGCGGGCCGGTCGTCTCCAGCACCAGCACCGCCATCAGGTTCCCGAGCTGCGCCGCTCGCTCCAGGCCCAGTCCCCACGCAACGGCGGCGAGGAACCCGGCCCGGAATGCGTCGCCGGCGCCGGTGGGCTCGAGCGGGACCACGTCGTGGACAGGGCCGACCACGACTGGGTCATGGCCGGTCCGGTCCACGCGAGCGCCGGCGGCGGCGAGCGTGGTGACGCGCACGCCGACCTGGGCGGTCAGCTCGTCGGAGGTCCAGCCGGTCTTGTGCTCGATCAGGGATGCCTCGTACTCGTTGCTGAACAGGTACGCGGCGCCGGTAACCAGCTCACGGATCTGGGCGCCATCCAGGGTGGCCAGCTGCTGCGAGGTGTCGGCAGCGAACGGGATCTGGTGTTCGCGGCACTGACTGGTCATGCCGAGCATCGCGGCCGGATCGCCCGCGCCGATCAGCACCAGGTCCGCCTGCCCGGCCAGGGCGGCCAGGTCGATCGCTGCGTCCTCGCTCATCGCGCCGGGGTAGAACGAGGCGATCTGGTTCAGGTCGGCGTCGTTCGTGACGGTGAACCTGGCGGTCTGGTGAACGGTCGACTGCCGCATCCACGTGGTGTCCACGCCATGGTCGTCAAGCCATTGCCGGTACTCGCCGAAGTCAGAGCCGACGCTGCCGACCAGGATCGGGTTCAGGCCAAGGCAGCCAAGACTGAACGCGATGTTGGCGGCCACCCCGCCGCGACGGATTTCCAGTCGGTCAATCAGGAACGACAGCGATATCTTGTCCAGCTTGTCGGCGATGAGCTGCTCGGTGAACCGGCCGGGGAAGGTCATCAGATGGTCGGTTGCAATCGATCCGGTTACCGCAATGCGCATGTTGCCTCCCAGTGTCCGCCGCGCGGCGCTCCCGACCCCGGCCGACGCCGTGGCCGGGCGCCTTGTGTCAGCCGAGGAGCCTTGGCTGGCACAGATTACATGCGCTGCGGCGGTCGCCTCGCCACAGGCAGCCGAAAGCCCGGCCGGTCGGGATGAGCGGCCGGGCTTAAGGCTGACTGGAGCTGATTCGGGACGCGCGCGATCAGTGGAAGGAATCGCCGCAGGCGCAGGACCCGCTGGCGTTCGGGTTATCGATCGTGAAGCCCTGCTTCTCGATCGTGTCCACGAAGTCGATGGTCGCGCCGCTCAGGTAAGGGACGCTCATCTTGTCGGTGACGACCCGGACCGTGCCGAACTCACTGACCACATCGCCATCCATCTGGCGCTCGTCAAAGTACAGCTGGTAGCGCAGGCCGGAGCAGCCGCCAGGCTGCACGGCGATGCGCAGCCGCAGGTCATCACGGCCCTCCTGCTGAAGGAGGCTGCCAACCTTGACCGCCGCCGCCTCGGTGAGCACGACGCCCTTGGTGGTCGCCTCGTCCTGAACTGTCATCTGTATTAACTCCTGCAATCCGACTGGCCGCTGCCCCGTTGGCGCGACTTCGTCCACTGCACAGACAACGATAATCCCCGCTGCCACATTCCGGTCGCTGCGGTGCCGCTAGCATGGGCGACCCGTGCCTTCTGACCGGAATATCCGGACTCTTCCAGGCCGGCCTCGGCCGGCGTTCAGGCGGGGCGCCGTCAGGCGAGTTCCTGGCGGGAACTACGATAGGTATCGTCAGTTAGACGATAAGTACGGGAGAGCGGGGTCCCCATGACTATGTCGACACGGCACAGCGCTCAGCTCCGGACCGGACCGGGTCGGTCCCTCCCCCTGCTCGTACTCGGCCACGACGCCGACCCTGACAGCGAACGAGGCGTGCAGTGCCCCGGAGAGCTGCCGCCGCCGAGCGACCCGGAGCTGGTGGCGCGGGCTCGTGCGGCCCGCAGGGCCCTCGGACAGCGGGTCTTCATCCTCGGCCATCACTACCAGCGGGACGAGGTCATCCAGTTCGCGGACGTGACCGGTGACTCGTTCAAGCTGGCCCGCGAGGCCGCGGCCAGGCCCGATGCCGAGTACGTGGTGTTCTGCGGCGTGCACTTCATGGCGGAGTCGGCTGACATCCTGACCTCGCCGCAGCAGCAGGTCGTGCTGCCCGACCTCGCGGCCGGCTGCTCCATGGCCGACATGGCCACGTACAACCAGGTCGAGGAGTGCTGGGACTCGCTGGAGGATCTCGGCCTCGCCGACCAGGTGATTCCGGTCACGTACATGAACTCATCGGCCGACATCAAGGCCTTCACCGGCAGGCACGGCGGCACCGTCTGCACGTCGTCCAACGCCGGCCGGGCGCTCACCTGGGCGCTGTCCAAGGGCAGCAAGGTCCTGTTCCTGCCCGACCAGCACCTCGGGCGCAACACGGCCGTCCTGGAGCTCGGCATGAGCCTGGACGACTGCGTGGTCTGGGATCCGCACGCGCCTGGCGAGACCGGCGGGCTGACACCTGACCAGCTGCGGGACGCGACCATGATCCTCTGGCGGGGGCACTGCTCGGTGCACGGCCGGTTCTCCCGCGAATGCGTGACCGAGGTCCGCGACCGGATCCCGGGGGTGAACGTGATCGTCCATCCCGAGTGCGTGCACGAGGTCGTCCTTGCCGCCGACCAGGTCGGGTCGACCGAAAAGATCATCTCCACGATCGAGCGCGCGCCATCGGGGTCGGCGTGGGCTGTCGGCACCGAGCTGAACCTGGTGCAGCGGCTTGGGCGCACCAACCCCGACAAGACGGTCGTTTTCCTCGATAAGACCGTTTGCTACTGCTCCACGATGAACCGGATCGACCTGCCGCACCTGGTCTGGGCGCTGGAGTCGCTGGTGGCAGGCCAGGTGCCGAACCGGATCACCGTCGACGACAGGAGCGCTGCGGAGGCACGAGCGGCCCTGGAGCGGATGCTCGCCCTGCCGTTATCAGAGAGCCGGCCCTGGCCGCTGGGCGGTCCCAACCATGATCCGGTAAGAGCCCCGCTTACAGGCCGGGCGCACCCCAGATTGGCATCCACCGGTTCAGGTCCGGCTCGATCTTGAGGTCGTCGCCGAGATCACCGCGGATCTGCAGCTCGAGCGTGTTGTCCCGGCGCTCGCCGGGCAGCGGGGCGAAGGGGTAGAACGTACCGCGCTTGTACAGGTAGACGAGCCCGAGGGCACGACCGCCCGAGTCACGGCAGGCGAGGATCGTGCACAGCAACTGCGGCCCGAAGCCCCCGATTTCCAGCGACGAGTTCACCGCGTGCAGGTCCGTGACCAGGCCTTCGGCATCATCGGGCGAGTGCCTGGACACTAGCCAGGTGAAGCCGTAGGTGTCCGTGGACACCTCGACAGGCTTGCTGTCCTTGTCCATGTTCAGCAGCTCGCGGACGTTCTGCTCGATCTCGCTGAAGGCCCGGCCTTCGGCGGCGCGGAAGCAGACCGAGCCCGCGCCGGTCGGCCGGAAGTCCGTGCTGGCCTCGAGGGTAAGCAGAGCGCCCGGCAGCGCGAAGAGCTGGTCCAGGTTCGGCGGCACCGGCTTCGTCCGGCCCATCAGCGCATCCAGGAATCCCACCTGATTACCTCCAGCGAATCGGCCCGCCTGGGCTTGCGCCAAGCCCACCCAGGCTAAGCAAATCGGCCGTCCCGGCGCACGGTCCACGCTGCGGGCCGCCCCGCCGGGACGGGCCGGGTTTTACCTGCTGAGCTGCTTGGAGATCTTGTCCAGCTGGGCCAGCCGCTTTTGCAGCGACGGGTGCGTCGAGAAGATCTCGCCTATGCCCTGCTGCTGTCCCGGTCGCTTGGGCCGCAGCGCAGGCGCGAAGAAGAACGCGTTCAGCGGCTCAGCCGCGCGCAGGTCCCTCGTCGGGATCCTGCCCATGTCCCCGGTCACCTTCACTAGCGCGCTGGCCAGGGCCCGTGGCTGGCCGGTGAGCAAGGCGCCGGAGCGGTCCGCCGACAGCTCCCGGTACCTGGACAACATCCTGATCAGCAGGAAGCTGACCGCGTAGACCACGATGCTCAGCAGCATGATCGGGATGATGAGCAGGGCATTCTGGTTGTTGCGGCCGCGGCCGCCGAACAACTCGGAGTAAAACGCGAACCGCACCATCAGCGCCGCGATGATCCCGAGGAGCGAGGCCACCGTCATGACCGCGACGTCCTTGTGCGCTACGTGCGACATCTCATGCGCCAGGACGCCCTCAAGCTCCTCATTGTCCAGCTTATCCAGGATGCCCTGGGTTGCGCAGAGGACCGCCACCTTGCTGTTGCGCCCGGTCGCGAACGCGTTCGGCATCGATGTCGGCGCGATTGCCACCCGCGGCTTGGGCATGTTCGCCAGCGCGCACAAGCGGTCCACGATGCCATGCAGCCGCGCCGCGTCCTGCGAGTCGTTCGGGCTCACGAGCCGCGCACCCGAGGTACGCAGCGCGATCTTGTCGGACCAGTAATACGACGCGACCGCAGTGCCTACGCCGATCAGTGCGGCGAAAATGATCAGGATATCGGGGCTAGTCGAGCCACCGTGGCGGTGGGCATACGCGTCGATGAGGACGACGATCGCAGTACCAAAGCCGACGAACAGCAGTCCCATCAAGAACATGGTCGCGCCCATCCGCGCGATCAGGCCCGGATCGGACGCGTAGCGAGTGCGCGCCATCGGCGCCGCCTCCCTTTCCCTGAGCGGGCCGACTGCCGGCCGCCCGTTACTTCATTACACATCATGCAGCGCAGTGATCAGTGCCGACTGAACGGATCCTCTGAACTTCCTGCAAGGCCGCTGTCCGTACCGGAAGCTGCCCCTAGTGACAACGGCATCACGGCCGTTCTCGTTCCCCTGGCCGACCAGCGATTAGCCCGGTATGAGGCCTTCGTCGCTCAGCAGCTTATGGACTTCAGCCATGGTCGCGTCTTCTTGCGGGACGATCAGCCCGGACGGCTCGAGGGTGTCAGGATCCGCCGGCGATCCGACCTCCCTGAGCCGAGTGAGCAGGGTGTGCAGAGCGGCCTTGAAGGCTGGCTCGTCGCCGCGCTCAACGGCCGCCTCCAAGTCCCCGTCCAGCTGGTTTAGCTCCGCCACCGCGGACTCGGGCACCTCAAGCTGACCCTCACCCAAGATGCGGACGATCATTCGCCTTCACCGACCTGGTCTGCCACCTGCGCGTTGGCCGGCTCGGCGGTGGACGCATTGTTCTGGGTACCTTCGATCTGCTTCGGGGCGCCAGTGGCGATCTCGGCCTTCATGCGCTCTAGCTCGTGGTCCACGCTCGTGCTGGCGCCCATCCGGTCCAGTTCCGCCTGGATGTCGTCCTGCTTGCCGCCGACGAGGTCGTCGAGCGCGCCCGAGGCCATCAGTTCGTCGATGGCGCCCGCCCTGGCCTTCATCTGCTCGGTCTTGTCCTCAGCCCGCTGAATTGCCAGGCCGACGTCGCCCATCTCCTCCGAGATGCCGGTAAACGCCTCGCTGATGCGGGTCTGCGCTTCGGCGGCGGTGTAGGTCGCCTTGATGGTCTCCTTCCTGGTCCGGAAGGCATCCACCTTGGTCTGCAGACGCTGCGCGGCCCCGCTGAGCTTCTCTTCCTCACCCTGAAGGGAGGCGTACTGCGTCTGGAGGTCGGTCAGCTGCTGGCTGATCCCGGCCTTGCGCTGGAGGGCCTCGCGTGCGAGGTCCTCGCGCCCGGCAGACAGCGCATCGCGTGCCTGCCTATCCAGCCTGTCTGAAGACTGCTGCAACTGGTTAACCTGCAGTTCCACGCGCTTACGCGACGTCGCGACGTCGGCCACGCCACGACGGACCTTCTGCAGCAGCTCAAGCTGCTGCTGATAGGAGTAATCCAAGGTCTCGCGTGGATCTTCCATCCGGTCGAGCGCCTTATTTGCCTTAGCCCGGAAGACCAGCTGGACCCGCTTCATGACGCCCATGGGCGCGACCATCCCCTCATAGGAATCCGCTGCTACGGTGCCGTCCGGGGTCGCGGAACCGCACCGGGAATAGCCAACGGACATATTGCCGGCAGATCTTGCCTTCAGCCTACGACGTTGGAACGCAAGCCGTCATCACAGAGTGCCCGCTCCGTCCCGCCTGAAGGCGGCCAGCGGGCCGTGCGGGCCCAGCTGCGCGGTCGGCCACCATGGCGCACAATCGACCTGCGAGCAACGGAGTTCTGAACGGTTCGTCCCGGTAGGCTGGGAGCGTGTTCCGACGACGCCCCAGCGATACCCCTGACGTGCTCGAGAGCGAGCAGTCTGAACCAGACGCGGCCAGCGACGCAGTGCCGCCCGCCCGGTCCAGTTATACGCCGCCCAAGGCCGGACCGACTCCGAAGCGGAGCGAGGCTGAGTCGAACCGGCGCGGTCCTTACCAGGCGCCGACCGACCGGAAGGCGGCGACACGGCAGAGCCGGGACCGGGACCGGACCGACAGGACCAGGCGGACGGAGGCGCTGCAGCGGGGCGAGGAATGGGCCCTGCCCAGGAAGGACCGCGGTCCGGTACGAGCCCTGGCCCGCGATGTTGTCGACTCGCGGCGCAGCCTCTCCGAGTACTACCTGGTCGCGGTCATCCCCATTTTCGTACTGATCTTCCTGCCGTACGCGTCGCTCAAACTGGCCGCCGACGCCATCGTGGTGGTCATCTTGATCGTTGTCGCCCTCGAGGGCTACATGGTCGGGCGCAGGGTGCAGCAGCTGGCGAACGAGCGCTTCCCCGGCCAGAACACGCGCGGGGTGCGCCTGTACGCGGCCATGCGCGGGACCCAGATGCGCCGGCTGCGCATCCCCAAGCCCAGGGTCCGCCCTGGCGACGACGTCTGACACCCGCTCGATTCATTTGCAACTGCCGCCAAGTCAGTAACCAGGACCGGCAGATGTCAAGGCCTGGTTCACGAGCCCGGTAGGCGCTGACCCAAAACCGGACCACTAGGTTGTCCGGCATGGAACACCGTCATCTGGGCCGCAGTGGCCTCAAAGTCAGCGAGATCGCCTACGGCAACTGGATCACCCACGGCTCGCAGGTAGCAGAGGAAGCCGCCCTCTCCTGCGTCCGAGCTGCCCTCGACGAGGGGGTGACGACGTTTGACACCGCCGATGTCTACGCCCAGACGAGGGCCGAGACAGTCCTCGGCAAGGCGCTGAACGGCGTCCGCCGAGAGTCGATCGAGCTCTGCACGAAGGTGTACTGGCCAACCGGCCCCGGAGCCAACGACAGCGGCCTGTCGCGCAAGCACATCATGGAGTCGGCGCACGCCTCGCTGCGGAGGCTGGGCACCGATTACCTCGACTTGTACCAGGCGCACCGCTTTGATCACGAAACTCCGCTCGAGGAAACCCTCCGAGCGTTCGACGACCTGGTCAGGCAGGGCAAGGTGCTGTACATCGGCGTGTCGGAGTGGCGAGCCGAGGAGATTTCTGCCGCCCTCAAGATCGCGGCGGAACTCGGCCTCGATCGGATCGTCTCCAACCAGCCCCAGTACAACATGATCTGGCGCGTCATCGAGGCCGAGGTCGTGCCGCTGTCCCGGCAGGAAGGCATCGGCCAGATCGTCTGGTCACCTATTGCCCAGGGTGTTCTGACCGGGAAGTACATGCCGGGCACCGAGCCGCCGGCGGGGTCCCGTGCCCTGGACCAGACTGGGTCGCGGTTCATATCCGAGCTGCTCGTCGATGACCTGCTGATCAGGGTTCAGCAGCTCAAGCCTGTCGCTGAGCAGGCTGGCCTGACTCTCGCCCAACTGGCGGTCGCGTGGACTCTGCAGAACCCGGCGGTCTCCGCGGCGATTATCGGCGCCACCCGGCCCGAGCAGGTCAGGGAGAACGTCCGCGCGTCCGGAGTCCCGCTGGAGGATTCCGCCATGCGCCGGATCGACGAGATTCTCGGCGACGCGGTGATCACCGACCCGGCTGAGACGGCCAGCCCGCCGCAGCGCCCGTAGCGCCGAGAGCGCGGGCACGCACGGGTCGGCCGCGCCACCCGCCTGGCCGGCGAGGCACGGCCTGGGCGGCTCCGGCTACTCCTGCGCTGGGTGCAGGCTCATCGGGCCGTACTCGACCCGGCCGTCCTCGGTCAGCGTGACTTGGTCGACGCCGGCCTTGAGCAGGCTCGGCCAGTGCTCGCCCAGCCAGCTTTCCGCCTCGCCCTGGCTGCTGAAGGTCTCCTTCAGCAGGTCACGAGCCGGAATCGCCGTGCCATCTTCCTTCTCCAACTGCCAGGTCCAGGTCATCTCTCGCCTTGCATAGCTAGGATCAAGGCCGGCTCTCGGCGGGCCCATCGTAACCAACCGCAGCTGACAGGCAGGGCAGTGGACGCGCTCTTGATCGGTACCGGCGGCGACTTCGGCTGGCCGCAAGATGGCTGCTCGTGCGCATCTTGCCTGCGAGCCGCCGCGGCCGGCATCCGCCGGGCGCCCGGCCGCGTTGTTGTCGACGGACAGCTGACGCTCGTTCCCGGAACACCGCCGCGGTCGCCGAACGGCCGCTCGGCGCACCGCGTCCTGGAGGTGCCGGGCGGCTGGGACATCACGGGGCCGGACGGAAGCCGGCTGCTGGCCGCGGCGGCACCCGGCGCGGTTCCGGAGCCGCCGGACGGCACCGCCCGATTCGACATCGCGCTGCTCGACCTGCTCGCGAGCCCCGCGCACCTCGGGCTGCTGCGGGCCCGGGGCCTGGTAACCGAGCAGACGCGCGTGGCCGCCCTCTACACCGACCACCGGATCAGCTCGCAGGGTGAGATGGACCGCCGGTGCGCACTCTGGCGGGCGACCGCTGGCCAGGATGGGCAGGTGGTCAGCACCGTCGAGCGGGTATCGGGGCCGACGCCGGCCTCCGAGCCAGCCGGGGCAGTGCGCCCGCACCGGACACTGATCATCGGCGGCGCGCGATCCGGCAAGTCGAGTGAGGCCGAGTTGCGGCTGTCCGGCGAGCCGTCAGTGACCTACCTCGCCGCCGGCCCCTGGGCCGATGAAAAGTGGGAAGGCGCGGGCGGCGAGCCCGACGCCGAGTGGGCGCAACGGGTTGCCGCCCACCGCGCGGCCCGGCCGGCCTGGTGGCGTACGGAGGAGAGCGTGGATGTGGCCGCGGCCCTGCGGAAAGAGACGGGTGCGCTCCTGATCGACGGGATCGGGACCTGGCTCGCCGCGGTGATGGACCAGGCGGGCGCGTGGCCGGATGACGCGGCCGACTGGGCGCCGCAGACAGGAGCGGCGGATCCGCAGCATCTCGTCGCGGCCAGAATTGACGAGCTGATCGACGCCTGGCGGCAGACCAGGGCCCTAGTCGTGGCGGTCACCGACCAGGTCGGCTCCGGCCTGGTGCCCGCCTACCCGGCCGGCCGACTATTCCGGGATCAGCTTGGCTGGCTGAACCAGCGGCTGGCCGCCGAATCGGACCTGAACATGCTGGTAGTGGCGGGCCGGACCATGATCTTGCCAGCCTGACCTGAACCACCACCATCCGGTCTTGCGACCGCGAACGGCACAAGATGGGTCCGCGAAGCTGTTAAGTTCTATGCGCTAGCACTCTGATCAGGACTATCCTGCGCGACCCGGTCCTGGCTCAGCCCTGTGATCAAGGTGGTGACGACATTGACTCGCGTTGTCGTCGTAGGTGACCTCATGACGGACACGGTCGCGCATGCGCATCTGGCCCTGGCCAGAGGCAGCGACACGCCCGCCACCGTGACCATGCATGGCGGTGGATCCGGTGCGAATATCGCGGCTTGGCTGGCCGTCGACGGGTGCGAAGTCGCGTTCGTAGGCCGGCGCGGGGCCGACATCGCGGGCCGGAACCGGGACATGGAATTGATGGGCTACGGTGTGGACGCGCGCCTGGTGATGGATCCCGACCGGCCTACCGGAACGTGCGTTGTGATGGTGACCCACAAGGGCGACCACACCATGCTGTCGGACCCAGGGGCCAACGCGGCGCTGTCACCCGAGGATCTGCCCCAGGACCTGTTCACGCCAGGCAGCCACCTGCATGTCTCCGGTTACACCCTGCTGAACCCGGGCTCGCGCCCGGCGGTTCTTGCCGCTCTCAGCACCGCAGACCGGGCCGGCATGTCCATCTCGATCGACGGCGCCTCCGCCGCCCCCCTGGAGCGAGTGGGCGCCGAACCATTCCTGCAGCTCACCAACGGCGCCACCCTCCTGTTCGTCAACGCGGCCCAGGGCAAGGTCCTGACCGGCCGGGACGATCCCGGCCAGGCCGCGAGGGTACTCAACGCCTGGTACCCGCACGTCGTGATGAAGCTCGGCCCGGACGGGGCCATGATGTACGCCAACAGCCGGCCCGACCCGGTCCGGGTACCCGGGCCGCCGGTCGAGCGCATCGTTGACGGAACCGGCGCGGGCGACGCCTTCATAGCCGGATTTCTGCCGGCCTGGCTGGACAACAAGCCACCGGGTGAGGCGCTGGTCAGCGGCTGCCGGCTGGCCGC
>JASHUG010000189.1 GCA_030040155.1 Streptosporangiaceae bacterium | reverse complement strand
GCGCGTTCGGCGCCGCGACGCATACCACGTCGACGTCGGCTCGGCCAGCCAGCTCGCGGAAATCAGTCAGCCAGGCGGGAATCGCCCAGCGCGCGGCGAACTCCGCCGCCCTTCCCGCCGATCGTGAGGCCACGGCGCGCACCGCGGCGTGCGGCAGCCGGGAGAAAGCCTCCGCATGCGCGGCCGCGATGAAGCCGCTGCCGACAATCCCGATTCCGACCTGATCCGACGTCATGAAACCCTCCGCCTGCTGGCGTTCCGCCCCCCGCATCGCAGCTCGCGTTGAACGGCCGATCTGCCGACCGTAGCGGACAAAGTGACAGACCCTCGCGCCAATCGCGCGGGCCGGCTGCCGTTCGTTTCCGCCCGGTGCCAGCACGCCCAGGAACTGGATACCCGCTAGCCAGTCCCCTGGTGACAGCCAGCACCGCCAAAGGGCGCAGCTTGGGAGCTGCCTGCTAGCAGGCGCGGTTCATGCTCGACGAGGTCGGCGAGCCCTTCGATGGCTCTTCTGAACGGGTCAATATCGCGCGCCGCCCGGCTCACGATCAGGGCGCCCTCGAATACGGACATGACCAGGTCGGCCAGGTCGGTAGCGCGCCCGGGCGTGATGCGCCAGGTTTCGAACTGGCGTGCCAGTGCGTGGCGCCATCGCGCGAAGACCTTCTCGAACTCGCTGCTGAGGTCCTCGCTTTGCGGAGCCAGCTCCAGCACCATCGTGGCGATCGCGCATCCGCTGCGGTAGCCCGAGCCCTCCAGGCGGTCCGCGACCATGTCGCCGAGCGCGCGCACAAGCGATCCGGGACCTTCGCAGCCGACTGCTGCCGCTGCCACCATCTGCTCGATTTCGTCGCCCGCCAGCGCGATGGCCTCGCGGGCCAGTTCCTGTTTGCCGCCGGGGAAGTGGAAGTAGGTTGATCCGCGCGGCGCGCCGCTGGCCTGGATCACGTCGGAGAACGCGGTCGCGTAGTAGCCGCGGTCACGGAACAGCCGGGCGGCGGCGTGGATCATCCTGGAGCGGCTGTCGGAGCGGCGGGGCATGCTGTCACCGTACCGGTTGACTAAGTCTGCCGCACATCATACTTTGCATTGTAGGTCGGACGTCATACTTGGCAAGTCACCTAGGCCATCTCCGGCAACGCGCGCGCCCGCAGAGGAACTCGCATGAGTGAGCTGCCCGATTTCATCATCGGCCCCGGCCGTGGCCTGGCCGCCGAACTGGATCACCGGCGGGACTCGCTTGAACGTGCCGCGCAGAGCAGCGGGGCCGCCCCTGATGTTTGCGCTGCTCCCGCCGTCAGCAGCGGAGTGGTGTTGCGCTGCGCGCTGTTCGGGCGGCTGGCTGGAGCCGGACGCGTCGTCCAGATGTCGGCGCCGGCCGGGAGCGGAAAGACGGTGCTGATGCGGTCCTGGATTGCCGAGGCTGCCCAGGCCCGCCAGACCGGGTGGGTAGTAGCGGACCGCGAGCTGCGTCACCCGCGAAGGTTCTGGATCGCGGTAGCTGATGCGCTGCGAGGCACGGCCGGCGGAGCTGGGCTCATGCGGCCGCTCACGGCGGCGCCGGATCTCGACGGCTGGGCAGTGGTCGAGCGACTGCTCAAGGACCTGGCCCCCCTTCAAGACCGGCTGTGGCTGCTGATTGACGACGCGCATCTGCTGGATCAGGGCGAGGTCCTGCCGCAGCTGGAGCTGTTGCTGCTGCACGCGCCGCAGAAGCTGCGGCTCGTCCTTGCTACCCGGCACGATCTGCGGCTGCGGCTGCACCGGCTGCGGCTGGAGGGCGAACTGACCGAGATCCGTGCGGCCGATCTGCGGTTCAGCCTGGCCGAGGCGCGAGCGCTGTTCGCCGCGGCCGGGTTGGACCTGCCGGCCGACGCGCTCGCCCGGTTGCACGAACGAACCGAAGGCTGGGCAGCCGGGCTGCGACTCGCTGCGCTGTCGCTCGCCGGGCACCCGGACCCGCAGCGGTTCGCCGCAGAGTTTTCCGGAACCGAGCGGACCGTCGCTGAGTACCTGCTGGCCGAGGTGCTGGACCGGCAGAGTGACGAGGTGCGGCGGCTGCTGCTGCGCACGTCCGTGCTTGACCAGGTGTCGGGGCCACTGGCGGATACGCTGACCGGCAGGACGGGCGGCGAACGGATCTTGCAGGATCTGGAGCAAGCTGGCGCGTTCGTGGTCTCGCTGGACGTGCGCAGGTCATGGTTCCGCTACCACCGGCTGTTCGCCGACATGCTGCAGCTGGAGTTGCGCCGCACTGAGCCGCACGTGCGGGCCGCGCTGCACAGTGCAGCCGCCGGGTGGCTGGCCGACCATGGGTACCCGGTGGAGGCCGTACGCCAAGCCCAGACCGCCGAGGACTGGGAGCTCGGCACGCGGCTGCTGTCGGACAACTGGTTCGATCTTTACCTCAGCGGGCGAGGCGCCACGCTGACCGAGCTGCTGGCCGGCTTTCCGCCGCGGGTTCTCGCGGCCAGCCCGGAACTCACCGCCGTCCAGGCGGCCGGCGATCTCATCCAGGGATCGGCAGAGAGCGCCGGTCGCCACCTGGCCCGCGCCATCGCCAGGCTAGCGGCGGTAGATGCGGACCGCCGCCGAGGCGTGCAGATCATGCTTGCGGTGCTACGGCTATTCCTGGCCCGGCGGCTCGTCGACCTCCCAGTGGTGGCCGAGGAGGCGCAGCGACTGCTCGCCCTCACGGAGGCTGCGGACACCGCGGAGCTCGGGCTAAGCGAGGATCTGCGCGCTGCTGTGCTGATCAGCCTTGGCATTGCCGAGATGTGGGCCCTTCAGTTCGAGGATGGCGACCGCCATCTGCAACAGGGCGTTGCCCTGGCGCGCCAGATCGGGCGGCCGTACCTGGAGCTCACCGGCCTGGCCCACGGGGCGCACGCGATGCTGCTGTTCCGGCCAGACACGTCGCAAGCGGAGCGGAGCTGGCAGGCGATTGAGCTGGCGGAACGGCACGGCTGGGCCGGGGAACCGCTCGCCGGGATGGCCTATGCCCAGGTCGGCTTCGTGCTGCTCTACCACGGCCGGCCAGCTGACGCAGAGCCGTGGCTCGAGCGCGCCGAGCGCACCCTGCGCACGGAGGTGGAACCTGCCGCCGGGATGAGCCTGCGGCATGCCCAGGCGCTCCTCGAGCTGGCGCGAGGCCGGCCTCAGGAAGCGCTGGCGGCGTCCGGCGGCGCCGAGAAGCTGGCCGCGACCCTGGCCAGCCCCCGCGCGTTCGTGACGTGGATGCGATCACGCAAGCTGCATACGCTGGTACGGCTGGGCCAGATCGCACGCGCCAGGCAGGCTCTCGCCGAGCTGGCGCAGGACGAGCGGGCCAGCGCGGAGATGCGTACCGCAGAGGCGGCGCTGCGACTGGCCACCGGCGACCCGCAGGGGGCTGTTGCTGCGCTCGCGCCGGTCCTTGACGGCTCGATCCCAGGGGTCCGCCCGATGCGGATGGTCACGGCACTGCTGCTGGAGGCGCGAGCTCGCGACGTGCTGGGTGAGGAGGCCGCCGCCGGACGTGTCCTGGAGCAGGCGCTGGATATCACCGAATCCAACGGCATACTCCTGCCGTTCCTGCTGGATCCCGCGCCGGCATTGCTCGACCGCCATCGCCTGAACCGCACCGCTCACCCCGCCCTCATCGCCCAGATCCTGGACTCGCTGCCGACGTCAGCCAGGCCCGGGCAGGCGCGGCGAGGCGACGCGAGCTGGGCGCGCGACTGCGACCTAACCGAGCAGCTCACCGACAGCGAGACCCGCGTCCTGCGCTACCTGCCGACCCATCTCACCGTTCGCGAAATCGCCAATGAGCTGTTCCTCTCGGCAAACACGGTCAGCACGCACAAGCGCCATCTGTTCGCCAAGCTCGGGGTCCACAGCCGTCACGAGGCTGTGGACCGCGCACGCACCCTCGGGCTGCTCGTGCACTCCGCACGAAGAGCTACGGCGCGGCTCGAAAGCAACACCTAACGCCGATCCGCGATGGTG
>JASHUG010000188.1 GCA_030040155.1 Streptosporangiaceae bacterium | reverse complement strand
CGCTCGAGCTGAGCCGGGCTGAGCACTGCGTGCTGAGGCTGGGCAGACATGATGTCCTCCTGACGATGGAGTCGGATGCCGGAGGTTCTCCCTATCCGGCGACTCGATCGCAGGCTGCCTGCGGTTATGGCGCGGCTACGCCTCCCGATCACCCAGCCGGGGCGGGAGGCAGCTAAATCGGCGCGCAACCATGGCTTCACCGTACGTGGATCGGGCCCCTGGGACCATCTATTAACGCGCCCGTGCGCCGCAGTACCGCTAGTACCGTCTGTGCCAGACTGGCCACGGACAGCAGCGCTGGAGGTCAGGCATGGCACACGCAGTGGTGCACTTCGAGATCGGCGGCCCAGACGAGGTGCAGCTCGCCGAGTTCTACGGCGGCTTGTTCGGCTGGAGCATGCGCCCGGTGCCCGCCATCGACTACACGCTGGTGGACACGTGCGGCGGCCAGGGCATCAACGGCGGCGTCCGCATCAACGCCGACGGCATGCCCTCGATCACGTTTTACATCGAGGCCGATGAGCTGCAGGCCCTCCTGGACAAGATCAACCTGCTGGGCGGCAAGACGGTAACCCCCATCACCGACCTGCCGGGCATGGTCACCTATGCAAGGTTCGAGGACCTGGACGGGCTGGTCGTCGGCCTCGTGCTTGGACAAGATGATCCGGGAGCGGCCGGGCAGTCGGGCATGCCAGGTCCTTCCGCCGGAGCCGGCGCGCCGGTCGACTGGTTCGAGGTGCTGGGGTCCGACACCGAACGCAGCCAGCGCTTCTACGCCGAGCTTTTCGGCTGGCAGGCCAGCGCGGCCGGGCCTGGGTACCGGATGATCGACACCGGCACGGCCAGGGGCATCCGAGGCGGCATCGGGGGCGGGCAGCAGGGGATCTGGGCGACCGTCTACGCGCGTGTCCCCGATGTCGAGGCGCTCCTGGCCAAAGCCGAAGCGCTTGGCGGCATCAGGGAGCTTGGACCGGTGGTGGTCGACGACCACATGCAAACCGGGGCGCTACGTGACCCAGCGGGCAACGTATTCGGCGTTTACTCCCATCACCATTAGGCCAGAGCTGGGTCGAGCAGGCCGCGCCGGTTCCTGATGGCCAGGTCAGCCTTGCTGAACAGGCCGTCCACCACGATCCCGATGATCAGGATCACGATCATGACCGAGATCGTGCTGGCCATGTCCAGCTGGTCCTGATCGCTGTTCAGGAGCACGCCAAGCGAGGCAACCCCCGGAATCTGCACGACCAACTCGCCTGCCATCAGGCTCCGCCAGGCGAACGCCCAGGCCTGCTTCATACCGGCCATGAACGCCGGAAGCGACGAAGGCAGGATCAAGTGCCAGTACAGGGAAAGACCGCGCAGCCCCATCACCTTTCCGGCCCGCAGGAGCAGCGGCGGCGTGTAGTCGACGCCGGCAATCATCGCGTTGGCGATCGACGGCGCCGACCCCAGCACGATCACGAACAAGATCGTCGCGTCGGTGGCACCGAACAAGATGATGGCGAACGGGAACCATGCGATCGATGGCATCGTCTGCAGTCCGGTGATGATCGACCCAGTTGCGGCTCGCAGCGGCGGAATCCTCGATACCAGGGCACCGATCACCACGCCGAACGCAAGCGCCAGCGCATACCCGACGACGGCCCGCTGCATTGAGTTCCCGATGGCCTGCAGCAGCGGCCCGTGCTGGAGCTGCTGCCACAGGTTCGGCAGCACCTCGGCCGGGCTCTGGAGCAGGTGATCGGCGGTGTCGCCGCGGAAGTCACTGAGGTAGAACAGCTGCCAGACGGCGAGCACGAGCGCAACGGCCAGGAGCTTGGGCCAGGTCTTGGCCCAGGCCTTCCTGCCCAGCCTGGCGGCCTGACTCTCGCCAGGCGCCGCGTCGCTGAGCTCCAGGCTGTCCAGGCCATGCAGGGCCTGATCAGTTGCCATGGCGTCCCATCTCCTCGCGCAGCTGGTCGGTCAGCGTGGCAGCGAGCTGCGCGACCTCGGCCGAGTCGATGCGGCGCGGGCCGTGCCTGGGCACCGCGAACTCGGCGATGACCTTGCCCGGCCGGCTACTCAGCACGACAACGCGATCGCCGAGCCTGGCTGCCTCCCTGACGTTGTGCGTAACGAACGCCACGGTCAGCATCCGCTCGGCGCAAATCCGCTCGAGCTCGTCGTGCAGCAGGTCGCGGGTCATCGCGTCGAGGGCCCCGAACGGCTCGTCCATCAGCAGTACATCCGCGTCCTGGGCCAGTGCCCTGGCCATCGCGACCCGCTGCCGCATGCCGCCCGACAGCTCGTGCGGGCGCTTGTCCCCGAACCCGTCGAGCCGCACGGCGTGCAGCAGCTCGCGGGTAATGTCCCGGCGGGCCTGCCTGGGCACTCCCCTGGCCCGGAGCGCGAGCTCGATGTTGCGCGCCGCGCTCAGCCACGGGAACAGCGCCGGTTCCTGGAACATCAGCCCGACCCGGCGACCGCCGGTCTCGACCGTGCCCGATGTTGGCCGGTCCAGCCCGGCCACCAGGTTCAGCAAGGTGCTCTTGCCGCACCCAGACGCACCGATGATGCAAACGAACTCGCCATCGGCGATGGTCATGGACACCTTGTCCAGCGCGAGCAGTTCGCCGCGGCCGGTCCGGTAGGCCTTGCTGACCTCTGTCAGCGCAACCGCTGGCGGCTTGTCTGCAGGCACGGCCGACGCCCCCGGCTCGGCAGCCGGGGGCGTCGCGCGAGTGCTCACGCTCATGAGCTGATCTGCGGCTGGCCGTCGGCGGCCAGCAGCGCATTCAGCGGCCCCAAGTCGTAGATCGCGCTGAGGTCCTTGACCGGGGTCAGCAGGCCCACGTCAACCGCGTGCTGCGCGTCGGTGAGCAGCGAGGACTCGATCGGGTTATTGGTGAACGTGACCTGCGCGAACGACGCGGCGAGCACCTTGGACTTGAGGCCCTTGCCGGTCAGGCTGGTCAGCTCGGCATTGGCGGCGGCCTCGGCTGCCGACTCGTTGCTGGCGATGAAGCTGTTCGCCTCGATCTGGCCCTTGAGCAGGTCACTGACAACGGTTGGCTCCGCGGAGAGGAACTTCTGTGTCACCACCAGCTCGGTCGTCACGAACTGGCCGCCTGGCCACAGACTCGCCTCGTTGACCAGGACATGGCCGCCGTCGGCGACCATCTCGGCGTCGTACGGCGCGGGCTCCCAGCCGCCCGCGATCTGGCCGGTCTTGAACTCGAGGACCGCGTCAGAGTTCGGGGAGATCGGCGTGATCGGCACGTCGCCGCCGCCGGTCGTGGTGGTCGTGAGGCCGTGATTCTTCAGCCAGTAGCGCAGCGCCACGTCCTGGGTGTTGCCGAGCGATGGGGTCGCGAGCTTCTGGCCCTTGAGCTGGCCGGCCGATGAGATTCCGCTCTTAACGACCAGCTCGGCCCCGCCCGAGGCGGCGCCGGAGATGACCTTGATGAGGTCACCGCCCGAGGTTTGCCAGGCCTTGATCGCCGGGTTCGGGCCCACGTAGGCGGCGTCGAGCTGGCCGGCCAGTAGCGCGGTGGCCTCCTGGGTGCCCGATGAGAAGGGATAGAGCTGCAGGGTGACCCCGTTGCCGAGGTTCTTGGTGAAGAAGCCTTCCTTGACTCCGATCAGTGCCGGGGCGTGCGTAATGTTCTCCAGGAAGCCGAGCCGGAGCACCACCTTCGTCGCGTCGTTACCCGAGCCGGACTTAGGGCTGGACGACCCGCACCCGGCCGCCAGCACGGCGATGCTCGCCACCACTATCCCGGCGAGAACTCTTCTCATCATCCACCTTATTTCAGATCAAATAACTAGGTTTCCTCCATTCGGAAGTCTACAATGCCGGCGGAAATTAAGTGAACTGCAAGCAAACTCTTCCGGTCAGAGCGCCGGTGTGATCCCCGTCTCACTCGGGCTGGAGGCCACCGAACTCGGCCACGAGGCCGCCGAGCTCTTGCCGGACTCAGCTGCCCTCGTCGCCGGTGTCCTCGGGATCGACCCCGAGCACCGACTTGAACTTCCCGAGGCAGACCTGGAGCTCGGCGAGCTGGGCCGGGCTTGAGTTCGTAGTGTTGTAGCTCACGCCGTACATCACGTTGATCACCGACTGCTTGCCTGGCAACGGGAGCGGCGGGGTGTTCTGGATATGCGAGCACGCGGCCCGCACGTGCAGGGCGGTCGCCACGGTGGTGTTGGGGCTGAAGTCGACGACCATCCACTGCCTGTCGAGCGCCGCGTCCATCTTGGCGCACCCGGCCAGGCTGAGCAAGCCGGCCGCTGCGGTAACGGCCGCAACGCCCGCCATGCCCAGGCGGCGGGCGGAACCAAGGCGAGGGCCGCCGGGTCCGACTACCCGCTGTCGTTCTCGCACGAACGCAACTCTACGGCTGCCCGGTGACTCCTGCGCGCCGGGCCGCCGTCCTCCTCGGCCGCCCGCCGCGGGCAATGGCCGATGTGAGGTATTTTGCGCCTAGGGGCGGTCCTGGGATAGCAGCGCAGGAACCCGGTCCGTGTCAGGCTTGCCTTGCGGTTCCCAGCCAGGGCCTGCCCGCGGAACCGCAAAGCGAGCCTGGACGTGGAGGTCTGATGGCCGGTCTGATTGAGGACTACGCACTGATCGGAGACTTGGAGACGGCAGCGCTGGTCACGCGCGACGGCTCCATCGACTGGCTTTGCCTGCCCAGGTTCGACTCCGACGCGTGCTTCGCGGCGTTGCTGGGGGATGAGCGCAACGGCCAGTGGCGGGTGGCCCCGACCACGACCGAGGGGCCCGTGTCGCGGCAGGGCGAGGTCAGCAGGCAGTACGTGGGCGACTCCCTGATCCTCCAGACGCGCTGGCAGACGATGAGCGGCGTGGTCCGGGTGCTCGACTTCATGCCGCCTCGCACCGACGCGCCGGTCATCATCCGCATCGTCGAAGGCGTCGAGGGCAGCGTCGAGATGGAGACGCTGCTGCGGATCAGGTTCGGTTACGGCAAGATCGTCCCCTGGGCCCGCCGGATGGACCACACGATCCGCCTCATCGCCGGGCCTGATTCGGTCTGCCTGCGCACCCCGGTGCAGATGACCGGCCGGAACATGGCCCACCAGGGCACCTTCATGGTCCGGAAGGGCGACCGGGTGCCGTTTGTGCTGTCATGGCATCCCTCGCACCTTCCGCCGGACGCGCCGATCGACCCGGAGGCAGCCCTCGACGCAACGACGAAGTTCTGGTCTGACTGGTCGGCGACGTGCACTTATACCGGCCCATACCGGGACGCGGTCGTGCGCTCCCTGATTACGCTCAAGGCGCTCACCTACCACCCGACCGGCGGCATCGTGGCGGCACCGACGACATCGCTGCCAGAAGACATCGGCGGCGTGCGGAACTGGGACTACCGGTACTGCTGGCTACGGGATGCGACCATCACGCTGGAGGCGCTGCTGCGCACGGGCTACACCTCCGAGGCCAGTAACTGGCGGGAGTGGCTCGGCCGGGCGGTCGCCGGCGACCCGCGCGATGTGCAGATCATGTACGGGGTGGCCGGCGAGCGCAGGCTCGCCGAATGGCAAGCCGACTGGCTGCCCGGCTACGAGCGGTCCGCCCCGGTCCGGATCGGCAACGCCGCGGTGGAGCAGCGGCAACTGGACGTCTATGGCGAGGTCATCGACGCTTTGTCGCTCGCCCGCCAGTCCGGGCTGCCGTTCGACAAGCACAGCTGGAGCCTGCAGCGCCAGCTTCTTGACTTCCTGGAGAAGCACTGGGACGAGCCGGACGAGGGGATCTGGGAGGTCCGCGGCCCGCGGCGGCACTTCGTGCACTCCAAGATCATGGCCTGGGTGGCCTTCGACCGGGCCGTCCACATGGTCGGCCTGGGCTGCCCTGGTCCGCAGGATCACTGGCGCGCGATCCGCGACCAGATCTTCGCCGAGGTCTGCGACAAGGGGTATGACGCCGCTCGCGGGACGTTCACGCAGTATTACGGCAGCGCCGAACTCGACGCGTCGGTTCTGCTCGCGCTCGAGGTGGGCTTCCTGCCCCCCGACGACGCCCGGATGGTCTCGACCGTGCGGACGATCAAGCGCGAGCTGATGCGCGACGGCCTGGTGCTGCGCTATACCCAGCCGGCCAAGGCGGTCAACACTGGCGGCCGGGCCGACGTCGACGGCTTGCCGGGCGCCGAGGGTGCGTTCCTGGCGTGCAGCTTCTGGCTGGTGAATGCGCTGCACATGATCGGCGAGTACGACGAGGCCGTGGCCATGTTCGAGCGCTTGCTGGCGCTGCGTAACGACGTCGGGCTGCTCAGCGAGGAGTACGACCCGCGGTACGGCCGGCAGGTGGGCAACACGCCGCAGGCATTCAGCCATGTCCCGCTCATTCAGGCGGCCCTGAACCTGGAGGACCACGCCGGGGACCACTGCCGCCGGCCCGCAGGCCGCCGGACCGGGAAGACTCAGCCTGCGCAGCAGGTTCCGCCGGTGCGGCAGGCCCATCCCGCCGAGCAGGCCCCTCCGGCCGCGCAGGCGTCTCCGGCCCGGCAGGCACCAGAGGCCAGGTAGCGCCAGAGGCCTGGCAGGCACCAGAGCCCAGGCAAGCACGCAGAGCCCAGGCAGGCTCCGAGAGTCCCCTGGCCTCGCCGCGGGGCGTGGCGCCATCGAGCGAGCCGCGAGCAGCCATCGCGGCGGCTTTCCCCTGCTTAGCGGGCGGCAACCGGGGCATGATCGGGCACACTGAGCGCAATGCAACACTGATGGGTAGCCATGCCTCCCCGCCCGCACATTCTGGTCGTAAACGGCCG
>JASHUG010000187.1 GCA_030040155.1 Streptosporangiaceae bacterium | reverse complement strand
GGCCGGCCGACGGCAGGCCGGCCGACCGATCTGGCCGGGCGGCCGGCCCAAGGCCCGCCTACCGCCCCCCGTACCGGCCAGTACCCCCGCCGCCGCGGCCCGTGCTGCACTGTGTCAGCCCGGTCCGCAGGCTCAACATCACGATCCTGGTGATCGCGTTCATCATGTCGGTGTTCGCGGCTCGCCTGGTGCAACTTCAGGGCCTCCAGTCGGCCCGGCTCAGCGCGGAGGCGGCCGAGCAGAGCATGATGTCGATCTCGTTCCCGACCGTGCGCGGGTCGATCGTCAGCAGCAACGGCACGGTGCTGGCGATGACCGTGCAGACCGACATGGTCACGGCCGATCCCGTGCAGATACCGGCAAGCGCCAGGGCTACGGTCGCGGCCACCCTGGCTGGTCCACTCGGAATGCCGGTCGCCGCCGTGCTGCACAAGCTCGACGACCCGAGCTCACCGCAGTACTCGGTGTTGCGTACGCAGCTGCCGCAGGCAGCCGCCAGCCGCATCGAGAGCATGAACTTGCCCGGCATCGACCTGATCCCGAGCTACGCGAGGGTCTATCCCGACGGCGACCTGGCTTCCGACGTGGTCGGCTTCACCAACACCGAGCGCGGTGATCTCGCCGGCCAGGCGGGACTGGAGTATGAGTACAACTCACTGCTGGCCGGACGTGATGGCAGCGAGGACGTGGAGGTCGGGACCGACAACGAGCAGATACCGAACACGGCGGAGAAAGTAACCCCCGCGGTGCCTGCGCAGAGCCTGCGACTGACGATTAACTCCGATATTCAGTACGCGGCCTTGCAAGAGTGCAGGGAGCGGGTCATGAAGTACCACGCCCGCAACTGCTCGATCGTGGTCATGCAGCCGCATACCGGCGCGATCCTGGCGATGGCGCAATGGCCGACGTATGACCCCTCCGATGTCACGAACCTGGCGGCGACGACCAACATCAGCACCGATAACGTCTTCGCGCCAGGGAGCACGCTGAAGTCCGTTACCGTCGCCGCGGCGCTGGAAAAGGGCGGCCAGACCCCCATGAGCGCCTACACGATCCCGTACCAGATCCAGATGGACGGCCTGTACACCTTCCACGACGCCGAGTGGCACCCGACGGTCCGCTACACCATCGCCGGGATCCTGGCCCACTCGAGCAACGTCGGCATGGTGCAGGTAGCGACCCACATCACGCCGATGGAGCAATACGACTACCTGCGCGCCTTCGGCCTCGGCTCGCCGAGTGGCCTCGGCCTGCCGGGGGAGAGCGGAGGCCTGGTGCCGCGGCCGGGAACGGCCGACTACTGGGGCGATGACCCGTTCGAGTTCTCCTTCGGCCAGGGCGTCGGCGTCACCGCAATCCAGATGGCAAGCGTGTACGCGACGATTGCCAACGGCGGGGTCCGGGTCCAGCCCACGCTCGTGGCCGGGACCGTCAGCAGCACCGGCGATTACACGCCGGCCCCGGCGCCGCCGGCCAGGCGGGTGATCCAGGCCAAGACCGCAAGCGAGCTCATGACCATGCTGGAGCAGGTCCCCGGAGTGGACGCGCAGGCCGGGGAGCCGTACGGGGAGATCACGGGCTATACAGTGGCAGCCAAGACGGGGACGGCGCAGGTGTCGGACCCCAGCCTGAGCACGTGCAGTCTCTGCCAGTATGGGTCCAGCTACATCGGCATCGCTCCCGCGAGCGACCCGCAACTGGTCGTGGCGGTGAACATCCAGGACCCGCAGGGGAAGGACTACTTCGGCGACGAGGTAGCCGGCCCGGCTTTCTACGATGTGATGCGGTTCGCCCTGCAGACCATGAAGATCCCGCCGGACAACGCCAGAACGCCCTACATCAGGCTCACCGCGCCGTGAACGGAGGTAACCTCTGCCCGTGCCAGCGCCCTTGCGCCCGCAGCGCGTGCCTGCCCGGCCCCTGGACGGTCTGGCGGCGCTGCTAGGGCTGCGCTTTTCCTGGCAGGCAGCCGACCGGGCAGGCGCGGACCGGCAGGCGGCGGCCGGCCCCGGCGGCGCCCCGGCCCGCCCGCCAGCGCTCACCGGCGTCACGCACGACTCCCGCGCGGTCCAGCCGGGGGACCTGTACGCCGCGCTCCCGGGCGCCGCCGTGCACGGGGCGCGATTTTGCGCCGAGGCCGCGGCCGCCGGTGCCCTGGCCGTGCTCACCGACCCGGCAGGCCGCGATGCCGCTGTCCGGTCCGGCCTCCCGGTCTTCGTAGTCACCGATCCGCGCCAGCGCCTGGGCGAGGTTGCGGCGTGGATATACGGCGATCCGTCCAGCCGGTTGCTGCTTATCGGCATAACCGGGACGGCTGGCAAGAGCACCTCCGCCTACCTGGTGGAGTCCGGCCTGCGGGCCGCCGGATACCAGACCGGGCTCATCGGCGGGGTCGAGATCCGGATCGCCGGCACGGTGGCGGACAGCAAGCTCACCACGCCGGAGTCGACCGATCTGCAGGCCCTGCTGGCGGTGATGGCCGAGCGCCGGGTCGGGGCGGCGGCGATGGAGGTGTCCAGCCACGCGCTCGTGGCCGGGCGGGTGTCAGGCACCCACTACGACGTGGCCGTGTTCACGAACCTGTCGCAGGACCACCTGGACTTCCACGCGAGCATGGACGACTACTTCGCGGCCAAGGCCGAGCTGTTCACGCCCAGGTACGCGCGGGCCGGCGTGGTGAACGTCGACGACGACCGTGGCCGTGAACTGGCGGGCGCCGCCTCGATTCCGGTGACGACGTTCTCCGCAACCGGCCGCCGGTCAGCGGACTGGCGTGCGGCCGACGTCCGCTCGGGCGCCGACGGTTCCACCTTCCGTGTCATCGGCCCCGGTGGCGTCGAGGCCGACGGGGCCATCGCCCTGCCCGGTCAGTTCAACGTGGCCAACGCTCTCGGCGCGATCGTCGCGCTCGTAGAGGCGGGCGTCGGCCTGTCCGCCGCGGTCGCAGGCGTGGCGGCCTGCCCCGGCCCGCCCGGACGGCTGGAGCGGGTCGACCGGGGCCAGGACTTCACCGTGCTGGTGGATTACTCGCACAAGCCGGGAGCGGTCGAGGCCGCCTTGACCGCCCTGCGGCAGGTGACTCTCGGCAGCCTCGCGATCGTGCTGGGCTGCGGCGGGGACCGGGATAAGGGCAAGCGCCCGCTGATGGGTGAGGCGGCCGCGCGCCTGGCCGACCTCGCGATCTTCACCAGCGACAACCCGCGCTCTGAGGATCCGCTGGCCATCCTCGCCGAGATGGTCGGCGGTGCACTGCAGGTACCAGAGGCCGACCGGGCGCACGTGATCGTCGAGCCCGATCGGGCCGCGGCCATCGCCCTGGCAATCGCCTCGGCCGGCAAGGGCGACGTCGTGCTGGTAGCCGGGAAGGGCCACGAGCGGGGCCAGTATGTCGGCGGCGCCGTGATCCCTTTTGACGACCGGGAGGTAGCCGCCGATGCCCTGCAGCGGCGCCGGGCGAGCGAGGAGGCGACGAGCTCCGCCGATCCGCAGGCCGCTGGCATCGGCACGGAGCTTGACGAGGTTACTTTCGACTTTCCGGGGGACGTGTGATCCCGCTATCGCTGGCAGAGGCCGCCGAGATCACCGGCGCCGCCCTGGCCAACGTGCCCGATCCCGGCGTTCTCCTGGCGGGGCCGGTGGTGATCGATTCCAGGGATGCCCGGCCGGGGAGCCTGTTCGCGGCACTGCCGGGAACCCGGGTAGACGGCCATGATTTCGCCGTCGCGGCTGTCCGGGCGGGCGCGGCGGCGGTGCTGGCGACCCGGCCGGCCGGCGTGCCGGCCCTGATCGTCGCCGATGTGCCGGCGGCCCTGGCCCGCCTGGCCAGGGCCGTAGTCGACCGGCTGCCCGACCTGACGATCATCGGCATCACGGGATCGGCCGGCAAGACCACGACCAAGGACCTGGCCGCCCAGCTGATCGAACGGCTCGGACCGACGGTCTCACCTCCGGGGTCGTTCAACAACGAGATCGGGCATCCGCTGACCGCGCTGCGGGTGACGGAGCAGACCAGGTACCTGGTCTCGGAGATGTCGGCCCGCGGGATCGGTCACATCTCGCAGCTGTGTCAGGTCACGCCGCCACGGATCGGCGCGGTCCTGTCGGTCGGGCACGCGCACCTGGGCGAGTTCGGCAGCCTCGAGCAGGTCGCGCTGGCCAAGGGCGAGCTGCCCGCAGCGCTGCCCGCCGACGGGGCCGCGCTGCTCAACGCGGACGACCCGCGGGTGACCGCGATGGCCGCGCGGACCGCGGCCAGGGTGGTGACCTTCGGCCGCTCGCCCGGCGCCGACGTGCAGGCAAGGGACGTCCGACCCGATGACCTCGGCCGGGCGCGGTTCTCGCTCGCGGCCGGCTCAGACTCGGCGCCCGTCCAACTGCGGCTCTACGGCGAGCATCACGTCACTAACGCGCTCGCAGCCGGGGCGCTGGCGCTCGAGCTGGGCATGACGCCCGCCGAAGTGGCCGACGGGCTCTCCGCCGCCGAGGCGAGGAGCCGGTGGCGCATGGAGGTCACGCGGCTGCCGGATGGCGTCACGATCCTGAACGATGCCTATAACGCCAACCCCGACGCCATGGCGGCCGCGATCGAGACCCTGTCCGTGATGGCCGCCTCCGGTCGCGGCCTGGCCGTCCTTGGCTACATGACCGAGCTCGGCGCGCAAGCCGAGGAGCTGCACCGGGCGGCGGGCGCGCAGGCGGCCAGGGCAGGCGTCGCGGCGCTTATCGTGGTCGGTGACCAGGCGACCCCGATGCTCGAGGGCGCCAAGGAGATAGGGTCCTTCCGCGGCGAGCTGGTGCCGGTCCCGGATGCGGTTTCGGCAGTTCAGGCCGTACGCAGCCGGATGCGCCATGGCGACGTCGTACTGGTGAAGGCCTCGCACGCGATAGGGCTGGAGAAAGTGGCGCTGGCGCTCACCGGCGAGCGGCCCCTGGATGATCGGGCGCCAGATGATCAGGCGCCAGATGATCAGGCACCAGATGATCAGGCACAGCCGGACGAGGAGGACACAGCCCGGTGAAAACGATCATCGTCACCGGCGCGGTGTCGCTCCTGCTCGCGCTGTTTGGCTCGCCGCTGGCGATCCGGATCCTGAGCCGGCAGGGGTACGGCCAGCCGATCCGGGTCGAGGGCCCGAAGGCACACGAGACCAAGCGCGGCACGCCCACGATGGGCGGCATCGTCATCGTGGTCGCCTCGCTGCTCGGCTACGTTGTCGGGCACTGGGTCACGCACGACGCGATGACGGTCTCCGGCGGCCTGATACTGCTGCTGATGACCGGCCTCGGCCTGGTCGGGTTCATCGACGATTTCATCAAGATCTACCGGCAGACCAGCCTGGGGCTGCGCAGCGGGGCCAAGCTGGCCGGCCAGGCCGTCATCGGCGCGATCTTCGCGGTCGAGGTGCTCCAGCATCAGAACGGCTACGACATCACCCCTGCCGATGCTCACCTGTCGTTCCTGCGTGATTTCGGTCCGTCGATCGGAGTGCTGCCGTTCGTGATCTGGGTCGTCATCCTCATCTCGGGCCTCTCGAACGGGGTGAACCTGACCGACGGCCTGGACGGGCTGGCGACGGGCGCGACCATCGCGGTCCTGGCCGCTTACGTGCTGATCGGGATCTGGCAGGAGCGCAACGACTGCACGAATTTCATCTCGCCGCAGTGCTACAGCGTCCGCGACCCGCTGGACATCGCGGTGGTCGCCTCTGCCGTGCTCGGGGCCTGCTTCGGCTTCCTGTGGTGGAACGCTCCGAAGGCCAAGATCTTCATGGGCGATACCGGCTCGCTGGCTCTCGGCGGTGTCCTAGCCGGGCTGGCGGTCTGCACGAAGACCCAGCTGCTGCTGCTGATACTCGGCGGCCTGTTCGTGCTCGTCACGGCATCGGTGATGCTCCAGGTGACCTCGTACAAGCTCACCGGCCGGCGAGTCTTCAAGATGGCGCCGCTGCAGCACCACTTCGAGCTGATGGGCTGGCCCGAGACCACGATCGTGATCAGGTTCTGGATGGTCAGCGGCCTGTGCGTCGCGCTCGGCCTGGCGCTGTTCTACGCCGAATGGCTGCAGACTTAGGCCATGACGGGCGCTGTCGCTGGAACACGGCTGGCCGGGCTCGCTGGCCGGCGCATCTGCGTGGCCGGGCTCGGCATCACCGGACAGTCGGTCATCGAGCACCTGTCCGGCCAGGGCGCGGTGGTGGCCGCCGTCGACTCCCGCGACGACGCCGAACGCCGGCAGGTCGCGGCCGGCCTGGAGCGCGATGGCATCGAGGTGCGGCTCGGGCCGGCCCACATGGGTCCCGAGGCGGTGGTGCCGCCCGGCACCGAGCTGGTCATCACCTCGCCCGGCCTGCGTCCGGACACCCCCCTGCTGGCGCGCGCCGTCGCGGCCGGCGTCGAGGTGATCGGGGACGTCGAGCTGGCCTGGCGGCTGCGCCCGGTACTCCCGGACGGCACCCGCCAGCAGTGGCTGGCCATCACCGGCACGAACGGAAAGACCACCACGGTGCGCATGCTTGCCGCCATGCTCGGGGCGGCTGGCCATCGCGCCATCGCCGCCGGAAACGTGGGCACGCCGATCCTGGATGCCGTCACCGACCCGCAGCCCTACTCGGTGGTCGCGGTCGAGCTCTCCAGCTTCCAGCTGTACTGGAGTTCCACGATCGCGCCACTGGCGGTGGTCGTGCTGAACATCGCCGCTCACCACCTCGACTGGCACGACGACCTCGAGTCCTACGTGGCCGCCAAAAGCAAGATCTATGCGCCAGGCACGATCGCCATCTGCAACGCCGACGACCCGCGCACCGTCGCGATGGCGGCCGCGGCCGGATCGGTAGGCCGGCGAGTGGCCTTCAGGCTGGGTCCGCCGGGCGCGAACGAACTCGGCGTCCGTGACGGCTGGCTGACCGACCGGGCGTTTGCCGTAGGCGCCGTCGCACTGGCGCCCGTCAGCGCGGTACGGCCCCCGGCGCCGCACAACGTGGCCGACGCGCTGGCGGCCGCCGCGCTGGCCAGGGCTTACGGCGACGCGCCGGAGGCGGTCAGCGGCGGGCTGGCCGCGTTCCAGCCAGAACCGCATCGCATCGCCGACGTCGGGACGATCGGCGGCGTGGCCTACGTCGACGACTCGAAGGCCAGCAATCCAGCGGCAGCCGCCGCATCGATCGCCGCGTTCGGCTCGATCGTGTGGATCGCCGGCGGCCTCTGCCGGGCCACCGATGCCGATCTCGACGAACTGGTGGCTGCGGCCAGGCCCAGGCTGCGCGGCGCTGTGCTGCTGGGCGCGGACCGGGCCAGATTTGCCCGCGCGCTTGCACGACACGCGCCCGATGTCCAGGTTTTCGAGGTACTGGGCACCGACACTGGAGTCATGGACCTCGTCGTAGCGCAGGCGGCGCGGATGGCGCAGCCAGGAGACACCGTGCTGCTGGCTCCGGCGGCGCAGTCATTCGACATGTTCCGCGACTACCCGGCCAGGGGAGAGGCGTTCGCGGCCGCGGTCGCGCGGCTGGCGGCCTCACTCGAGGGCTCCGCGGGTCGCTCCCCGAGTCCAAACCCGTGAACGTCACGCTGGGCCAGCCCCGCCGGAGCCGGACCAGCGAGGAGGGCCAGCCGGCCAGCGTCATGGCCGGCGCGGCGGGCGCCGCGCTCACGCTGCGGGACCGGGCGGCCCGCTGGAGGATGCTCCTCGACCGGCCGCTGACCTCCTACTACCTCATCCTGGGCTGCACGCTCTTGCTGTTGGCGCTCGGCCTGGTCATGGTGCTCTCGGCGTCCACGGCCTACCAGCTGGTGCAGGGGCTGCCGCAGTACGCGATCTTCCAGAAGCAGGTGCTCGGTGCCGTCGCTGGCCTGGTCCTCATGTGGCTGGCGGCCAAGGCTCCGGTCCGCCTATTCCGGGCCTGCGCCTACCCGCTGCTGGCCGTGTCGATACTGGGCCTGCTGCTCGTGCTCGTAGCCGGGCCGAAGGTCGCCGGCGTGGAACGCTGGATCACGGTGGCCGGCATCCAGCTGCAGCCGTCAGAACTCGCCAAGCTCGCGTTCGTCCTCTGGGGGGCCGACCTCCTGGCCCGGAAGGAGAAACTGCGCCAGCTCACCGACTCGCGGCAGCTGCTGATCCCGCTGCTGCCCGGCCTGACGCTGCTGGCGGCGCTGGTGATGGCGGGCGACGACCTGGGCACGACCTCGCTGCTCGTGGTCATCTTCCTGGCTCTGCTCTGGGTGGTCGGTACGCCCGCTCGGCTGCTTATCGGCATGGTTTTGCTGATGCTGTTCGTGCTGCTAATGCTGATAGTCGTGCAGCCATGGCGGCTCGACCGGATCACCGGATTCCTCGGCCAGTCGTCCAAGGACTGTTCGGCGTGCTATCAGCTGACCGAGGGGAAGTTCGCGCTCGGGTCTGGCGGCTGGTTCGGGGTCGGCCTAGGCGCCAGCAAGGCTAAGTGGGGCTGGGTGCCCAACAGCCCGACCGACTTCATCTTCGCGATTCTGGGCGAGGAGCTTGGCCTGCTCGGGACGCTGTGCGTGATCATGCTGTACGGCGGGATCGCCTTTGCCGGGCTGCGAATCGCCCGCCGGGTTTCCGACACCTTCACCCGGCTCGCCGCCGGCGCCATCACGATGTGGATCATCGCCCAGGCGCTGGTGAACATTGGCGCGGTGCTGGGTGTCCTGCCGATCACGGGAGTCCCGCTGCCGCTCATCTCGGCGGGCGTGTCGTCGCTGCTCGTAACGATGACGGCGCTGGGAATGCTGATGGCGTTTGCCAGGTCGGAGCCGGGCGCGAAGGAGGCGCTGGCGGCGGCCGGGCCCAGTACGCCACTGCGGCTGATGCACTGGCTCGGGCTGGAACGGCGGCGTGAACCGAGGAGGTAACTGACCAATGGGTCTGGACGACGGGGGGCGGCGGGGGGTGGGCTCCCCCGATCGGCTCAGCGTGGTCATCGCCGGCGGTGGCACCGGCGGCCACATCGAGCCCGCCCTTGCGCTGGCGGACGCGCTCCGACGGGCCGACCCCGACACCGCGATCACCTGTCTTGGCACCGAGCGCGGCCTGGAGACGCGGCTCGTGCCGATGCGCGGCTACGACCTCGCCCTGATTCCGCCCGTGCCGCTGCCCAGGTCGGTGACCCCTGCCCTGCTGTCTGTCCCGCGCAGGCTGGCGACCGCCATCGGCGCCGTTACGGCGATCGTGGACCGGGTGGGAGCCGACGTACTGGTCGGATTCGGCGGTTACGTGGCAACGCCTGGCTACCTTGCTGCCCGGCGGCGCGGCGTGCCGATCGTCGTGCACGAGGCCAACTCGCGGCCGGGCCTGGCCAATCGCCTCGGCGCCCTGCTCACGCCCTACGTGTGCACGGGCCAGCGGGGGACGCGGCTACGGCACGCGCGGTACGTGGGCATACCGATCAGGCGGGAGATCTCCGGGCTTGACCGGCTCGCGCTGGCCGGCAAGGCGCGCGCGCACTTCGGCCTGCAGCCCGACCTGCCGGTCCTGCTGGTCACCGGCGGCTCGCAGGGCGCCGCCTCGCTGAACCGGTCGGTGCTCGGCGCGGCGAGCGCGATCCGGGCGGCCGGGATTCAGGTGCTGCACATTGCCGGCCCTAGGGCCGGGGACGTGCAGGTGCCGCCAGGGCCCGCGCCGTACGTGGTGCTGCCATACCTGGACCGGATGGACCTCGGCTACGCGGCCGCCGACTTCGCCCTGTGCCGGGCCGGGGCGATGACCTGTGCCGAGCTGTCCGCAATCGGGTTGCCGGCGGTCTACGTGCCGCTGCCGCACGGGAACGGGGAGCAACGCCTGAACGCGCTGCCGATTGAGGCGGCCGGCGGTGGCAAGATCGTGCCGGATGCGCAGCTGACGCCGGACTGGATCACTCGCGAGTTGCTCCCGATCCTGCTTGACCGGGAGCTCGTCGGCGCGATGTCGCGCGCCGCGGCCTCGGCGGGCAATCCGAACGCCGATACTGAGCTGGCCAGGCTCGTCACCGAGGCCGGCCGGGCCAGGGCGCGGAGCTAGAGCCGTGGGCAGCGCGGGAGGTCAGGGATGGGCCTAGTCACTCCGGTCGACCCGGTACCGGTCGACCAGCTGGGAAAGGTACATTTCACCGCGATCGGCGGCGCCGGGATGTCCGGCATTGCCCGCATCATGCTGGCACGTGGACTGCGCGTATCGGGTAGCGACCAGGCCGACACGCCCTTGCTCGGCGAGCTGGCGGCGGCGGGCGCGCATGTTTTCGTCGGGCATGACGCCGCCAACCTGGGTGACGCCGACACCCTGGTGGTCTCCACCGCCATCCGCCCCGACAACCCGGAGCTGGCCGAGGCACGCCGGCGCGGGATCCGGGTGCTGCACCGGGCGGCGGCGCTGGCCAGCGTGATGCTCGGGCGGCACGGCATAGCGGTGGCCGGCACCCACGGCAAGACCACCACGACATCGATGATCACGACGGTGCTGCGGCGCAGCGGCGCGGATCCGTCCTACGTGATCGGCGGGATCCTGGCCGAGAGCGGGCTCGGCGCGGACGAGGGACGAGGCCAGGTGTTCGTGGTCGAAGCGGACGAGAGCGACGGCTCCTTCCTCATGCTCGCGCCTGACGCCGCGGTCATCACCAGCGTGGAGGCCGACCACCTGGACAACTACGAGTCCCTCGAGCAGATCGAGCGCGCGTTCGAGGCGTTCGTCGGCAAGATCCCGCCGGGCGGGCTGCTGATCGCCTGCGCGGACGACCCCGGCGCGCGGGCGCTGACCGGCAGGGTAGCGGCTGGTGTCACCGCCCTGACCTACGGGACCGCGCCCGATGCCGATTACCGCATCACGAGCATTCACCAGCGCGGCATGAACACGGAGCTGACTGTGGCGCCTGGACCCGGCACCGCGCTGGCCGGGACTGGCGAGCTGGAACTCGAGATCGCAGTGCCCGGGCGGCACTATGCACTGAACGCGACCGCGGCGCTGGCGGCGACGGCCCAGCTGGGCGTGCCAGCGGCACAGGCCGCCGCCGGGCTCGCGGCCTACCGCGGCGCGCGGCGGCGGATGGAGCTCAAGGGCGAGGCCGACGGCGTCCAGGTGGTCGACAGCTACGCTCACCATCCGACCGAGCTTGCGGCGGACCTGGCCGCGGCCAGGGACGTCGCGGCGGGGGGCCGGCTGATCGCCGTCTTCCAGCCGCACCTGTTCAGCCGGACCAGGATCTTCGCCACCGCGTTCGGCGCGGCGCTCGGCCAGGCCGACGAGGTCTTGGTGATGGACGTGTACGCGGCCAGGGAAGATCCCGAGCCTGGAGTGACTGGAGCGCTCGTGGCCGACGCGGTGCCTGGCGGCCGGGCCCAGTTCATTCCAGACCGGGAGAGCGTGCCGGCGGCGGCCATCGCGCTGGCCAAGCCGGGCGACATCATCCTCACGATGGGCGCGGGGGACGTGACCGCACTCGGCCCCGACTTGCTTGCGGCCTTGCGGGAACGGGCAGGCCACGGCGGATGACCACGCAACACTTGGCTGCGGGCCGGTCGGCGGTCAAGCGCGGCCTGGATCCGTGGCGGGCCGCATTTTTCGGCGTCCTGATCCTGGCCATCCTGGGCGGCGGCGCGTGGGCGCTGCTCGGCTCCAGCCTGCTGGTCGTCCGGCATGAGGAGGTGACCGGCAACGGGCCGATCCCGGCCGCGGAGATACTGGCAGCGGCCGGAATCCGGCACGGGACGCCGCTGATATCGGTGAACGCCGGCGCGGCCGCGCGCCGGGTCGAGCGGATCGACCAGGTGCTGTCGGCGACCGTCGGCCGGGCCTGGCCAGACACGATCGTCATCTCGGTGCGGCGGCGGACGCCAGTCCTCGCGGTGGCCGGGCACGGGCGGTTCGCGCTCATCGACCCGTCGGGCGTCACGGTGCGCTGGTCACGGCGCCGCCCGGTCGGGATGCCGCTGCTGGCTAACGCGCCCGCGCAGTTGCGCGGCAGTCAGGACGTGGCCGCGGCGGCCACGGTGCTGCGCGAGTTGCCGGCCAGGCTGCGCGAGCTGGTCGCCTCGATCGCTGCGCCGTCGCCGCAGGAAGTGACGCTGCATCTGCGGGGCGGCGTCACGGTCGTCTGGGGCGGCGCAAGCCACGCGCAGGAGAAGGCCGGCGAGGTGCTCTTGCTGCTTCGGACCAGGGCGCGCTACTACGACGTCAGCGATCCGGACACGGTCGTGACGGCAGGCTGACCCGCGCCGCCAGCACGTGTGGCCGGCAGCAGGCAGCAAGGCGGTGCCGATGAGGCGAACCCCGGCCTGACCGCGGCACGGCGCGCCGGTGTCCGACCTATGACCCGATGGGGGGCGCAGCCGGGCATCCGGGCGGCCTGCCTGCTGCGACACGCCGGGCGGGATCCGTGGCAGTGGTTGACCACGGGTAGGCCGCAACCCTACTGTCCGTATCAGTCGGCAGCTTGACATAACTCTAAATCTCAAGTTGAGGGTGAGAGTTTGACGAGCCGAAGTTGCGCTGGACCTGCCCTGCCGACGGTACTGGGGGCGTTTGCGGGCAGGCGTTATTGCCGGGGCGTGCCGAGCCCGGCTCGACACCTGGCCGCGACGGTGGCTTAGGGTCCGCGGCAGGACGGACGAGCGGAAAGGGTTCCTCCTCGTGGCAGCACCGCAGAACTACTTGGCGGTCATCAAGGTCGTCGGTATCGGCGGGGGCGGCGTCAACGCCGTGAACCGGATGATCGAAGAGGGACTCAGGGGCGTCGAGTTCATCGCGATCAACACGGACGCGCAGGCGCTGCTGATGAGCGACGCCGACGTCAAGCTCGACGTGGGGCGCGAACTGACCAGAGGACTCGGGGCCGGCGCTAACCCCGACATCGGATCAAAGGCGGCCGAGGACCACCGCGAGGAGATTGAGGAGGTCCTCAAGGGCGCGGACATGGTCTTCGTCACAGCCGGCGAGGGCGGCGGTACGGGGACCGGCGGGGCACCCATCGTGGCTTCGGTGGCCAGGGCGCTCGGAGCACTCACGATCGGCGTGGTGACCAGGCCGTTCGGTTTCGAGGGCAAGCGGCGCGCGTCGCAGGCCGACACGGGGATCGAGCGGCTGCGGGCCGAAGTCGACACGCTCATCGTGATCCCGAACGACCGCCTGCTGTCGATCTCCGACCGGCATGTCAGCGTGCTAGACGCATTCAAGGCCGCCGACCAGGTCCTCCTCTCCGGTGTGCAGGGCATCACGGACCTGATCACCACGCCGGGCCTCATCAACCTCGACTTCGCCGACGTCAAGTCGGTGATGTCGGGGGCTGGGTCCGCGCTCATGGGCATCGGCAGCGCGCGCGGGGACGACCGCTCGGTCGCGGCCGCCGAGATGGCCATTTCGAGCCCGCTGCTTGAGGCCAGCATCGACGGCGCGCACGGCGTGCTGCTGTCCATCCAGGGCGGCTCGGATCTCGGGCTGTTCGAGATCAACGAGGCCGCCCAGCTGGTGGCCAACTCGGCCGCGCCCGACGCCAACATCATCTTCGGCGCCGTGATCGACGACGCGCTTGGCGACGAGGTTCGCGTCACCGTCATCGCGGCCGGCTTCGACGAGCCCCAGGGCTCGCGGCCGCGGCCG
>JASHUG010000017.1 GCA_030040155.1 Streptosporangiaceae bacterium | reverse complement strand
GTCAGCATCTACTGACGAGCCGGCCGGGACGAAACCGCGGCCGACGTTGCGGTCACAATCGCTGTCATGAGCAAGGGGATAGAGTCTCGGGTTCCAGAGCCCGAAAGGTGGAGTGCGCAGGTAAGGAAGCCTTCTGCATTGCCGAGGAACTGGGACGCATCATGGTCACATTGCTTTGGCCAAGTGGATGTGGCCGTCGGTGAACCAGTGCGGCGGGTTAGCGGGGCTGAGTTCGTGGAACGGATAACCGCTTTTTGCGGCAACCCGGCATGATGCCGGGTTGTCCACATCGTGTACCAGCATGATGCTGGGCAGGCCCTCCGCGCCAAAGCTAGTGAATGCCCACTCCGTTACCGCCCGCGCCGCGGCGGGTGCGATGCCGCGACCGCGGGCGTCCGCTGCCGTCCAGAAGCCGATTTCGCCGCGTTCGCCGATCCCGAGCTGGCCGCCGTCCCGGTTCTTCAGCCCGACATGGCCGACCACCCTGTTCTCGGGCGCGTCCAGCACCGCGAAGGTCAGCCAGTCGCCGCCTTCCCAGCCACGCTCTTGACCCGACAGCCAGACAGCGGCTTCCTCCTCATTGCGTGGCCCGGTCCACTTTTGCTGTCCCGGAACGTCGAGGTCGGGGTGCGACCAGAGGCCCCGTTCGGGATACTCGCTGGCCATCGCCGCCAGCAAGTCCGGCATATCCGTGGCTAGCCAGGGCCTCACCCACAGCGCTGGCCTGCCTCCCGCCGCGGCGATATTCAGCACGACAGTCATGAACTGCACAGTGCAGTGACCCGCGGCTGCTCGCAACTTGTTTCTGCCGCCAGCCTGCGGCTGGGCCCGCATATTGTGTCGGTGAACTCGCTTCCTGACCGGCCGGCAGATATGCATTGCCTGCACATCCTGACAGCTCGGAACGCGCGATGCCTTGCATCAGAGCGCCCCGGAAGCGGCTCTGCCACGCGTGCCAGATTACAAGGCTTACGCTGCGTGATCCCTGCCTGCGCAGTCTGGCCAGATGACCAGAGCCGGCTTATCTGTGCGTCCGGCTGTGCCGTTGATCGCGTTGGTGGTCCGAAGCGCGTCGTCGAGGGGACCCCGGCGGGCGGCGAGAGCGCGGCCGCGGGCCCAGGTCGCGGGAAATGTGGTGGGCATTCTGTCCGCATCTGGCTACGATCAGCCTTCGTGATCTACCAGGACCCCCGTGCGTACCTTCTCGGCCTGGAAGGCAAGGTGCTGCTGGACGCCTGGGCCGGAGACCACGACCGTGCATTCACCGAAGCCCGGCTGGCCGAGGTCCGGCGGCTGCTAGAGGATGAGCAGCTGCGCGACCGCGGCGTACTCGTTGAGCGGGTCAGTACCGTGCTGGCCTATGAGCAGCAGGCGGCCGACTACGACGCGGAGGAGGGCGGTGGGCTGTTCGCCGCCGATGAGCCGCTGGTTGCCGAGTTCCTGGTCGGCCGGGAGCCTGGCGTGGCGCTAGACGCGGCCTGCGGTACCGGCCGGTTCGCTGAGTTCCTTGCCCGGCACGGGCACCGGGTCATCGGTGTCGACAGCTCTCCCGACATGCTTGCTCACGCCCGGCGTCGTGTCCCAGACGGTGAGTTCCGCCTCGGTGAGCTTGACCGGCTGCCCCTGCCCGACGATTCAGTGGACGTTGTCGTTTGCACGTTGGCTCTCGTCCACGTTCCCCGCCTCGAGCCGGTAATAGCCGAGTTCGCCCGCGTGCTGCGGCCCGGCGGCGACCTGGTTATCTCGGACATCCACCACGAACTTGTTACCCGGGGGTCGGTGATCAAAGCGCGCGGACCGGCGGGCGAACCGTGTCTCGCGGCCACCTACCGGCATCAGCTCGGCGACTACCTGCGGCCGGCACTGAGCCTCGGCCTGCAGGTGCGACGGTGCGAGGAGCTGCGTTTTGCGCCAGCGGCCGGGGCAGTGCCTGAAGCCGGGACGGAGGTCGGCGACTGGGAGGACTGGCCCTGGTCGCTGATGGCTTATCTGCCATCGGCAGCGCGTGCCGCTGGCGGCCCGTCACTGGTTATCTGGCACTTCCAGGTAGCCGCTGGCTGAAACTCGCCTCCTGGCCGGGCTTTGTCGTCACCTTCAGTCGTGACCGACGGCAAACTCCGGATGGGAGTAATGAGGCTGCTGCGAGTCCATGATCGTGAGTCGGCTAGGGTCACGCTGCCTGATCGCAGGAACAAGCTCAGTCAGTTCTGCACCGCTTTCGTCAACAAGATGGAGCGCCTGCCGAACATTGAACGCCCGTGCGGATTTGCTTTTAGTGCCATGATCAACAACTGGCGGAGCCAGAAAGTACAGCTGGTTGGCTCGGCACGTGGGCGAACTCCGCTCAGGATGGTAACGGACGCGCGCTCGGCTTGGACGATGACGGCATTGTCCGCTACATGAATCCGTGTGACGGCGGATAGGCGGTTGGATTCGGGCTGAGCGCGTCGACTACACGGACGGCGGAGGGCCTCATCGGCCAGCCCGGAGATCTCCGCCGTGGTCGCGCAGCGAAACGCGGTGGCCTCGTCCGAAATGGTCAGATGGCCTCCGATAAGCTTGCAGTGCAACACTAAGGCGCCGGTGCTGGTCACGATGATCCGCGAGCACCTCCAGGAGCACGGCACTGCCGCCGTGGCGCGCCGCAGGCGCCTTAAGTCCGGACTCGACGAGACGCCGCCGCCCTTACTAACCGGTGGCAGGCTTCCCGTCCGGGAACACCTCGCTGAGCCGCCCGGTCTTGACGTCATAGACGAACCCACGGACCGGGACATCCGGCGAGATCCAAGGATGCGACCTGACCTTCTGAATCTGCTCCTTGGTGTTCGCAACGGCGTCGGTGAAGCTGTAGAACTTGGCCGGAGCGATCGGTGTCTGGCCGGTCTCCTTGCGGAGCCGGCTCTCCATGTCGCTGTCGGTGAACTTGAGCATTCCGCAGTCGGTGTGATTTATGATCATTATCTCGCGGCTGCCCATCAGGTGGGTTGACAGAACAAGCGAGCGGACCGCGTCGTCGTCGATCACGGTGCCGAAGTTCCTGATCATGTCGACGTCGGGCTCGGCAAGACCCAGCATCTGCTCTATGCCGCTCAGCCGGGGATCTGCGCAGGTGACCATTGCGATCTTGGGCGTCGGCGGGTTCCCGCGGCTGGGGTCGTAGCCCCTGGCGATGGTGGCGTTGGCGCTCAGCGCCTGGTCAATCATGCTCATGGTATTCCTCTTCCCCCGTGGACGTCCGGGCTCTCGGCGGGCGCTAGATCCGGGCCGTTTACCGGCCTGGTACCCAGTCCCTCGCAGTGCAATCCCCGGCGCCGCTAGCCCGGAGGCGTGGCCTGCTCAGATCATGGCGTGGGGTCAGGGCGCCGACCCGTCGCCGATCCAGCGCTGGAAGAGGTTGACTTGTTCTTGCGGCCATGCCCCGTCGCAGGGCATCGTGCCGTTGCGGAGGCGTCCGAGGATCGCAGCCTGGTGCTTCCGGACGTCGTCGTAGGACCACAGGTCGATGTGCTTGAGCATCGAATCGTGGTCCTTCTGGCGGAATAGCGGGCGGATGTCGCTCTCGTAGCTGACTGCCTGTTGTGCCATCCCGGCCTCCCGTCGGTGTCGGGCGCCCAGGTCCCCGGTCTGAGGACGGGCCGCCGTGGTTCTTTCCCGTGCCCGGCCGGTTGCACACTGCGGCGGCAGCGAACGCGCTACCAGACTCCGCTCGTCTGCATGGTCAGGCACGCAAGCTGACTTTGCTACCTACAAAATGGCGCTCACCGGCCCATCAGTGTGAAGCATCACGAGTTGGGACGCTTAGTGCGTTGTCCGCGCAGCAATCTGCTTGAGGTAGCGATGTTAGGTACCGCAATGGCCAAGATCGGCCCGCGCGCCACCGCAGTCCTACGGAGCTGGCTAGTCTGCGTCATGACTTGCCGGAGGGAGATTGCGAAGGGCCACGTCGTGACCGCGCCGGAAGTCGATCCGTCGGCCAGGTGGGCTCTAGGCCACCGGCAATAATGATGCTGGAATGCGAGCAGGGACCAGAATCCGACAGCAACGAGAAAGGCGATAGCTAGAACTATCGCGCATCCGTCACCATTGCCTTGCTGCTTTGTTGGCGACGTCTCCATCCGCCTAGTGAGAGCGGCTCGCGTAAGTCTGGCATGGTGGTGTCGTCATTCTGTCACGTGCTGCCGACAACGAATAGACACTGCCCGTGCCTGGGATAGACCTAGCCCATCAGCAGAGCGGCCACTAGCAGCAAGACGGCAGCTAGCAGCACCAGCGCAGCGCATGCGATAAACGGCCGGGCGTTTGCCCTGATCGGCTCGCACACAGCAGCTCACGCACTGGTGACAGTCGCGGGGTAATTTGTCTGATACGGGCGGAAAAGGACGCTCTTCCTAATCAGCGCTGGTCGGCGGTCTCACGGGCACCCTCGTGGGCAGCGCGTTTGCCATGCGGAATCTGCACGCACTGCGCCGTGGCATGGCGTCGGAGATGCGCCACGATCTCACTGCCGAGTTCGGGCAGCGGTTCCGGCACATCGAGAATCAGCTCGAGTACGTCGAGACCGCAATCGTCCACCTCAGGAACGAGCTGGACCAGTCGGCCCAGCAGAGAAGGGCGCTGCAGGAAAGCTAGCGACATGACATCGCGACCTCGCGAGAATGGGCGCTTCTGCCGCTGATGAAACGAACGCCGGTCCCATCCTGCTGACGGCCCACACCACGGCCCTGCGGTCCCTGCGCTCTCAGCTAGGCGGCGGTCGGCGCCATCGCGAGCAGCGTCTCCTGGACCAGGTCGACATGGAGGCTGGGCTCCAAAAGCGCGCTCAAGTCTGCGGTGAAAGCAGCCTGCTCCCGCTCGCTGTAGCTGAGAAACGTCGCCCGGGTGCGCTCCACTCCGATGACAGTCGGCACTAGAAGCCGCGCGGCCCTGGCGTGAAGGAGCTCGACCGGCTCCCCGAACAGGGTGCTTTCGCGCAGCCCACTTACCCAGGCTGGCTGGTCAGCCCACCTGACGATCCGGCCGCTGTAGCTGACCCATAGCTCCCGCAACCGCGTCCGCAGCGGCTCGGGGTAGAGCTCCTGGGTGCTCAGCAGCGCCAGCCAGCCACCTGGATGCAGCAGCCGCGCGGATTTGGACCAGCCGATGGCGGGGTCGATCCAGTGGAAGGCCGTGGCCGACACGATCAGATCGAAGCGCCCGCGGCCGGCGAACTGCTCGAATGAGCACACGTGAAACCGGGTCATCGGGTCGGCCACATGTCGCGCGGCCGTCGCAATCATCGCCGCGCCGATGTCGATGGCGGTCAGATTGAAGCCGCGACCCGCCAGCTGCCGGGTGAGCTGGCCCGTGCCGCAGCCGATCTCCAGTACGTCCGCGCCCGGTCCAATCCCGGCAGTCGCGCACAAGGCGTCGACGATCTCAGGAGGATAGCTCTGGCGATGGGTGTCGTAGAGCTCAGCAACACCGTCGAACAGACACCGCGACCTCTCCCGCCGCTCGCGCTGTTCCTCAGTCTCGGCGGCCACGAACACAGTCTGCCCGGCCGCGACAAAAGGCGGTCAACAGGTCCTCTCTTGCCAGCGTGGGGCGCGTGCTGGGAGTCGCGGGACCGCAGTGGCTGCAACTAGTAGCCGAGAGAGACCGCGGCCACCCAGTAGCCGTTGGCCCGATCGAAGTAGATGCTGTCCTCGTCGTGACCGCGACGCGCGCTTGTCATGGCAAAGCAGTAGCCGTTGGCTCTGACATCGGCTCTGGACCAGAGCCAGCCAACCGGCCGCATAGCCTCTGAACTGGTGGGCGGTACTGGGATTGAACCAGTGACCTCTTCCGTGTCAGTTCCAGCCGGACGCGGGTCACGGGCTTTCGGCGTGCCGATCCTTGGTGGGGGCCGAGTGGCGGATCGGTCCGATGCTTGGTGACGTTGCTGTCAACGCTGCTGTCATAGTCGCCGTGGTTGCGTTTCGCGTCCGCAGAGCGGCGGACGATTCGCGTTACCAGTTCGGCGTGGCCAGACAGTGGAACGGCAGCCCGGACCTCGGCTCAATTCTCTGAGCCCGTGCGTGCAAAGATCGTTCGCCAGCAGTCCGGCATGCCGGAATGCGGGTCTCCCGCAGCGGCTAGGGTCTCCGAGTTGCCGGTGGCGAGCGCCGAGCACGACGGAACCCGGACACGACTGCGGAGCCGCCAACTATCGCGGAACGTGGTGCTGGCGCCGTAGCTTGGGGGCGTGCCAGGCGACCCTGTGGGAGGCACCCGATGTTCGAAGGCTGCGTGTTCTGTGATCAAAGCTGGATGAGGGCAGCTGAGATCTTCATCGAGACCCCCACCCTGCCGGGCCTGGCGGTCGGTCGTCCGTCCAAGCCACTGACCTGGGCTTTCTCGTCGGAGCCGGCGAAGGGAATCGAACCCTCATGACCAGCTTGGAAGGTCGGTGGTGCCACAATCGGCCTGCGAGCGGCAAAAGGTCGTGCTGCCTACCGGGCGTGTGTACCCGAGATTGACCGCTGCTGACCGCGAGAGTCCTTGGCTTGTGGCCCGTTTATGGCCCGTCACGACCGTCCATGCTCGCACGACAGTAGTTGAGGATCTCCTAGAATTAGAGGCTCAGCTATACTTTGGTTGTGGCATGGAGAGTGGAAGTCACCGCCGAGTTCGCTGACTGGGCTCGCCAGCTGAGGAAGCTCGACCGAGAGTCCTCCCGGCAGGTCGGTGCGGCTGTCGAGTTGCTCAAGCAGCACGGGGCCGAATCTGAAGCGCCCGCTTGTCGGCGAGATCACCACATCCAAGATCAAGAATATGAAGGAGTTGCGGCCGGGATCAGCTGGTCGCAGCGAGGTACGGATCCTGTTTGTCTTCGATCCCTGGCAGCAGATTGTCTTACTGGTGGCTGGCGATAAGGCGGGGACTGGCGTGGCTGGTACCGCAAGGCGATACCTCGGGCTGAACAGTTGTATGCGGAAGCACATTGAGGCGATGAGCGGCGGCGGAGCAGGAGATCGATGATGCGCTGGGAAGACCTTTACGACGAGCTGTACGACGCTGACGACCGCGCAGAAATCGAACGGCTGAAGACCCGGCT
>JASHUG010000186.1 GCA_030040155.1 Streptosporangiaceae bacterium | reverse complement strand
GGCGGGCCTGTGGGTGTGAAGAAAACATGGCTGCGCGGGCCTTTCGCGGGGCTGTAAGAGGGTTGCAGCAATGCCTTCTTCACATCCACAGCCTGGCCCAGGTGCCCAGGCGGGGAACCGTGGTGTCCTTGGTGCCGATCGTGTCAGTGGTGCTGGAGGTACTCGGACTAGGTGCGACGAAGTGCGGCGCCGGGTCGATCATTGACCCATGGGCGGCTCGGGCTACATGGCTGCCGGTCCCGGCGGCGACGAGGTGGAGTTCGGCCAGACGCGAACCCGCCGGCCGGTCCCCTCGTGGCTAGTGCTGGCGGCGCTACTCGTCATTATCGCCGCCGTCATCGGGGTCCGGTTGGCTCTGCACCGCGCGCCATCCCTGGCGACCGTCTTCGTCACGTCTGCGCGCCGCCCTATCCTCGGCGTGCGGTCCTCCTGGGAGTTGTTCGCGCACGGGCCGCGTGACCTGGTCGCGATCGACCTTGCCACGGGAACGATCACCACCACGGTGCTGCCGGCCGAGGTAAGCGGCAACTCCTACGTATGGTTCCTTGTCGGCCCGCATGAGGCGATCATTCGCTCCGCGGCCGGCCACGAGCCGGGCTACGTCATACCCGACGGTGCGCCTGCCCGCGTGCTTCCCGGATCGCTGGCGGGGGATGGCCCGCTGCTTCCCGGCCCGGCGCCCGGCCAGGCGTGGCGATACTCCTGGGTCGGCGGCGTGCCGTCCATGACGCTGGTCACGCTGGCGGGACGTGCGGTCGGCCGTACGATCGCGCTAGCTCCGCCGCACCACCCGGCGCCGGGAATGCCCGCCGCGGACGGCCTGGGCGGCGTGCTGCTGCTGGGAACCGCCGGTGACGTCTACGACGCCGGGCCTGGCCGGGGGGATCAGGTCAACGGGCAGGTGATCGCGGTCGGGCCCACCCGCTGGCTCATGGTGTCCTGCCGCCACCGCACGCGCTGCCGCAACGTTGTCTACGACCCTCGATCCGGTGCGCAGAGTCTGCTGCCGGGGCCAGTGCTCGCCGGCGGAGCCTATGCCTGGCCACCGGCTGGCGTGATCTCGCCCGACGGATCGGCCGCCGCCATCATCGACACCGCCACGGCGCCGCCCACCGTCCGCCTGGTCAACCTGAGGACCGGCGCCGAATCGCAGATTGCCGTGCCGTTCGACGACGCGGCCAGCAATCAGTCGATGGCCTGGTCGCCCGACGGCCAGTGGCTGTTCGTGGCCGATGACGGACGGCTGCTGGCCGTGAACGCCAGGACGGGCCGGGTGACGGGGCTGGGTATCAGGCTGCCCGACATCACCCAGGTAGTGGTCCGGCCCGGCCCTGGCTGACGTGTCCCGGCACGCGCACGACCAGCGCGCCCGGCTCGATCACCACGGTAAGCGAGTCGGCTGGCTCGATAATCTCGCCGTCCACCTGCCTCGGCAGGTCATGCCCGGCCCGGATCTCCACTCGCCTGGCCCGGTACCGCTCGAGCCGACTGTCGTCACGGTGGCTCGCGGCCAGCACCCGATAGCCCACGCTGGTCCAGTCGGCCAGCCCGGCCGGGGCGAGTATCCCGACATCGAGCACGCCGTCGTCCGGGCGAGCGGCCGGGAGCAGCGGGAACCCGCCGGGCAGCAGGCCGCAGTTGCCGACGACGACCGACCTGGCCCGCCTGACGAGTTCTTCGCCGCCGTCGATGACGACAACGAACTCAGCCGGCCTGGCGAGCAGCTGCCTGGCCGACGCCACCGCGTAGGCCGGCCAGCCTGCGTGCCGCTTGAGCCGACCGGGGGTGGCGCCCACGATGGACGCGTCCAGCCCAATGCCCGCCATCGCCACACTCGTTATCCCGTCGGCGATGGCAAGGTCGATTGGCTTATCCTGCCCACTGAATCCGGCTCGCAGGGCCGCGCCCACATCCCGCGGCACGCCAAGCGAACGCGCCGTCAGGTTCGCCGTCCCGGTCGGCACGATAGCCAGCGGCACGCCGGTACCGGCCAGCACCTGCGCGCAGGCTCGCACGGTGCCGTCGCCGCCGACGGCGAACACAATGGCGGCGCCGGCGTCGAGGGCCCGCCGCGCCATCCCCGCACCACCGTCGGCGGGCGTGGTCATCAGCACCATCGGGGCCGCCCAGCCGTTCTCGTCGGCGGCTCGCGCGAACCGGGCACGCAGCCGGGCCAGCCCGCGGGCCCGCGGGCCATTGACCACGAACGCCGCGAGGTCCCCGTCCACCAGCGGGCTAGAGCACTGCCGCGAGCAGGTCCCGCGCGTCGTCTTGGATCCTGGCCAGATGCCCGGCGCCACGGAACGACTCGGCATACAGCTTGTACACGTCCTCCGTGCCCGACGGGCGGGCGGCGAACCAGCCCGATTCGGTGACAACCTTGATGCCGCCGAGCGGCTCGCCGTTGCCGGGCGCGGTCGTCAGCCGGGCCAGCACCTTGTCGCCGGCCAGTGTCTCCACATCGAACTGCTCAGCGGACAGCTTGGCCAGGGCCGCCTTCTGCTCGCGCGTGGCTGGGGCGTCGATCCGCGCATACGCGGACTCGCCGAGCCGCGACGCCAGGTCGCGGTACCGCTCGCTCGGGGTGGCGCCGGTGACCGCGATTATCTCGGCCGCCAGCAGGTCCATGATGATCCCGTCCTTGTCGGTGGTCCACACCCCGCCGTCGCGGCGCAGGAACGACGCGCCCGCGCTCTCCTCACCGCCGAACCCGACGCTGCCGTCGCCCAGGCCGGAAACGAACCACTTGAACCCGACCGGCACCTCCATCAGGCTGCGCCCGAGATCGTCGGCGACCCGGTCGATCATCGACGAGCTGACCATCGTCTTGCCGACCGCCGCCTGCGCCGGCCACCCGTCCCGCCGGCCGAACAGGTAGTCGATCGCGACCGCGAGGTAGTGGTTGGGGTTCATCAGACCCGCGTCCGGCGTCACGATGCCGTGGCGGTCAGCATCGGTGTCGTTGCCGGTCGCGACGGCAAAGTCGAGCCGCCGCCCGATGAGTGAGGCCATCGCCGACGGGGAGGAGCAGTCCATCCGTATCCGGCCGTCCCAATCCAGGGTCATGAATCGGAACGTGGCATCTACGTGCGGATTGACGACCGTCAGGTTGAGGCCGTAGTGGCTAGCGATCTCGCCCCAGTAGTCGACGCTCGCGCCACCAAGCGGATCGGCGCCGATCCGAACCCCGGAAGCCCTGATCGCGTCCAGGTCGACCACCGAGTGCAGGTCACCGACGTACTGCGCGAGGAAGTCGTGCCCGGCAATCTTCTCCTTGGCCCGCGCCAGCGGGATCCGGCGGACTTCCCGCAGTCCCCCGCGGAGCAGCTCGTTGGCTCGCTCCTGGATGCGCGCGGTGGTCTGCGAGTCGGCCGGCCCGCCGCTGGGCGGGTTGTACTTGAATCCGCCGTCCTCTGGCGGGTTGTGTGACGGGGTCACGACGATGCCGTCGGCTACCCCGGCGGGAGGGCCGTCGCGTCCCATAGTCAGGCCCAGGTTGTGCTCGAGGATCGCCCGTGACACCGCGGGCGTCGGGGTGTATCCGTCCCGCTTGTCTGCCAGCACCGCGACGTCGTTCGCCGCCAGCACCTCAAGCGCCGTGACGAGGGCAGGCTCGGACAGGGCGTGGGTGTCCCGGCCAATGAACAGCGGCCCGGTGATGCCGACCGCGGAGCGGTAGTCGCAGATCGCTTGCGTGGCCGCGGCGATGTGGTCGTCATTGAACGACAGCCGCAGCGCGCTGCCGCGGTGGCCGGACGTCCCGAAGGTCACCTGCTGGGCCGGGTTGGCCGGATCGGGATGCTCGCTGAAATACGCCGTGACGAGCTTTGCCACGTCTACCAGGTCGTCGTAGGTCGCCGGCTTGCCCGCCCGCTCGTCCATGCTGCCTGCCAGGGTCTAGGTCTGCCCAGCCTCGTCGTGCCCTGCCTGATCGCGCCCAGCCTTCTCCTGCATCGGCAAGACGTCCGGCAGATCCAGCGCCGCGGCCGACAGCTCATACCCTGCCCGCCTGGCCAGGTCGGCATACACCGCCGAGCAATCTGCGTGCACCACAGGCTCGAGCTCGGCGAACCGGCTGGCTGCGCGCCCAGGCGGCCGAGACTGCCCAGGCCGCACAGAGTGCCCAGGCCGCGCAGACTGCCCGGGCGGCTCGGCGTAGTCGAAGTAGTACTTCAGTTTCGCCTCGGTGCCCGAGGGCCGGACCACGACCCGGTAGTGCTCGCTGGCAAACTCAAGCACGTCGCGGGACGCCCGCTCACCCCCGGTCAGCGGTCCGGTTGTGCCGTCGACCAGGAAGTCACGCCTGCTGACGACCGGCTCGCCGCCGATCCGCTCCAGCGGCTGCTCCCGGAGCGAGCGCATCACCGCCTTGATGGTCTCGGCCCCCTCGGCGCCGAGCAGCACCAGCGAGCGGCCGTACTCGATGTGGACGCCGGTAGCCTCGAATACCTTCATCAGGTAGTCCCACAACGTCGCGCCTGAGCTGCGCATGAGCGCATGCAGGTGGGCGATGAGGTAGCCGCCCGAGGCGGCATCCTTGTCCCGCAGGTCGGTTGTGGTCAGGTAGCCGTGGCTCTCCTCGCTGGCCAGAACGAGGTCAGGCAGCGCGCCTTCGCTCTCGGCGTTGTCCAGCAGCTGGCCGATGAACTTGAACCCGATCATCAGGTCGTCGGTCAGGTCGATGCCCGAGCCAAGGTCGGCGATCGCGCGCAGCACGCGGCTTGTGGCCACGGTGGTGATGATCGATCCGGACAGGCGCGGCCCGTCGGGGTCGGCGGCCAGGAAGTAGCCGAGGATGGCGCCGATCTGGTTGCCGGTCAGGTGCCGCCACTCCCCCGACGGCAATCGCGCCTCGACTCCAAGCCGGTCGGCGTCCGGGTCGGTGGACAGCACCAGCTCGGCGCCGACCGTGGCCGCGAAGTCGATCGCGGGGTCGGTCACGCCGGGGATCTCGGGGTTGGGAGAGCGCAGCGGGATCGGCGCGAACGACCCGTCCGGGTACTGGTCAGGCGGGACGTGCAGCTGGTACCCGGCCCCGGTCAGGGTCTCGCCTACGTTGGCCAGCCCGGTCCCGCACAGGGGCGTGTACACGATCGGGATCTGTGGCCCCACCGCCGCCGAAGCAGCGCACAGCGTCCGGGCCCGGCCCGTGTACATGCTGATGTACCGGCGGTGTACCGCCGGCGGGATGGGCCCGGCCGCATCGGCGTGACCCGCCACCAGGGTCTCGATCTGGGGGTCGAGCACGACCTGCTCGACGGTCGCGGAGAGGTTCGCGTCGTCGGGCGGGCAGTACTGCCCGCCGGTGGGCGTGTAGACCTTCAGCCCGTTGTCGTCCGGATGGTTGTGCGAGGCCGACACGTTCAGGCCCCCGGCCGCGCCGAGGTCCCTGATGGCGAACGACAGTTCCGGCGTCGGCATGTAGGCGTCGTCATCGCCGGGCGCGGTCATCACGGTCTCGACCCCGTATACGGCGTAGATCTGGCACGCCAGCCGAGCCAGGCTGCGCGAGCTGGTGCCAAGGAGCGACCAGGCGGGCCCCATGAACGTGTGGAGCCGGTTGATGTCGATGAAGACACGGGTGTCGTTGGCCACGACCACGAGCAGGTCATCGCGGTCGACGGTCTTGCGCAGGAACTCGCAGTGCCCGGCCACGGTCAGCGCCAGCGTGCGCGGGTTGATGCGGTTCGGCCCGATGCCAACCCGGCCGCGCCGCCCGCCGGTACCGAACGGTATGTCGACCCGGAACGAGTCGACGATCAGCCCGACCGGCGCCAGCTCGGCGAACCGGGCCAGCTCGGCGGCCTGGACGAACGGCTGAGGCGTGCTCAGCCAGGCCGCCAGCGTGTCGGCGGCGGCGGCGCCGCCGCTCGGCTGGCTGGCAATCTCTTCTAGACGCCGGTTAAGGCCAGAGTCGGTCATTACCCTCCGCAGCGATCCGCAGGCACTCTTGGGACAACAACCCTATTGCGGAACGAGGTGGGATCCGCTGGCAGCCCCGTAACTGGCCGCGCGTCTTTGCCAGCAATCGGAAGCCAGGCGCCGGGGATTCGCCCACCGCGGCCGGGGAGCGGCATTATCGCCGAAGAGCCCGGCCGAGTCTCAACAAACACGACTTGCGTAAACCGCGAAGCCCTACCACGCGTCACAAGCTCAAGACGCCAGCGCGCCCCCTCCCTTTGCTGGCAGCGGTTCCCTGGTCTCGCTCGCCAATCTGGAGGACTGGTGACAGCGTTCCCTGAAGTCGTTTCCCGGCCCGATGGTCCTCCGGCTGGCCAGAGCCCGCCCCGATCCAGGCACGGGATACCCGCGGTGCTCGGCGGCGACCTGCCCGTTCCGCTGGCCGACGGACGGACCGTGACCTACGCGAACCTGGACTACGCCGCGACCGCGCCATGCCTTGCCGTCGTCGCCGAGGCAGTGTCCGAGCTGCTGCCGTGGTATGCGAGCGTTCACCGGGGCGCGGGCGCAGCCTCCCGGCGATGTACGCGCGAGTATGAGCAGGCGCGAGAGACCATCGCGGACTTCCTTGACGCGCGAGCCGACGACCACGTGATCTTCACGAGGAACACCACTGACGCGCTGAACCTGCTGGCCAAGGCCGTCCCGGCCGGCACGACGGTGATCGGCTGGGACGGCGAACACCACGCCAACCTGCTGCCGTGGAGCCGCGCGATCCGGCTGCCGGTACCAGCTGACCCGGCGCAGGCGTCCGGCCAGGTCGCAGCGGCGCTGGCCCGCCATCCGGGTCCCGCGCTGGTGACTGTCACCGGGGCGTCCAACGTGACCGGCGAGATCTGGCCCATCGCCGAGCTGGCCGAGGTCGCGCACGCCCACGGCGCGCGACTAGCCGTCGACGCTGCGCAGCTGGCCCCGCACCGGCCGGTGTCCTTGCGCGCCTCGGGCATCGACTACCTGGCGATGTCGGGTCACAAGGCGTACGCCCCCTTCGGCGCCGGGGTGCTGGCCGGACGAGCCGACTGGCTCGATGCCGCGCCGCCTTACCTGGCGGGCGGCGGCGCGACCGCCTTCGTCGGGGCCCCTGGAGACGTGCGGTGGCACGCCGGCCCGGCCAGGCACGAGGCCGGGACGCCGAACCTGATCGGCTCCGTCGCGCTGGCCACCGCCTGCGCCCAGCTCGCCGCCTCGAACCGGCAGGCACTCGAAGCGGCCGAGCACGAGCTGCTGAGCCGGCTGCGGGCCGGGCTGGCGAAGCTGCCCGGCGTGCAAGAGCTGCGCATGTTCGGGCCCGAGCACGACCGCGTCGGCATCGTCACGTTCGCGGTCGCGGGCCGGGAGGCGTCCGACGTGTCCGCCCACCTAGCCGCGGCGCACGGGATCGGCGTGCGCGACGGCCAGTTCTGCGCGCACCCCCTGGCCAGGCGGCTGCTGGCCGAGGCGGGCGAGCGGGCAGGCAGGCCGCTGGGCGAGAACGCGGTCAGGGCCAGCATCGGGATCGGCTCGACCGCCGAGCACGTCGAGCGGCTCCTGCTCGGCGTGGCCGAGCTGTCCGGGCCCGACCACCCGGCCGCCGAGTGAGCGGCCCGCTCGATCAGCCGGATCATTCGTCGGCGGTGGCGCTGCAGCGCTGGTATGCACCGTCCGTGCAGGCGAACCGGCTGGTCCTGGCTCACCGCTGGGGTCAGCCATTCCTGGCCTATGACGTCACCGTCAGGGCCGACCCGGCCGGGGCGGCCGTACTGTCGGCGCTCCAGGACCCCCTCAGCGAGCTTGAGCCGTCGCTGCTCCGGCTGCCGGAAGAGAACCTCCACACCACTGCCGCCTTCTTATTGCCCGGCTCGGCGGAGTTCGATCGCCCGAAGGATGAGCTGTGGCACCAGAACGGCGCACGATGGCTCGCCCAGCTCGAGGAGCTGGCCGCTGCCACCCCTCGCTTCACCCTCGCCTTCCGGCGTCTCGTGGTCACCGACGTCGCGATCATCGCGGTGGCGGAGGAGCCGAACGGGCTCAGCGCATTCCGGCAGCGGCTCCGCACGGTGATGGACGTGCCGGGTAATTCACACCGGTGCGACCTGGTCCACGCCACGCTGCTGCGGTACTCGGCCCCGCTGCGCGACCCGGCCGCGCTGCTCGAGCTGGCCGCGGCGTTAAGCGTCCGGGCAGACTTTGACGTCAGCGAGCTCGTGGTGGCGCGCGAACACACGTTCCCGTTCCTCGGCTATGACGTGCTACGGCGGCTCAAGCTGCCCGCGGTCTCGTCGTCGCTATCATCGTGTCAGTGGCTGGACACCGGGACCTGATTACATCGGCAGACAAGGTCTACTTCGCCGAGCGCGGCGAGACCAAGGGCGACCTGGCCGAGCACTACCTGCGGTTCGCGGCACCGCTGATGCGCGTCATGGGCGGCCGCCCGGTGTTGCTTCAGCGCTTTCCTGAGGGTGCGAGCGGGCCGTCGTTCTTCCAGAAACGCGTGCCCAAGAACAAGCCGGCCTGGCTGCAGACGACGGTCGTTGCGACCCCGAACGGCACCACGTCGGAGGCGCTGGTCGCGGCCGACCTGGACCACGTGCTGTGGGCAGTGAACCTCGGTTGCCTGGGCTTTCACGTCTGGCCCTACCAGGCCGCGGATCCCGGCCACACCGACGAGCTGCGGATCGACCTGGATCCGACGCCCGGCACGGACTTCACTCACATCCGGCTGGCAGCGGCCGAGTTGCGGACGCTCCTGGAAGAAGCCGGCGTGACCGGCTACCCCAAGACGACCGGCAACCGCGGCCTGCATGTGTACGTCCGGCTGCAGCCCCACTGGGACTCCTACCAGGTGCGCAGCGCCGCCGTGGCCATCGCCCGCGAGCTGGAGCGTCGCCGTCCTGACCTGATCACGGCCGCATGGTGGAAGGAAGAGCGCGGCCGGCGCATCTTCGTCGACTTCAATCAGAACGCGCCCCACAAGACGGTCTTCGGTGCCTGGTCAGTACGCGCCCGGCCGGGCGCCCAGGTGTCCACGCCCGTGACTTGGGCCGAGGTCGATGAGATTCACCCTGACCAGTTCACGATCGCGTCGCTGCCCGCCCGGCTTGAGACGATGGGCGACCCTTGGCTGCGCATCAATGACGAGCCGCAGTCACTGGAGCCGTTCCTGCAGATGCAGGCCCGCGACCTGGAGAACGGCATCCCGGACGCGCCGTGGCCGCCGGTGTACCCCAAGCAGCCGGGCGAGCCGCCGCGGGTCGCGCCCAGCCGGGCCAAAAAGCAGTAGGCGGCCGCCATCTAGTGTCGTAGTGAAACTCTTACCAAGGCAGCCCAGGACAGCCGGGCTTAGTACGGTTTAGTGCAATTGCGAAGCGCTGGCCTAGCCCAGCGCGGCGTAGGCGGCTTTCTGGATGTCCCTGTGTACCTGCGGGAGCGCAGGCGACTCCCACATTCGCTGGGTCAGCACGATCACAACCAGGTCGCGAGCCGGGTCGACGAGCCAGGACGAGCCGAGGCCACCGTCCCAGCCGAAGGCCCCGTTGTCGTACACGGCCTGGCAGAACGACCAGGACTGATGTCGGAAGAACTCGGGCCCGAGCCCGCCCCTGGCTTTCTGCGCAGCGGTGAGCTGATCGGTCGTCATGGCCGCGACGGACTCCGGCGAGAGCACCGCCCCGCCGCCGTGCAACAGCATGGTCGCGAACGCGTGCAGGTCGTCGGCCGTCGACAGGAGCCCGGCCGCCCCGTCGGGGAACGCGGGCGGACGGCTCCACGTGCCGTCCGGCGGGTCGAGGAGCTCGAGGCCAGCGGGAGTCGGCCGGTAGGCCGTGGCCAGTCGCTCGGGCCGGCTCGTCCAGAATCCGGTGTCCTTCATCCCGAGCGGCTCGAGGATCCGGGTCTGGAGCGCGCCGGCGAACGACTGCCCGGTGGCACGCGCGACGAGGACTCCGAGCACCGAGGCCCCGGTGCTGTACATCCAGCGCTCTCCCGGCTGGGCCATGAGCGGGAGCGAGCCAAGCCCGGCAATCCAGGTATCCGGGTCGGGCTGCACGGCCGGGTTCGGCGGCCCGAGTGTGGCCAGGGAGAGCCCGTCCACGGCCAGCTCGATCGGCCAGGGCGCGGGCGACATAAACATGTCCATGACCGCACCAAACCCGAACGTGAACGTCAGCAGGTCGCGGACCGTGATCGCCCGGCTTGCGGGCACTGTGTCGCCGAGCGGGCCATCGGGCCGTCGCAGCACCCGACGGGCGGCCAGTTCTGGCAGCAGCCGGTCGACCGGTTCGTCCAGGCCGATCAGGCCCGCGTCGACTAGCGCCATGGTCACGGCCCCGGTAATCGGCTTAGTGGTCGACGAGATCCGGAACATCGAGTCTCGGGTCACCGGCGCGCCGCCGACGGCGAGCCGGCCCAGCGGCTCGCAGTACACCTGGTCGCCGGCGGCGACCAGCAGGACCAGGCCAGGCACGTTGTCGTCGGCCACGTGCCGCTCTGCGGCCGCCCGGACCCGGCCCAGCCCTTCCGCGGTTAGCTTGCCTGTCATTTGCCTCTCCCCCGTCAGCCGCGTACCCGCGCACTGCAAGCTTCCCCGCCTAGTCTGTCGTACATCACCGCGCTGACCGTGCAGAGAGGGTGGGCTCATGGCCGCGCTGACCGTCGCCGAACGCCGCACGGTGTCCGCCATCCGGGCCGAACTCGATCGGCTCATCCGGTACGACGACGAGTCCATCGTGCACGCGAAGTGGGTGCGCCAGCGCTACGACTGCGGCTGCTACGCCAGCTTTGAGCCCGCCCGGAAGGCGACCGTGCGCACCGCGTGGCACGAGGCCGGCCACGCGGTGGCGGCGATCAGCGTCGGCGCGCGATTCAGCTCGGCCAGCATCCATCACGGGCACCGCAGCGAGGGCCGCGTGCACGGGGTTGCCGGCGGCACCGACCTGGCGTTCGTGGTGGACGCGGCCGGCCAGATCGGCGAGCGGCTGATGAACTGGACCATGCTGGACGCCGATGCGGATCTGCGCGACTGGCTGCCGACGTGGCGAAGCGACGGCGACGCCCGCCGGTTCCGGCACTCGATCGCCACCCGCTTTGGTGTCGATGAGGCGGGCGCCTGGCGCTACTGCGAGGAAGTGCTGACTCCGCGGCGGCTGCAGATCCGCCAGCTGGCCCGCGCTCTGCTTGTCCACCCCCGGCACCTGCGCTACGCGGTAGCGGCGGAACTCGCTGCTTGAGGCCACATGTCAGGATCTGCCGCAGGCGCCCGGACTGCCCTAGGCTCGGACTGATGATGGCGACGGTGCCCGCCGCGACGTCCACCGGCCAGGACATCGCGCAGCGGCTGATGGCAGACGGCTACGTGGTCGTCACCGGAATGATGGCCGACGAAGACGTGCAGGCGGCGCGGGCGGACCT
>JASHUG010000185.1 GCA_030040155.1 Streptosporangiaceae bacterium | reverse complement strand
CCCGATCCACGCTCTGGCCAGCTTGTCGCGCAGCAGCGGGTCGCGAACCGCGCCGTTACGCCGGGCCGCCGCGATAAGCGCGTCCAGTTCGCGCTGGTAACCGATCTGCTGGCCGAGTGTCGAGACGCCACGCTCGATCGCCAGTGTCGCCATGGCTACCCGCCATCCGTCGCCGGGCTGGCCGACCACCATGTCCTGCGCGGTACTGGCGCCGTCGAAGAACACCTCGTTGAATTCCGAGGTGCCGGTGAACTGGCGGATCGGCCGCACCGTGATGCCCGGCTGTTTCATCGGAACGAGCAGGTACGACAGGCCGGACGAGCGCCGCGAGCCTGCCTCGGTCCTCGCGAGCAGGAAGCACCAGTCGGCGACCTGAGCCAGCGATGTCCAGACCTTCTGGCCGGTGATGACCCACTCATCGCCGTCAAGCCTGGCCGACGTCGTCAGCGAGGCGAGATCCGAGCCAGCGCCGGGTTCTGAGTAACCCTGGCACCACAGCTCGCGAACGGCCGCGATCGGCGGCAGGAACCGCCGTTTCTGCTCGGCTGTGCCAAAGGCCAGCAGAGTGGGCCCGAGCAGTTCCTCGCCCATGTGCCCGACCCGTGCGGGCGCGCCAATGCGCGCGTACTCTTCGTGGAAGATCACCTGCTGGGAAAGCGTCGCGTCCTGGCCGCCGTACTCGCCGGGCCAGCCGAGGCAGGTCCAGCCGCCGGCAGCCAGGTGCCGATTCCACGCCAGTCGCCGCTCAAAGTGCTCATGCTCGCGGCCGGGACCGCCTTGGCCGCGCAGCTCGGCGAACTGCCCGGTCAGGTTCTCCTCGAGCCACCGCCGCAGCCGCCGGCGGAACTCCGCGTCCTGATCGGCGTCCTGATCGGCGTCCTGATCGGCCAACTGCACGGCACCTCCTGGCCGCACCATACCAAGCACTTGCTTGCTGGCCATTGCCCGATGTGCGCAGCCGTGGCTGCAGCCGTTGGCACCGTTGCCTGGCCGGTCATAAACTCCCGATATGGGGATGAGTTTTCCCGGTGGTCTGGCTCGCAATGCTGGCGGCCGGGCTACGGAAAAGTTTCGCGAGGCCGAGCAGGAGGCCGCGGACTCAGCGGAGGCCCGTTTGCTCAGGCACCATCCGCGGGTGCGGTCAGTTCCGCAAATCTGGCACCAGGACAGCGCCGGCAACTGGAATGCCGAGGGCGCTACCGCGCAGTGGGAGGTCTACTGCGAGCAGTGCGGAGACAGCGACGGGCCCGCCGACCGTCAGTTCCCGCCGGCCCGCGAACTGCGCGGCCCGTACAAAACCAGGCACCAAGCCAGACACGCGGCCGCTCGGCACGAGAGGAATACCTGAACGAGCGCGCTGGCCGTGACCAATGAGTGGGTCGGCGATGCGGCGCAGATCAGAGCCGTGAGATCCATCCCTGGTGGGCCGGAAGTCCGACAATCGACACGCGTTCGCGTGGCTGGGTGCGACCGGTGCCGTTCCCGCGACACCGCTCGCTCCCAGCCAGCGCCCGGAGGGCGATTTGTCCGAGCTGGTCGGCGAACCGGGCGAACTGCGCTCGCACGACGGTAACGGAGACTGCCGCGCCTGGCCCGACCAATCCCCGGCCGTTAGGCTCTACCTACCAAGCACTTGCTTGCCTGAGCGCGACTCCGGACTCGGCCCGGAGCCCGCCCCGAGGAGCCCAGTGAAGCTGACGATCCCCGCCGCGGTGGACAGGGCCGCGGCGCAGTTCGGCGAACGGATCGCTATCGCCGAGCCGGGCGGACCGCGACTCACCTACGAAGAGCTCCAGGCACGGGTGCGCGACGTCGCGGGCGCGTTCGTCGCCAGCGGCATCGAGCCAGGCGACAGGGTCGCGATCTGGTCGCCGAACACGCATCACTGGGTGCTCGGCGCGCTGGGCGCGCTGTATGCCGGAGCGACGCTCGTGCCCGTCAACACCAGGTTCACCGGGCCGGAGGCGCTGGATGTCATCACCCGCAGCGGGGCGCGCGCGCTGCTCGTGGCTGATCACTTCCTCGGCAGCGACCGGCTCGAGGCGCTGCATGTCGCCGCGGCACAGGAATCATCGACCCCGCTTGACCGCTTGAGCACGGTCGTCCACATCCCGATCGGAATCAGCCCGGCCGCCTCCGCCGACGGCCGGCGGCAGCCGTCGGGGCGCGGTCAGGCTGGGCCGTCGGGGCGCGGTCAGGGCAAGCCACTCGCCTGGACCGAGTTCGAGCACCTCGGACCAGGCCACGTGGAGGCCGGCAAGGCACGGGCCGCCGCCATCGACCCCGAGCAGGTCAGCGACATCCTCTTCACCTCGGGCACCACCGGCCGCAGCAAGGGCGCGATGAGCGCCCACCGCCAGTCGCTGGGCGTAGCCAGCGCCTGGGCCGAGTGCGGCGCTGTGACCAGCGCGGACCGCTATCTGGTCGTGAACCCGTTCTTCCACAGCTTCGGGTACAAGGCCGGCATCCTTGTCTGCCTGCTCACCGGGGCGACGCTCGTGCCGCAACTGGTCTATGACCCGCGGCAGGCCATGCAGCTGATCGAGTCCGAGCGCGTCACCGTGCTGCCCGGCGCGCCGACGATCTACCAGACCATCCTGGATCACCCCGACCGGGCGAAGCTCGACCTGTCCAGCCTGCGGCTCGCGGTAACCGGAGCCGCCGTGGTGCCGGTCGCGCTGGTGGAGCGGATGCAGTCCGAGCTGAGCTTTGACACCGTCCTCACCGCGTACGGCCTCACCGAGGCGGTCGTCGTCACGATGTGCAGGCCAGGCGACGCCCCGAGGCTCGTCGCGACGACCTCCGGCCGAGCCACGGCCGGCTTCCAGGTCAAGATCGCCAGCCCGGACGAGACCGGCGCTGGCGAGGTCTTGCTCCGCGGCCCGAACGTGATGCTCGGCTACGACGGCGACCCGGCAGCGACAAGCGAAGCGGTCGACCCCGCTGGCTGGCTGCACACCGGAGACATCGGCACGCTCGATGACGAGGGCAACCTCGCGATCACCGACCGGCTCAAGGACATGTACATCTGCGGCGGGTTCAACGTCTACCCAGCCGAGGTCGAGCAGGCGCTCGCGCGGCTGCCAGGCATCGCCGACTGTGCGGTCATCGGCGTTCCCGACCCGCGGCTCGGCGAGGTCGGCAAGGCTCTCGTCGTAGCACGGCCCGGCCACGAGCTCACCGCGGAGGACGTCATCGGCTACTGCCGAGAACGACTGGCTAACTTCAAGGTGCCCCGCCAGGTTGAAGTTCGCACCGAGCTACCGCGCAACGCGGCCGGCAAGGTGCTCAAGCGGCAGCTCAGGGAGGAGCCCCGATGACTACCGACAACGGCGCGTCCGCGGCCGAGAAGGACGTCGTCAGGTACGACACCCGCGGCCGCACGGCGGTGATCACGCTGAACCGGCCGCGTTACCGGAACGCGCAGAACTCCGCGGTGACCTACGCGCTGGATGCGGGGTTCCAGCGCGCGGTCAACGACGACGACATCGCCGTCATCGTGCTGGCCGGGGAGGGTGAGCATTTCTGCGCCGGGCACGACATCGGCACGCCGGGGCGCGACATCGGCACGTCCTTCGACCGCAAGGCCGTGATCTGGTGGGACCACGTGAACAAGGAGGGCGCCGACAACCGGTACGCCAGGGAGATGGAGGTCTACCTCGGCATGTGCCGGCGCTGGCGGGAGCTACCCAAGCCGACGATCGCGATGGTCCAGGGCGCGTGCATCGCCGGGGGGCTGATGCTGGCCTGGGTGTGCGACCTGATCGTCGCGTCAGACGACGCGTTCTTCGCCGACCCCGTCGTTCGGATGGGCATCCCCGGCGTGGAGTACTTCGCCCATCCCTGGATGCTGGGCCCGAGGTTCGCCAAGGAAATGCTGTTCACCGGCGAGCGTTTCAGCGCGACAAGGGCCTACGAGGTGGGCATGGTCAGCCGCGTGGTGCCGCGCGCCGAACTGGCGGCCACGACGTTCGAGCTGGCGGACAAGATCGCGTTGATGCCGCGGTTCGGCCTCGCGCTGGCCAAACGCGCGGTCAACCAGTGTGAGGACCAGATGGGCATGCGCAACGGGATGGATTCGGTGTTTGGCCTGCACCACGTCGCGCACGCACACAACGCCGAGACCGGCGCCGACTCGCTGGCCGGGATGGACGCCCACGCGATGAAGAAGGCTTCCGGCTGAACCAGGAACTCAATCCGGAACCGCGAGTGTGACGCACGTCACATCCGGAGGAGTAACACCGGCCGATACGCCGTCGCTCTAGTCGGCGTTGTCATGGCCTCACCACGATCGAGGCCCAACCTGAAGGAGATACCCATGCTCGTATCAAAGGCTCTGGCGACCAAGATCGGTGCAGGCACCGCGGCCGCGGCGATCGCGGTGGGCGGCGGAGCGGCGGCTGCCAACGCTTCCACCGCGCCGGCCCACGCCGCCAAGCACAAGCTGGCGACGACGCTGTCGATCGCGGGCGGCGAGGGTCACGTCCGCAAGAACGGCACCACCATCGACTGGATCCGCGGCCGCCTGACCTCGCACGGCTCGGGCATCGGCGACGCGACCATCCACCTCGCGCGGCTCGTGCACGGCAAGTGGGTCTGGAAGCAGGAGCGCGCCACCGGCCGGAACGGCTACGTGACCTTCCACGTCTACGCGCTGGCCAAGGGCGCATCCTTCCGGCTGCGCTACACCGGCAACATCAACTTCGCGGGTACCAGGAGCGACATCCTCACGATCGCCCCGGTGAAGAAGAAGTAATAGCCCGGTGTCGTGCGCGCCGGCGGGTGTGTCCTGGGTTTGGGCTACATGTCCCGGGCATGCCCGCCGGTGTGCAACTCTTACAGGCGCGATGGCGAGTGAAATAGGTGTGCTGGACGAGGCCCTGGCCGGGGCAAGCCGGGGGGACGAAGCCGCGTTCCTCCAGCTCTGGCGAGCCCTGCAGCCGCCATTGCTGCGCTTCCTGCGCGTCGTCGGGTGTGAGGACCCGGATGACGTGGCGAGCGAGACATGGCTGCAGGTAGTTCGCGACCTGCACAGGTTCTCCGGCGGGGAGGAGGATTTCAGGCGCTGGCTTTTCACGATCGGACGCCACCGGGCCATCGACGCCGCCCGCGCCCGGGCGCGGCGGCCCGCCAGCCCTGCGAGTGCCGGCCTCGACATCCTGGCCGACCATCAGCTCGTCGAGGACCAGGTCCTGGACGGCATGTCCGTACATCGGGCGCTTGGGCTGCTCGCAGGACTGTCCAGGGACCAGTCAGAGGCCGTTGCGCTGCGGGTGATCGCCGGCCTCGACACCCCAGACGTCGCCAAGATCCTGGGTAAGTCTGCTGGGGCGGTCCGGGTCGCCCTGCACCGCGGGCTGAAGACACTCGCCAGCGATCCGTCGGTCCGGGCCCTGGCCTTCGACGCGACCGGATACGACGCACCTAAGCAACCCGGCCCGGCGCATCCAGCCGGCCAGGCGATGCCGGGCTATTCCGCACTGGAGGAGGTGGATTGATGACCTCGGATCTCCCAGGTGAGCTTGGCTCGGAGCCAGGACTGGACCGGTTGCTCAAGACGCTGACCTCCGGCCCGACGCCCGATGAGCTTGCCGGTGAGCAGCAGGCGCTGGCCATGTTCGTGGCGAACATCCACCCTCCGGCTCGTGATACCGCCGAGCTGCCTGTCAGCGCGGTGCCGGGAGATCCGGTCCCGCCGACCCGGCATCGACCCGGACCGATCGGTCAGCGGGCCCGGCTCAGGCTGGCGGGGCCACGGGTCCGCATCCGGCTGGCGGCGGCCGCGGCGGTGGTGGTGGTCGGCGGTTTCGCCGGAGCCGCCTACGCAGCGGTGCTCCCAGCTCCGGTCCAGCACGTCGCGTACCAGGCGTTCCACGTTCTCGGCGTGCCCGACTCCCACCACAGCCCGAGTTCGACCGGCGGGCGGAACGGCGCATCGGGCCTGCCCACGTCTCATCGCAGCGGCTCCGGGCCGTCGCGGTCCGCATCGTCGCATGGGGCCTCGCCCGGCAAGTCGGCCTCACCGCACCCGTCGGCCGGCTCAAAGAGCCCGACGCCGACTTCTGGTAAGGGAAACGCCACCGTCACGGCGAGCGCGACCGCGGCGCAGATCCCGGCCGGCGGCTTGGACACCATCGACGGCCAGCTGACCAGGTCGGGCACGGCGCTGCCGGGTGTCACCGTCAAACTGTGGGAGCGCCTGGCTCTGCACGTGAAGTGGAGCCTGGTCGGACAGGCGACCACCGGATCGACGGGCGATGTCGCCATCACCGTGACGAGCCTGAAAGCGAATGCCACCTTCCGGCTGACCGATCCCGACGGTCCGATAAGCCCAGCCGTTCAGGTGACGGTCGTGCCTGAGATCACCACGTCGATTGTCCAGGGTCCGGCCGGAGTCAAGGACTACCTGCACGTCACCACGAAGTTCGCGCACCCAGGAGACACAGTTGAGCTGGAGGCTCTCAAGGACGGCACTTGGGTTGTCGTCAGGGACCAGGCGCTGAACGCGAAAAAGAAGACCACGTTCGTGATCGGCGCCAAGCGATTCAGCGGCGTCGAGTTGCAGGTCGTGCTGCTGGCGACGCGTCGCCACGCACAGGCCGTCAGCAGCCCGCCGCTGACCGGTCCGCCGGTATCCTGACCGCCCCGGCGCGCGGCGATGTGACAATGTCGGTGTGCCCGATCTCTACCAGGACCGCTGGATCACTTGCGCCCATCCTCAAGCAGCGCGCCGGGCTGGGCGACATCCCCGACGCTGGCGCCGGTCCTGTGGTTTAAGGCCCGGTCCCGGCGGGCTCGCGGGTGACCCCACGCCACCGGTCAGCCCGTGTCGCGCTCCGCGGCCGCCTTGACGAGCAGGTCCAGTTCCTCGACCAGGTAGGTGGCCAGGGTTTCGATGTCCGGCATCAGCTCACGGCAGGCCACCAGGCCGAAGTGGAGTTGGCCGAGGTAACCCACCAGCGTTATGTTCAGCCCCTGCCCGTCGGTGACGACCGACACTGGGTAATGCGCCAGCAGCTTGGCGCCGCACAGGTACACGGGCACGTTCGGTCCCGGCACGTTGGAGATGCACAGGTTGAACGGCGGCAACCGGTGCAGGAGCCCGGTCGCGAACACCACCCGGGCCGCCCGCGCCGTCAGCGCCGGCGGGGCGAAGTCGCTGATCTGATCGACCAGGCCCTGCGGGATCGCTGCCTGCTGGGCCTTGGCCGCCTTGGTCGCGGCATGGACCACCTGCAGCCGCTCGGCGGGCTCCGCCAGGTTTGTCGGCAAGACTGCCAGCATCGCCGACACCTTATTGCCCATGGCGGCCTTGCTCGCTGGATCGCGAACCGATACGGGGATCATCGCCACCAGCGGAGAAACTGGCAGCGAGCGGTGATCGGCCAGCCACCGGCGCAGTCCGCCGGCGCACATCGCCATGACGACATCGTTCACCGAGACCCCGAACGCGTTCTTCACCGACTTGACCGTGTCCAGGTCGACGCTGCGCAGGGCTAGCCTGCGGTGCGGCGTGATCGGCTTGTTGAACGGCGTAGCCGGCGCGCGTACCGGAGCGGACGGGATGACGGCGCCGTCGCCGCGGCTCAGCCCGAGCATCCCGCCCACGAATGTGTTCAGCGCGGGCGCCATCGTCGGCAGCACCCGGATCAGCTCGTTGGTGATGCGGACCGTCTGCACCGGTCGCCACGCCATCCGCGCGCCAGCCAGTGCCGCCAGCGTCAGCGGGCCAGGTGGCGGCGCGGGCCTGAACGGCGCGGGGGCCGGCAGTTCCCTGCCCTCCGGGCTGAGGTCGAGCAGCACCGTGAGAAGTTCCGCGCCCGACACGCCGTCGATCGCGGCGTGATGGATCTTGGTGTAGACGGCCGCGCGGCGCTTGGCGAGCCCGGTGATCAGGTAGATCTCCCAGAGCGGGCGACTGCGGTCCAGGGGGCGGGCATGCAGCCTGCTGACCTGCTCGGTCAGTTGCGCGACCGAGCCTGGCCGAGGCAACGCGATCTCCCGGATGTGGTACTCGATGTCAAAGTCGGGATCGTCGATCCAGTAGGGCTGGTCCAGGCCGAACGGCACGTTCAGCAGCTTGCGGCGCAGCACCGGCACGAGCGGGACGCGCTCGGCCAGCACCTCGGTCAGCCGCGCCAGCGTGAGCGGCCGCGGCGCGTCGGTGGGGTCGAGCACGCACACACCGCCCACGTGCCCGGTGGCGTTGGCCGTCTCCAGCGCCAGGAACGCCGAGTCCAGTCCGGTGAGCTGCTGCATGCCTCACTCCCACGCATCGCGTGACGGGAAATGGCGATCCAGCCAGTCCCGCACTATCGGCACGAGTGCCTGTGGTTTCTCCAGTTGCGGTGTGTGACCGACGTTCTCCATGATCACCGTCTCCCAGCCGGGATTGCTGGCGGCGGCCGCGCGGATGCTCGCCAGCGGTACGACCGGGTCGCGGGTGCCGCCGATCAGCAGAACGGGGGCACCGAGGGCAGCCATGACCGCTTCGTAGCGCCTCGGCTGGCTGGCCACATTCATGAGGGAACGAGTCGCGACCAGCAGCGCCTCGTCCGCACCGCCGGCCGCCCGGTGCAGCTCAGAAAGCGTGGTCGCCGCATCGATGATCTCAGGGTCGGCGCTGACCGGATCGGAGCAGTAGAGGTCCATGACCCGCTGTACCAGGTGACGAGGCGGGACGCCGTCGCGCAGCGCACGCGCGGATGCCTTGCGCAGGCCGGGCACCGCGCTGAACCAGAACTTGCGGGCCGCACTAAGGTCGGGCCGCCGGACCCTGGCGGGCAGCACGGGCGCGATGAGGACGAGCCCGGCGACCGAATCGGGGTGCGTGTGGGCCTGCAGGATAGACAGCATCCCGCCCATCGAGTTGCCGACCAGGACGGCCGGCTCGCCCGCGATGTGCTCGATGAACTGCTGCAGCAGTGCTGTGTTGCCCCAGATGGTGGCGGTCCGCCGGTCGCCGGGGGTCAGGCCGAACCCGCGCAGGTCGAGCGCCATCGCCCGGCGCCCCACGGCTAGCTGCGGCCCGATCAGCGCCCAGTTCAGATGTGATCCGCCGAGGCCATGCACGAATACCAGAGGTGGGCCGGCGGTCGCATCTGCGCCGAACTCCACCCAGTGCATCCAGCCGTCCAGGGCCGAGAGGTAACCGCGGGCGCCCCAGGGTGCAGCCAGCTGCCAGGGCGCCCTGATCGTGTCCGCGAGCACGCGCCCTTGGCTGGTCACCGGCTGCCCGGGTAGAGCGCGCGCAGCAACGCGGGCGGGCGGAACGGCTTACGTTCTCGGGGGGGCACGGCGAGTCGGTCGGCGATGAGCCACAACGTCGCCGGGTCGACGCCGAAGCCAAGATGTCCGCAGCGGACTTCGACGTTCTGGTGCAGGGCCGTTTCCTGCTCGGTGCAGGTCTGCCAGGAGACAATGCCGTCGAGCCGGGAGTACACGGCGGTGGATGGCACCTCGATCGGGCGGGCCAGCTGGTCGCGGGTGGGTATCCCGGCGACGGCGTGCCGGTGGCTGCGGCGCTGATACACACCTTCGGCGTGGCTCTGCCGCGGGTCAGTCAGCGCAAACGGGCTGCCCAGCGTCATCACCTGGCGGACCAGCTCCGGATGGTCGCGGGCCAGCTCCCGCGCATAGATGCCGCCCAGGCTCCAGCCGATGATCGATACCACGCCGGCTGAGCTGGCAGCCAGGTCGGCCAGCGCCCTGGGCAGCTCGTTCAGCACGGTGCTCGTGGGGCCGACGTTGCGCCCGAGTTGCCAGCCGTGCACGTCGTACCCGAGCCAGCGCACGTAGCGCCGCAGCAGCCCGGTGCTCATGTCCGACGCGAGTAGCCCAGGCAGGACAAGTACGCCATGGCCGTCGCCACGCGGCGCAGATGCCAGCCAGCCTGCCGCGAGCGGCAACGCGGCCAGGTCAAGCAGGCCGCGAGCGGGCTCGGTGAGGTAGAGCGCGGCCGACGGTCCGGTGATGCGGCCGCCGGGACCGGCATTGCCGGCCGAGGCGTCACGCACGGATTGCGCCATTGACTTCTCCCCTCTGTCGCTCTGTCGGCGGCCTAGGCACCGTGATGATGGATCTTTAATGTATGTCTCACGGCGATTGCCGGAAAGGCCTGCGGCGCTGGCAAAGGGCATGCGGCCGGGCGCACTCACGAAGGAGGGGCTGTGAGCTTCAACCTGGCAACCATCCTGACGGAGACGGCCATGAGCTCTCCCGGCGCAACCGCGTATACCTTCATGGGCGCCGCGGCCAGCTACCGCGATCTTGACGAGCAGTCGGGCCTGCTCGCGGCCGGCCTCCTCGAGAACGGCCTGCGCCCCGGCCAGGTAGTGGGGCTGCAGCTGCCGAACGTGCCTCAGTTCCTGACCGCGTACTTCGGCGCGCTGAAGGCCGGGATGGTGGTGCTGCCGCTGAACCCTCTGCTGAAAGCGCCCGAGATCGAGTACCACCTGGCCGACTCGTCGGCAGCCGTGCTGATCGGGTTCGACGGTATTCATCAGGAAGCGGCGAAGGCCTGCGAGCAGCTTGGAATCACGCTCTACCTGGTCAGCTTCGGCTCGGGCGACCTGCCGGAGGGCACCCGCCCGTTCGGCGACCTGATCGCCGCGGCTCCGCTGACCCAGCCGGGCGGTGACGTCCGGCCGGGCAACGCTGACGACACCGCGGTGCTGATCTACACGAGCGGAACGACCGGCAGGCCCAAGGGCGCCGAGCTGACGCACTTTGAGCTCTACATGAACTGCACGGTCTCCGGCCAGCTGTTCGGCGCCCGGGCCGACGATGTCACGCTGGCCGTGCTGCCGTTCTTCCACGTCTTCGGGCTGTCGTCGGTCCTCAACGTCGCGGTCCGATACGGCGGCGGGCTGTCGATCGTGCCCCGGTTCGAGCCGGGCCCGGTCATGGATGCCCTGGAGCGCGACCGCTGCTCGGTGATCGCCGGAGTGCCGACGATGCTGCAGGCGCTGGCCCAGCAGGACAGCGCCGGGCGGGATCTGTCCCGCCTGCGGGTGGCGGTTTCTGGCGGGGCTTCGCTCCCCGAGGACGTCATGGCGAGGTTCGAGGAGAAGTTCGGCATCCGCGTCCTGGAAGGTTATGGCCTGTCGGAGACCGCCAGTACAACCTCGTTCAACCGTCCCGACGACCGGCGGGCACTGTCGGTGGGCAAGCCGATCTGGGGCGTGCAGATGCGGGTTGCCGACACCCGCGATCAGCCGCTCCCGCCCGGCCGGGAGAACATCGGAGAGATTCTCATCCGCGGGCACAACGTCATGAAGGGATACCTGGGCAAGCCCGAGGAGACGGCCGCGGCGCTGCTTGGCGGCTGGCTGCACACCGGTGACCTTGGATACCAGGACGAGGATGGCTTCTACTTCATCGTCGACCGGTCTAAGGACCTGGTCATTCGCGGCGGTTACAACGTGTACCCGCGCGAGATCGAGGAGGTGCTGTTTGCTCATCCCGGCATCGCCGAGGCCGCCGTCATCGGCAAGCCTGACGACCGCCTCGGCGAGGAGGTAGTGGCTGTCGTTGTCGTGCGCCCCGGATTCGATCTCAGCGCCGATGACGTCATCGCATACTGCCGGGAGCGGATGGCGGCCTACAAATACCCGCGCGAGGTTCGCTTCCTGCCCGAACTGCCGAAGGGTCCGACCGGGAAGATCCTCAAGAATGTGCTGCGCGATGGTTAGCGGCAGCCAGCGGCCCGGCTAGCTCCAGTCTGGATCCTTGGCCAGCTTCTCGGCGATCCGGTCGTGGAAGCTCTTGCGCCGCAGCGCGTCCTCGATGTCGGTCACGACCCGGCTGAGCGGGTAGGGAATCTCCCCCTCGATCTCGGCCACGGATGCCTCGGTAGCCCGCCACTCCGCCGCCAGCTTGGCCATGATCCGGCGGGCCTTGGCGGTCAGGGTGACCTTCTTGGTCCGGGCGTCCGCTCCGGCAGTGGTCCTGACCAGCCCGGCCGCCCGCATGGCCGCGACCTTCTGGCTCGTGGCCGAGTGAGTACGCTGCACCGACTCGGCTAGCTCCCTGATTGTCATAGGACCGCGCGAGCTCAACCGGAGCAACTCCATCACCATGCTCGGCTTGAGCCCGGTGATGTTCGCCTCGGCGTAGACGCGAGCGATCTGTTCGTCCATCGCGGCCTGCAGGATCCGCAGCCGGCGCCAGACGCTCTCGCCGGTGGTGGGGTCCACCGGCGTCGACTCGGCCTGATCCGCCGTCTCCTCGGTCACGAGCCGGATTGTAACAGAGTTTATAGAAGTATTGTGACAGTGTTTATACAAGTACTGTTATACTCGCAGCCCTGAGACGCCGCCTCGTTCCCGCCGGAGAGGGAGGTAAGAAGACGTGGCCAGAGCAGGTCGCCTGTTCGCCGACACTCGTCCGCTGCGCGAGTCCAGGCCATTCAGGCGGCTGTGGGCCGGATCGACGCTGTCGGCCGTCGGCGGTTCGCTGACGCTCTTCGCGGTGCCGCTGCAGGTGTACGACATCACCCACTCACCGTTCGCGGTCGGAGCCATCGGGGTCGCGCAGATGGTGCCGACGATCGTGATCGGGATGGCCGGCGGGGTCATCGCCGATTCTGTCGACCGGCGCAAGCTCGTGATGGCAACCACCAGCGCGAGCGCGATCGCCTCCGGCGCACTGGCCGCGCAGGCGTTCGCTGGGCTGCGCTCGGTCTGGCTGCTGTACGCGCTCGTCGCGGTCTCGGCCTCGCTCAGCGCGATCAACGCGCCGGCCAGGCGGACGTTCATCCCCGGTTTGCTTCCGGCCGACCAGGTGACCGCCGCGCTGGCGCTGTACCGCCTCAGTTTCCAGATCATGCTGACCGTCGGTCCGGCCCTGGGCGGCCTGATCACGGCCACGCCGCACCTCGGGTTGCGGATCTGCTACCTGATAGACGCCGTGAGCTTCGCCGGGTCGTTCTACGGCGTGGCCAAGCTTCCGGTTCTGCCGCGCCCAGGCGGCGCTGCCCGCCCGGGGCCGCGAGCGGTCGTGGCGGGCGTCAGGTTCATCGGGCGAACGCCGGTCCTGGCCGGCGCGTTCCTGGCCGACCTGAACGCCACGATCTTCGGCCTGCCTATCGCGCTGTTTCCGGCCATCAACGCCGAGCGGTTCGGCGGGAACCCCAGGACGCTCGGCCTGTTCACCGCCGCAATCGGCCTCGGCGGGCTGGTCAGCGCAGGGCTGTCAGGACCAGTCGGTCACATTTCTCGACAAGGCAGGGCAATGCTGTGCGCGGTCGCCGTCTGGGGCGCCGCGTTTGCCGGGTTCGCAGTTGCCCCGACCCTGTGGCTGACGCTGAGCATGCTGGCGATCGCCGGCGCAGCGGACACGTTCACCGTGGTATTCCGCGGCACCATCGTGCAGCAGGCCACGCCGGAGGAACTGCGCGGCCGGGTCACTGCCGCCGACTACGTGGTCGGCGCCGGCGGTGGCCAGCTGGGAAGCCTCGAGGCAGGCGCCTTGGGATCGCTGACTTCACCGACGATCAGCGCGCTGTCGGGCGGCCTGGTCACGGTCATCGGCGCTGTGGTCATCGGCATCGCCCTGCCAGCCTTCTCCGGCTACCGCGCCACGGTTCGCGGCCCCGAGCCGGAGGGATCACCGGAAGCGCCGGCTGCTGCGGCGGCGCAGACGTGACCGGGCGTTCTCGGCGTGATCTCTCAGCGCTTGGATGCGCCCGAACCGGCCGGGCTGATTGAGACGAAGCGCGAAGGCCGGTACAAGTTCTACTGAGACAAGGCGTCGCTGGCACGGCTGGCCGATTGGTGGCTGGCGCGCCGGGAGGAGGAGACGTGAGGATCCGGCATACGAGCGTGTACGTCGACGATCAGCGCGCGGCGCTGCGCTTCTATACGGAGGTGCTCGGGTTTGTCAAGAAGACCGAGCTTCCCGTCGGCAAGTACCTCTGGCTTACCGTCGTGTCCCCGCAGGACCAGGACGGCCCCCAGCTTGTACTTCAGCCGGCTACGCACCCGGCAGTAAAACCGTTTCAGCAGGCGCTGATGGACGACGGCATCCCGGTGGCGATGTTCTCTGTCGATAGCGTGCAGGCTGAGTTCAGCCGCCTGCGCGCCCTGGGCGTCAGGTTCGCCCAGGAACCGCTCGACACCGGCGCGGCGACGACGGCCGTGCTGGACGACTCGTGCGGCAACCTCATCGCGATCGCGCAGGCGCACTAGGCCAATTGCCGTGCCGGCGCGCGTCGACCAGCTACCCCAGGCGCCTGCCGGGGGTCCAGGTACTGTCGAACGGCTGCTTGGAGCGCGAGGCTGGCCGCTGGCGATCGTCTTGGTGATTCAGCTGGGGCTATCGTTGTCGCTGGTCTGGAAGACGACAGCCTTCCTTGACGAGGCCCTTTACCTGTCGGTCGGCCACCTGGAACTCGCGCACTTCCTGCACGACGCGCCGATGCCGCAGGTGTCCTATTACCTGTCGGGCTCACCGCTGGTCTACCCGCCCCTCGCCGCCGCCGCCGACACCGTGGGCGGCCTGGCGGCGGCCCGGCTGCTGAGCCTCGCCTTCATGCTTCTCGCGACGGTCCTGCTGCACGGCGTCTGCAGGCGGCTGACGGGCAGCCGGACCGCGGCGTTTTTCGCCGCGGCGTTGTTCGCCGGGCTCGGGCCGACCCAGTACCTCGGCGCGCTGGCCACTTACGACGCCATGGCGCTGGCGCTCCTGGCGCTGGCCACCTGGCTTGGCGTGCGAGCGGCCGAGCAGAGCGAGGCCGCCCGGTACGCGCTGGTCAGCGCGGGTGGCATCGCCATGATGGCCGCGGATGCGGCCAAGTATGCAGCCGCGCTCTTCGACCCGGTCGCCGTACTGGTCGTAGCGCTTGCGTGCTGGCACGCGCAGGGCCGCAGGCAGGGCCTGACCGCAGGCGGCGTCATGACCCTGGCGGCGGCCGTGCCGCTCGCGGCGGGCTACTATCTGGCCGGGCCTTCCCTGCGGCAGGGCGTCTCGGCGACGACGGTTGACCGCGCCCAGGGCTCGGACTCCATTGGGTCGGTAGTCGGCTTGTCGGCGCACGCGACTGGCGTGATCGCGATCCTCGCGGTGCTCGGCGCCGCCTTGTGCATGTACAAGATGCGCCGCGGTCCGGCCTGGGCGCTGGCGTTGGTGCTCGCCGGAGCGGAGTTCCTCGCGCCAGCTGAGCAGGCGAGGATCCACACCCTCACCAGCCTGTACAAGCACGTCGACTACGGTGCATGGTTCGCCTGCATGATGGCGGGTTACCTGCTCGGCGAGTGGTCGGCTGGGCCCAAGCGAACCAGCCGAGATGAGCCGCGGCCGCGCCCGCCCAGGTACGTCGACGGGCCCGACGGGCGGAGCTGGGCGCTCGCGTTGAGCATCGCCGTGTCCCTGCTGGCCGGGATCTCGAGTACCAAGACCATCGGCACGGAATACGCCGGCTGGCCCAACTCCAGGCCGGTCATGGCGGCCCTGTCCAGGCTGCTGAAGCCGGCGGACTATTACCTGGTCGAAGA
>JASHUG010000184.1 GCA_030040155.1 Streptosporangiaceae bacterium | reverse complement strand
ACCTCCAGGGCCAGCAGCCGGGAGCCGATGTCGTCACCGGATGGCGTCCTGATCACGTCCGTGCCGAGCAGCCGCAGCGGCCGGCCTGGCGCGCCTTCGATGACGCCGATCCCGCACCGGGTGAGGCCAGGGTCGACGCCGAGCACGCGCATCCGTCACCGTCCCGCCACTGCGAACACCTGTTCGGCTTGCACGTTACCGGGTCGCAAGGCCGGCGCCCGCGCCGGCACGCGGACCGAAGCGCAGTAATTGGCAAGGCACCGGGGCCCGGCTCGGTCCGGGCGCTCTCCGTAGCGGGCCGGACCCGGGGCTTCAGAGAGCGGCTGCCTGGGTGGTCACGGGTTGGCGGGTGCAGGTTCCGGTATCGGGTGTTCGGGGTCTTGGGGCGCGTTCTCCGGCCGTTGCCTGCGCGTTGGGCCAGTGACCAGGTAGATGGCGGCTGCACACAGTTCGGTTGCTGCAGCGACGAGCAAGCAGCCTGTCAGCGACCAGCCCAGGAGCGGGCCGGCCAGCGCCGCGCCGGCCGCCAGCCCGGCGATCTTCAGGCTGGCTGCGGTGGAGAAGACCTGGCCTCGCATCTGCGCCGGGCTGTCCCGGTGCCGCACCGCGAACAGGGCGGTCAGTTGCGGTCCGTCGCCCGCTCCGCCGGCCGATGCCGCGAGCAGTGTCAGCCAGCCAGGGGCGATCGCGGCTGCGGCCATGCTCGCTGCCAGGATCAGCGTGCTGACGAACACCCTTATGTCGGGCTCGCGCCTGAACCGGCGCCGGGCTAGCAGGGCGTTGGCGCCTAGCGACGCGGCGGCCATCGCGCTGATCAGCAGGGGACCGCGCGCCGCGCCGCCCAGGCGCTCCGCGCCGAGCACCGGGCAGCAGACCAGGAGCATGCCGAACCCGATGTAGGACACCACCGAGGTTGCGGTGGCCCGCCGCAGCGAGGGAATGCGCGCGATCGCCGCGAGCCCGGCAGCCGGCCTGAACGAAGACTCGCGCGGCGCCGGGATGCTGGCATGACGCCAGGCCGTCATCGCGACCGGCGCAGCGAGGCCGACCAGTGCCGCGGCGACGACAACCGCCAGGCGGGCACCCATGGCCGCCGCAACGAGGGCCGCGAGCCCGGGCCCGGCCAGGCTGGCGGTGCTGTACGTGAGTCCGTCCAGCGCCGACGCGCGTTGCAAGCTCTCACCGGTGACCAAACGCGGAAGCTGCGCAGTCCAGCCGCCTGCCACAGCCGGGTTGAGTATCCCGGCCGCCAGCGCGATCACGACTACGGCCGGGAGGCCGAGCCGGCCCACGCCGGCCGAGATGGCGAAAATGCCAGCCGCGTAGCCGGCGAGCGCCGCGGCCAGCAGCCGTTCCGGCCGCGGAGCGCGGTCGAGCAGCGCGCCGAACACTGGCCCGCCGATTGCCGCGGCGATGGTCAGGCCGGCCAGCAGCGCCGAGCCGGCGGCTGGCGTCTTCGTGACGGCGTACGCGAGGAGCACGATCGCCGGGCCCGACATCTCGTCCCCGGTGCGCGCCGCCGTTGCGCCCGCCAGAAATCTACGCACCGGCCGCCAGGTCGAGTAACGGGATTTCATAATAAGAAGTTACACTGATGCCCTATGGCCACCTCACCGCCCCTCGGCATGACGGTCCACGACGCGGCGCGACGCACCGCGGAGATGCTTGCCGTCCTGCTGGAGCGGATGAGCGAACCCACCGCGGTGGAACGGCTTACCGCGGTCTTGCGCGCACACGGCGAGCGGGACCCAATCCTCATCTCCGCCGCCGACCTGGCCGGGCTGCGCGAGGCCGCAGCGGATCTGCGCGCCGTCTTCGCAGCCGCCGACGTCGGCGCGGCCGCCGCTCGGCTCAACGCGCTGCTAGCCATGCACGCCGGACTGCCGCGACTAACCAGCCACGACGGGACATCCGGCTGGCACCTGCACGTGGACAGCCGCGATGACGCGCCATGGCCGGAGTGGTTCCTCACGTCGTCGTGCCTTGCGCTATCGGTCCTGCTGGCCGAGCGACAGGCGCCACCCGCCGGACTATGCGAATCGCCGTCGTGCGGCAAGCCCTTCGTGAACGTGGGCCGGGGCAGCCCGCGCCGTTACTGCTCCGACAGATGCGCCACGCGCGAGCGGGTAGCCGCCCACCGCACGGCTGGCCGTGAGACGCCCGGGCACGGCAGCAGAATCGCCGCTCAGAAGTAGTCGTACATGAACGCGGGCCCGCCGAAGGCATACTCCAGCGCCTCGTCGGCGTGGTCATCGCCGGCGGCCAGGCCCGCCTGGCGCAGCGTCGCGAGCGGTACGCCGGCAAACAAGGCGGCGAACCCGCGGGCGCCGAGCCTGAGCGCTCGGCGGCCGGTGTCGCCTGCGGCCGGCGTGAGCTTTCCGCCGCCGGCGCTGATCTGCAGCGTCCAGAGTCCGGAGTTGGCGTCGATCTGCTTGTCACGCAGGTCCACGGCGACCTCAAGCGAGACGGCCGAGGGAAACCCCCTGGCGGCTATCGCCTGCGCCGGATCGAGGACCCGCAGCATCCAGGTCTCCGTCCGGCTGGTGACCGCGGTCGGCTCCGCCAGCAGCCATCCGATGGGGTCCTCCGGCGCCAGGCACGCCCGCACGCGGCCGGCCATCGTGGCGTGCGAGCCGAGGATCTGCCAGAACGCCCTGGCCGTGGCGGACGACGCCGCGACCAGGTACTCCACGTAGACCTCCTCGTGCCCGTCGGCCCAGCGGTAACTGAGAAATCCGTCGTCGGCCAGGTAGGCGAAGTGGTCCGGGTCATCGAGCCAGCGGACGAGTCCGGCCGGGTCACGGGTATTCGGCCCGTTGTCGCGCAGCGCCTGGTGGGCAGCGTCGAGTGCCACGATCACGGCGCTCGCGTCCGCGGGGGCCGCCCGGCGCACCGTGGCGCGCTCCGCCGCGCGAGCTGACGCGGCCCTAGCACCTGACGCGGCCCCCGCACCTGACGCGGCCGCGGCGTCCGGCCGCGGCCCCGGCGCCAGATGCGGGTCGGCGGCAGTCAGCGCAGCCAGCGCGTGCGCCGGGATGACGGTCTCATACCGGCCTCCTGCGTTCTCCCAGCCGAGCGAGCGGTACAGCGGCAGCGTGCTCGGGTACAGCGTCGAGACCGGATAACCGGCGGCGGCCAGGTCCGCAAGGAGCCTGGTCATCAGCGCCCGGCCGACGCCGCGACCGCGCTCCTCGGGCGCTACCTTGACCCCGGCCACGCCGGCCATCGGCATCGGCCGGCCATGCCACCACTGCCGCATCGCGTAATACCGGGCCGTCGCCACCGCCCGCCCGCCGTCGAACACGCCAAGCATCTGGCCGGCGTCGATCACGTCCCGCATGTCGGCGACCCAGGTGCTCTCGTCCGCCCCGCTGATCGGTCCGAAGGCCCGGCGGCGCAGATCGAGCTCCGCCTCGATGTCGTCGTCGGGCCCGAACGGGCGTATCTCCAGCGCGCGGTCCATCACCGGCGCGTGCCGGTGAACTGACGCCAGGTCACCCGAGCTTCTCCATGATCTCGTCAGGCACCGAGTAGTTCGCGTACACGTCCTGCACGTCGTCGGAGTCCTCGATGGCCTCGATCAGCCGGAACACCTTCTTGGCGTTCTCCTCGTCGAGCGGGACCTCGACCGACGGCAGGAAGGCCGCCTCCGCCGACTCGTACTCGATGCCCGCCTGCTGCAGGGCCGAGCGCACGGTGACCAGGTCCGTTGCCTCGCTGACCACCTCGAAAGACTCGCCGAGATCGTTGACTTCTTCCGCGCCGGCGTCCAGCACGGCCGCCAGCACGTCGTCCTCCGTGACCCCGTCGGCCTTGGGAACGATCACGACTCCCTTGCGGCTGAACAGATAGGAGACCGATCCCGCATCGGCCATCGAGCCGCCGTTGCGAGTCAGCGCGGTCCGTACCTCGGACGCGGCCCGGTTCCGGTTGTCGGTCAGGCACTCCACCAGCACGGCGACCCCGCCCGGCGCGTAACCCTCGTAGGTGACGGTCTCGTAGCTGGCACCGCCCGCTTCCAGCCCGGCGCCGCGGCGTACCGCCCGGTCGATGTTGTCGTTCGGGACCGAGTTGCGCTTGGCCTTCTGGATGGCGTCATAGAGCGTGGGGTTACCGCCCGGATCGGCGCCGCCGCTACGGGCGGCCACCTCGACGTTCTTGATTAGCTTGGCGAACAGCTTGCCGCGCCTCGCGTCGACCACGGCCTTCTTGTGCTTAGTGGTTGCCCACTTGGAGTGGCCGCTCATGCCCCATCCCTCACCATCTCGACGAACAGCTCGTGGATGCGCCAGTCCCGGGTGAGCTCGGGGTGAAACGAAGTGGCAAGCGCCCGGCCTTGGCGAACGGCGACGATCCTACCCGCGCCTGGCTCGGTGGCGAGTATCTCGACGCCGGGGCCGACGTCCTCAACCCACGGCGCGCGGATGAATACGGCACGGAACGGCCCGCCTTCGACCCCCGCGATATCCAGGTCCTCCTCGAAGGAGTCGACCTGGCGCCCGAACGCGTTGCGGCGCACGGTCATGTCGATGCCGCCCAGTGTCTGCTGGCCGGAGGCGGGATCGGGCAGCCGGTCAGCAAGCATGATCATGCCCGCGCACGACCCGAACACCGGCATCCCGTCGGCGATCCGCTTCCGCAACGGCTCGGCCAGCTCGAAGATGTCGATCAGCTTCCAGATCGTGGTCGACTCCCCGCCCGGAATCACCAGCCCATAGACCCGGTCGAGCTCCTCGGCCCGCCGGACGGCTGATGCCGCGGCCCCGGCCGACTCCAATGCCCGGACGTGCTCGGCAATGTCACCCTGCAGCGCCAGCACGCCAACCGACGGCCGACCGGCCCGTCCAGACCCGCCAAACTCCGGCGACGCGGTGCCCGCCATCACCACCCGCGGCCGGCGTAGCGCTGCTCAGGTGACAGCTCGTCCAGGTTGATGCCGACCATCGGCTCGCCCAGGCCGCGGGAGACCTTCGCGACGACATCCGGGTCGTCATGGAACGTGGTCGCCTTCACGATCGCGGCCGCCCGCGCCGCCGGGTCACCCGACTTGAAAATGCCCGATCCGACGAACACGCCGTCCGCGCCAAGCTGCATCATCATCGCCGCGTCAGCCGGGGTGGCGATGCCGCCCGCGGTGAACAGGACCACCGGCAGCTTGCCCGCCAGGGCGACCTCGGCCACCAGCTCGTAGGGCGCCTGAAGGTCCTTCGCCGCGGTGAACAGCTCATCCGCCGACATGCCCGCGAGCTTGCGGATCTCGCCCCGGATCGAGCGCATGTGCCGCGTCGCCTCGACTACGTTCCCCGTGCCGGCCTCACCCTTGGACCGGATCATGGCCGCGCCCTCGGTGATCCGCCGCAGGGCCTCGCCCAGGTTGGTCGCACCGCACACGAACGGGACGGTGAAGCCCCACTTGTCCACGTGGTGGGCCTCGTCGGCGGGCGTGAGCACCTCGGACTCGTCGATGTAGTCGACGCCGATCGCCTGCAGCACCTGGGCCTCGGCGAAGTGCCCGATCCGGCACTTGGCCATCACCGGGATGGACACCGCGGCGATGATCCCGTCGATCATGTCGGGGTCGCTCATCCTGGCCACGCCGCCCTGGGCCCGGATGTCGGCCGGCACCCGCTCAAGCGCCATGACCGCGACCGCACCCGCGTCCTCGGCGATCCTGGCGTGCTCCGGCGTGACCACGTCCATGATCACGCCGCCCTTGAGCATGTCCGCCATGCCGCGCTTCACCCGGCTCGTGCCCTTTTGAGCGAGCTCAGCTCCCGGCGCTTCCTCGGCGACTGGCCCGTTGGCGCTCTGAATTCTCTTCCGCGAACCCTGCACAGACACGACCCAAACCTCATCTGCTAGCTGATTACTGACGACGCATCTATGGTAGGTGCACGGGCGCGCCGGCCCCTAAGCCCAGGTGACCAATGGTGCTACTGAGTGCCTAAGGAAAGCGCTACTGCGGGGAACGAGGCGTCTCCCCCACCACCGCTTCCCGATCGCCGGGAGTAGCCAGGCGCGAATTACTTCGTCAGGTGCGGGATGTCCGCCACCGGGCCCGTGTCGCCAGCCGGCACCAGCGAGTCGTCGATCTCGAAGAACTCCGGCATCGGCGCGCGCCCGGCCAGCCTGAATATCCTGGCCAGCCAGCGCCGCCGGGCCGCGAGCGTCGCCGCAACGGCGTCGTTGTAGAACTTGCGGGCCAGGAAGACCTGGTGCGAGGCGCT
>JASHUG010000183.1 GCA_030040155.1 Streptosporangiaceae bacterium | reverse complement strand
CCAGCTGGGGCCCGCACTTCGTCACCGGCCTGCTCGGGCCGCTGCTGGCCGACGAACGGGTCCAGCTCGTCAAGGGCTTTTACACCAGGGTGCGCACGGAGTCAGACGGCTCGACCTCCACGGAGGGCGGCCGGGTCACCGAACTCGTGGCCCGCCCGCTGATCAGTCTGTGGTGGCCCGAGCTGGCCGGAGTTGTGCAGCCGCTTGCGGGGGAGTGGGCCGCTAGGCGCAGCCTGATGGAGTCCCTGCCGATCCCCGTCGGGTACGGCGTCGAGCTGGCCACGCTGATGGACACCGCGTCGCGGCACGGGCTCGACGCCGTCGCCCAGGTGGACCTGGGCAGCCGCGCGCACCGGCACCAGGCCAACCATGACCTGGCGCTGATGGCGGCCGAGCTGCTGATGGTGGCCGAGCGGCGGCGGGCCGGCGGCCGGAACCCGGCCGTACCAGAACTCCAGCAGTTCGTCCGCGATAACGGCGAGGCGGTAGGCGTCATGCGCGCCGTCCCGGTCCACGAGCGGCCGCCCGCCGGCTCGGTCCGCGCCGCGCCGGGACGGGCCAGCCCGGAGCCACCCCGGCCGCCGGTGCGCCGCGGATGACCGGGCTCCCGCCGGCCCGCGAGCGCGCTCCGGGCAAGCAGTCCGTGCTCAGGCTGGGAGACCACTCGTTCCCCCCTGAGCAGCCCTTGATCATGGGCATTGTCAACCGGACACCCGACTCCTTCTACCGGCCCGGCCTCACCTGGGATGAGGAAGCCGCGATGGCGCGGGTGGCCGAGGTCATAGCCGAGGGCGCCGACATTGTCGACGTCGGCGGCGTGCCTGCCGCGCCGGGCAAGCCGGTGGACGCGGCCGAGGAGATCAGGCGGACCGCCGGATTCATCGCCGCGGTGCGTGACAGCTACCCGGGCGTCGTCATCAGCGTCGACACGTGGCGCCACGAGGCCGCGCGGGCGGCGTGCGCGGCGGGTGCCGACTTGATCAACGACAGCTGGGGCGGCTTCGACGAGCGGCTGGCCGAGGTGGCGGCCGAGTTCGGGGCGGGCCTGGTCTGCGCGCACGTGGGACGGCAGCAGCCAAGGACCCGCCCGTTCCGGGTCTCCTACCGCGACGTGATGGCCGACGTCCTCGCGCGGACGCAGCAGCTGGCCGAGGCAGCCGTGCGAGCCGGGGTTGACCCGGCGAGGATCGTGATCGACCCCGCGCACGACTTCGGCAAGAACACCTGGCACTCGCTGGAGGTCACCAGAAGGCTGGACGAAATGACCGCGACCGGCTGGCCGGTGCTTGTCTCACTGTCGAACAAGGACTTCGTCGGCGAGACGCTTAACCAGCCGCCGGAGGAGCGGCTCGCCGGCACGCTCGCGGCCACCGCCGTCAGCGCGTGGCACGGCGCTCGTATCTTCCGCGTGCACCAGGTGCTCCAGTCGCGGCACGTGGTCGACATGGTCGCCTCCATCAAGGGTGAGCGGCCGCCCGCTCGCGCCGTGCGCGGGATGGCGTAGTCGGTGCTGGTAGCCGCGGCCATCTGTCCCTCGCCACCGTTGCTCGCCCGCGAGCTGACCGGCGCCGACCCGGTCGTACCCGAGCTGCGCGCGGCCTGTGCCGACGCCGTGCGTGCGGTGCTGGCTTGCGAGCCCGGCCTCGTGGCGCTCGTCGGCGCAGCCCCGCTGGCGCGACGCTGGGACTCCGGCGCTGAGCTGGACCTGTCCGCGTTCGCGCCGCCGCTGCGCGCTTCGCGTCCCGGCTCGGCCGGGAACGACCTGCCGGTGGCGCTCGGGCTGGCTGGCCGTCTGCTTGACCAGGCCGGATACCGTGGAGGCCGGGTGCTGTACTCGGTCGCGCAGGAGCTGACGCCCGCCGACTGCCGGAGCCTCGGAGCGTCGCTGGCCAGCATGGGCGAGCGGGTGGCGCTCATCGCGATGGCCGACGGCAGTGCCCGCCGCACCCTGCGGGCACCGGGCTATCTCGATGAGCGGAGCGAGCCGTTCGACGCCGGAGTCGAGGAGGTCATCAGGTCCGGGAACCTGGATGACCTGATGCGCATCGACGCGGGCCTGGCCCGCGAGCTGATGGCGACGGGACGGCCCGTATGGCAGGTACTCGCCGGGGCCGCCCGCGGCCGGAGTGCCGCCGCGGCGGTGCACTACCGCGACGACCCGTTCGGTGTCTTCTACCTGGTCGCGTCGCTTAGCCTGGCCGAGTCGCTTAGCCTGGCCGGGTCGCAAGAGGCTGCGGACGACTGAGGTCCTGGTGTTCGGGTCGCGGCTTTGGCTGCTGGCGCGAGCGGCGGAGGCCGGTCAGACTGGGTCCGGGCCCTGGGCCCGCCAGCGGCCTGTCACGTGGGGGTAGCAGCGTGTCCGCCTGGTTCTCCGCTCAGGTCGTGCAGACCGGCCGGTTGCCGTTGTTCTGCTTCTTCGTGGCCTTCGTGGTCGGCTTCACGGGCATCAGGGTCTCAGTCCGCCTCATCAGGGCGGGCGTGCGGTGGTGGCCGGGCAACGTGGTAGCGGGCGCCGTGCACGTCCACCACATGGTGTTCGGGGTCGTGCTCATGGCTGGCGGCGGCCTCGCCGAACTCGCCGCGCCGGTGCACTCGCTCGGCTGGCGAGCGGGAGCGGCTGCCGTATTCGGGCTCGGCACGGCGCTGGTGCTCGACGAGTTCGCGCTGATCCTGCACCTGCGCGACGTGTACTGGTCCAACGAGGGCAGGCTCTCGGTCGATGCGGTCTTCGTGGCGGTGGGAGTCACGGCCCTGCTGCTGATCGGGGTAAGCCCGGTCGGCGTCAAGGATGTGGCGGACTATCGCCCCATACCCGGCAGCCCGGCCGCCGTGGCCACACTCGTCGTGGTGGTGATCGCGTGGTTCGCGCTGGCCGGCATCACGCTCCTGAAGGGCAAGATCTGGACCGCGCTGCTGGGCATCGTGCTGCCCTTCGTGCTGATCCCTGGCGCCATCCGGCTAGCCAGGCCGGACTCGCCGTGGGCCCGCTGGCGCTATCAGCGGCGCCCGGCCAGGCTCGCGCAGGCCCAGCGGCGCGAAGAGCGGCTGCGTGAACCGGTCATCCGGGCGAAGAACCGCATCCAGGACCTGATCGCGGGCCTGCAGGATGACTGACTCGCGGGCAGGGCGCGCTGGCTCAGGAAGGTAGAGTACTTCGCGAACTTCTAGCACTATGTCGCGCGTCGGCAGGCGGGTCGCTCAGCTGCGGGCGGGACTCGCCGTGGAGGCTAAGCCATGGTCAGCGACACCACCAGCCCGGTCGGCCATGGCATCCGGGCCGCGAAGACCGGCGAGATGATCGCGTCCTGCCTCCGTGGCAAGATCGTTCGCGGGGAGCTCGCCGAGGGTGCCACGCTGCCCTCTGAGGCCGAGCTCATGCGGCAGTTCGAGGTGTCCAGGCCAACCCTGCGCGAGGCCATCCGCATCCTCGAGACTGAGTCGCTGATCGTCATCCGCCGCGGCGCCCGCGGCGCGCGCATCACCTCGCCCAGGATCGAGGTCGCGGCCCGGTATGTCGGGCTGCTCATGCAGACATCAGGCACCACGCTCGCCGACGTCTACGAGGCTAGGTCGCTGGTCGAGCCGGAGGCGGCCGCGTTGCTGGCCGAGCGTCGCACCGACAGGGACCTGGCCGACCTGGCCGGATGCATCGATGACCTGGAGGCCACGATCCCCGCCGACCCCGGGCCGGCCGGGCTAGGGGCGTGGATCCAGAGTGCTCAGCGTTTTCACGACCTGCTCATGCAGCGGGCCGGCAACAAGACGCTGGCGATCCAGTCGCTGGTGCTGCGCGAGGTCGTCGACAGCCACATGATGCTCGCGGCGAGCCAGCCTGGTCAGGCCGCCGAGCTGATCGGCGGCTGCGGCAAGGTGGTGCGGTCCTACCGCAAGCTGCTTGCGCTCGTGCGGGCAGGCGACGCCGACGGTGCGCGGAGCCACTGGCAGACGCACATGGCGGTGGTCGGCCGCGCGCTGCTGCCCGATCAGCTGAGGTCGGCCACCGTGCTGGACATGTTCAGCTAGCAGCCGGCTCCGCGCGGGACATGTTCAGCTGGCAGCCGGCTTGGCGCCGGCTAGGGCTTCCTGGCGACCCCGCACCAGGCTGTCACCATCGGCGAGTTGAGCGCCGAGTCTGGCCGCCACTGCTGCGGCTGGACTAGGCCGGGTTCGAGCACATCCAGGCCATCGAAGAAGCGGCTGATCGCGGTGCGGTCGCGCATGGTGGCCTTCGGACCGCTCATGCGCTCGTTTACCCGCTTGGTCATCTCCGCCATCTGCGCCGGACGGATGTCGCTCGCCGGGTGCGCGAGCACCAGGTAGCTGCCCGACGGCAGGGCCTGCACCAGTGTGTTCACGATCCCGTAGGGGTCATCGCTGTCGGGGATCAAATGCAGGATGATGAGGAGCATCAACGCGACCGGCTGGCCGAAGTCCAGCGTCTCAGCGGCCGTCTGCAGGATGGCCGCTGGGTCATGCAGGTCAGCGTCCAAGTAGGCGGTGGCGCCTTGGGGTGTGCTCGTCAGCAGTGCGCGGGCATGAGCCAGCACGATCGGATCGTTGTCGACATAGACGATCCGCGCGTCCGGGGCGGCCGCCTGGGCCACTTCATGGGTGTTGTTGGCGGTCGGAAGCCCGGTCCCGATGTCCAGGAACTGGCGCACGCCGCACTCCGCGGCCAGGAACCGCACCGCCCTGGCCAGAAACGCCCTGTTGGCGCGCACGTCGGTGACGATCCCCGGGTTGGCGGAGATCGCCTGCTCTGCTGCTTCCCGGTCGGCTGCGAAATTGTCCTTGCCGCCTAACCAGTAGTTATAGACCCTGGCGGAATGCGCGCGCTGGGTGTCGAATCCCGGCGCCTGCGCCTCGGCAGAGACTTCCGCTGCTGATGTCCCGGCTTGGTCGGACATGGGATGATGCTAGCCCAGCTCGAGTTCCACCGGGACGCGGCGCGGCTGTCCGACTGCGGCCATGCGACGCAGACGGCCAGCGGCCACAAGCACACCTGTCGACGATGCCCTCACGGCCGTCCAGCCGATCCTCCAAGGGACGCCGTTACCGCTCGGCACCGCGGCTCATGACCCGCGCGACCCGCCCGCGGATCGGCCTGCAGACGGCTGGAGTTGCCGGGTCGGCCGCCGGGAACGTATCACAAGGCGGAGGGCCAGGCACCGAGCCGGAAAGCGAACGGAGCAAGCTGTGTCAGTCCAGGAAGACGTGCAGCAGCCGGACTACCGCGCCTACGCCGCGGCCGGGATCGCCGCGCTGCAGCGCTGGTACAACCGATGGACCGGCCAATGGCGGACGACGAAGTGGTGGAACGCGGCTAACGCGCTCACGGCGGTGATCGCCTACACCCAGTACACGGGCGACCAGACCCACCTCCGCACGGTGGAGCGGACGTTCCGGGCTGCGCGCCGCATCCACCGGGACTTCCTGCTCCGCTTCTATGACGACAACGGCTGGTGGGGCCTGGCCTGGCTGGATGCTTACGACCTGACCGGCGAGACCCGCTACCTCCAGGCGGCCAAGACCATCTTCGCCAACCTCCTGACCGCGTGGGACGACACCTACGGCGGCGGCGTGTGGTGGAATGACGACCGCTCCTATAAGAACGCCATCACCAACGAGCTGTTCCTCGCGCTCGCGGCCCGGCTGCACCAGCGCTCGGCCGGCACGGGCGAGTACCTCGAGTGGGCCAACCGGGAATGGGACTGGTTTCTCGCGCGCGGCCTGATCGGTGCCAGCGGCCTGGTTAACGACGGGCTTGACAAGTCCGGGAACAACAACGGCGGCCAGGCATGGACCTACAACCAGGGCGTAATCTTGGGCGCCCTGGCCGCGCTGCACGAGATATCCGGCGACGCTGCATACCTCAGGCAGGGCGAGCAGATCGCCGATGCCGCACTTGGCTCGCTGACCACCCCCGCGCCCGACGCCCGGTACGGCATCCTGCTTGAGCCGCGCGAGCACCAAACTGCGCGCAACGACGCCGACCTCCCGCAGTTCAAGGGCGTCTTCATGCGCAACCTCTACTACCTCTACCGGCAGAGCCCGCGTCCGGCTTACAGCGAGTTCATCCTCGATAACGCCCGCTCCATCTGGGCCAGCAACAGGAACAGCAGCAACCAGTTCGGCCTGCACTGGGCAGGCCCGTTCGACTTCGCCGACGCCGCCAGGCAAAGCTCGGCGCTGGACGCGCTGAACGCGGCTGTTCCGCTCGCCCCGTGATCCCCGCGCGACCTCTCCGGGACCTCGGCTGGGCCGCTCCGGGCGCCAGCACGGCAGTCGGACCCGCGGCGAGCTGGGTATCATAGTTAACTACCTTCGGCCGAAGGCAGAGCCCTGCCCCGAGGGGCGGGCCGGTCACCCAGGAGGGTCACATGCGGGACGCGGTCATCGTTGAGGCGGTCAGGACGCCCGTCGGCAAGCGCAACGGAGGCCTCGCTGGCGTGCACCCAGGGGATCTGTCCTCGCACGTCCTGACGACGCTGGCCGAGCGCGCTGGCATCGACCCAGTGGTCGTCGAGGACGTGATCTGGGGATGCGTCAGCCAGGTGGGGGAGCAGACGTTCGACATCGCGCGCACTGCGGTGCTGGGCGCTGGCTGGCCGGAATCGGTCCCTGGCACCACGGTCGACCGCCAGTGCGGCTCCTCGCAGCAGGCCATCAGCTTCGCCGCGGCCAGCGTGATCGCCGGTCACTACGACCTGTGCATCGCCGGCGGCGTCGAGTCCATGAGCCGGGTTCCGATGGGCGCCTCGGTGGCCGGCGGAGCCCACGGCATGCCGCTTAGCGAGGGCTTCAACGTGCGGTACAACGGCGTCTTCCCGAACCAGGGTCTCGGGGCCGAGATGATCGTTGAGCGCTGGGGCTTGAGCCGCGCCGAACTCGATGAGTTCAGCCTCGGCTCCCACGCTAAGGCCGCGGCCGCGCAGGACGAGGGCCGCTTCGTCGGTCAGATCACCCCGGTCACGACCCCGGATGGCACCAAGGTCGAGGCAGATGAGGGCATCCGGCGCGGCACCACGCTGGAGAAGATGGCCGAACTCAAGCCGGCGTTCAAGCCCGATGGCACGATCACTGCGGGTAACAGCTCGCAGATCTCGGATGGCGCGGCCGCGCTCCTGATCATGACCAGCGAGAAGGCGGCCGAACTCGGCCTGCGGCCGATCGCCAGGATCCACACCGCCGTGGTCACGGGCGACGACCCGGTCATCATGCTGACCGCGCCGATCCCGGCTACGGCACTCGCGCTCAAGCGCAGCGGCCTGAAGATCGATGACATTGGCGTGTTCGAGGTCAACGAGGCATTCGCCCCGGTGCCGATCGCGTGGCTGAAGGAGACCGGTGCGGCTCCGGGACGGCTGAACCCAAACGGCGGAGCAATCGCCATCGGTCATCCGCTTGGCGGCAGCGGCGCGCGGATCATGACCACGATGGTCCACCACATGCGCGAGACGGGCACGAAGTACGGCCTGCAGACGATGTGCGAGGGCGGCGGCCAGGCAAACGCGACCATACTCGAACTCATCTGACCCGCTCCGACCCGGGAGGGCTCGGGCAGTTGAAATTCAGCTGCCGGTCGAGCCGTCGATTCGTTCCCTGATCAGGTCGGCGTGGCCATTATGGCGCGCGTACTCCTCGATCATGTGCGTGTAGACCCAGCGGACCGAATAAGGCGTGCCGCCGTTGTCGAATGTCTGGTCCAGGTCCGCGGCAGCGACCGCATCCCGGACTTCGGAGGTCGCGTTCTCGTAGGTCTCGAACACGGACTGGGTGCTGGCACTGTCAAGATCTTCGAAGTCGCCCTCCTCGTTCTCGTCGCTGTAATAAAGCGGCTCGGCCTGGCTGGCGGGCCGTCCCGCCACACCGCGCAGGAACCAGCCTCGCTCAACATCGGTCATGTGGCGGACCAGGCCAATCAGCGTCAGGTTCGACGGCGGGCACGAAGCCATTCGCAGCTGCTCGTCGCTAAGTCCGGCGCACTTCAGCCGTAGTGTGGCCCGGTGGTAGTCCAGCCACCCCTCGAGCATGGCTCTCTCGCTGGCGGTTGGGCTCGGTTCGCTCCGGTGCGCTGGCTCGGTCAAGGTCAGGCTCCTTGCTGGCTCGGGTTCTGTCGTCCGGCAAGATCATGCGACATGAGACCGGAGTTTCGCCAGCGGCCCCGGGCTCGGAACCTGTCTACCAGCAGCGCGAGCCCGGCGAGCCCTTCGGCGAGAGGGCAGGACGAGGGACCAACGTCCCTTCCGTCCTCCAGGCTAGACGTGCCTAGGCTGGGTAGAGAGCACGCAAGGGCGGGTGGGCGCGCAGCGAGGGGGGATTGCGGTGTGCGCGACACTTACGGAAGATCAAGCTCTCGTGGTACTGGCGGCCGGCAGCGCGCCGTCGATCCATAATTCGCAACCCTGGCAATTCTCGCTAACCGACCACGGCCTGCTGCTCTGCGCCGAATCCGATCGAGCCCTCTGGGTGTCGGACCCGACCGCGCGGGCACTGTACATCAGCTGCGGCGCCGCGCTGTTTAACGCCCGGGTCGCGTTTCGCGAGCTGGGGTACGACCCGCGAGTGCGCCAGCTACCCCATCCGGAATACCCGTTTACGGTTCTTGCCGTGCTCAACGCTGACCGTGGGCGGCCGCCCACGACCGCCGAGCATGAGCTGTACGACGCACTATGGCGGCGCCACACCAACCGCGGCCCATTCTCCGGGGACCGGGTCCACGAGTCAGTGTTTGATCTACTGCGGCAAGCCGCTGACCAGGAGCGTGCCAGTCTGCGCATGCTGGACAGGCGGGAAACGGAGCGTGTGCTGACGATGGCGCGTGAGGCCGGCCGGCAACTGTCCGCTGACCCTGATCATCAGGCCGAACTCCGGCGCTGGATCACGACCGGGCAGCCGGAGGGCATTCCCGTTGACGCGCTGCCGATGCGGCCCGATCGCAGCCCGTCGCCCGTCCGCGACGTCGATTTCCTCGCTGCTGCCCCGGAGCAGCGGCCGCGGGCGGCCTATGAAGCCCATCCGCAGCTGGCGGTTCTCACCACGCATGATGACGAGCCCGAAGACTGGCTGCAGGCCGGCCAGGCCCTGCAGCACGTCCTTCTGGTCGCAACCGTCTGCGGCTTGTCGGCGTCCTTCTTCTACCAACTGGTGGAAAGGGATGACATGCACGAGGATGAGCCCCGGTGGTGGCCGTGGCCGGAGAACCGCCAGATGGTTCTCAGGCTTGGCCATGGCTCACCTTCAGTTCCCGTTCCTCGCCGCCCGCTGGCCGACGT
>JASHUG010000182.1 GCA_030040155.1 Streptosporangiaceae bacterium | reverse complement strand
GTCGGGGACATCGGCTACCTGGACGAGGAAGGCTTCCTCTTCCTCTGCGACCGCAAGTCCGACATGATCATCTCCGGCGGGGCGAACATCTACCCGGCCGAGATCGAGGCCGAGATCATCATGAACCCGAAAGTCGCGGACGTGGCCGTCTTCGGTATTCCCGATGAGGACTGGGGCGAGCAGATCAAAGCGGTCGTGCAACCCGCGGACGGGGTAGAGCCCGGCGATGACCTCGCGCGGGAGATCCTGGCCGCGCTCGAGGGCAGGCTGGCGAAGATGAAGTGGCCCAAGACGATCGACTTCACCGTGGAGTTGCCGCGTGACCCGAGCGGGAAGCTGCTCAAGCGCCGGCTCCGCGACCCGTACTGGGCCGATCAGGCCACGAAGATCTGATAAAAGGCACTGGGGTGCGGGTCACGGGGGCCAGCAGTCGCAGCCTTCGCCGGGCCACGCCGTCCGCCGGCCGCCGCGGCGCGCGGCGGAGGATGGGCGGCGCGCGGCGCAGGATGGCAGCGCGCGAGGCCTAATGGGCGGCGTGCGGCGGGGGACGGGGGGCGCGCGGCGGCGCGTGGCGGTCGGGCTTGCCGCGCTGCTGCTCCTTGCCGTCATCCTGGTCTTGGTCGTGGCGAAGGCAAACCACGAGGGCGTCGCGCCGCCTGCTCAGGTCCTGTCGACCTTCGAGACACGCACTGGTGCGGACGTGGTCCGCGACTGTGGCTACAGCCAGCCCCTGCCGGCCGATCCCTCGGCAAGCCTGTGGATCTTCTGTGACACCGATGTCTACTCCTCCCCAGGCGGCGGGACGTGGCGGCTGTCGCAGATCGTCGACGGCTCGACCGCGGCCGAGGGCCCGTCGACGCCGGGTGCTGTCCCCGTCGATCTCAGCGAGGTCCCGAGGCCGGGGACGAGTGGAGCCACGGCCGCCGGCCTGGATGGCCCCGCCCATTTCCTGCCTGCGCCGTCCGGCCTGAAGACCGCTCTCGGGCTCGACTGCGACCTGGCCGACGGTGCCTACCCGGCGTCTTGGCCGACCGGGGTCACGAACGACGCGGCCAGTCCCTCGGACGTCCTCATCAGCTTCAACAACTACTGCGTCTCGCTATCAGGGGGAACCCTGCAGCCGGAGGGTTTCGGTCTCGCGGCTTACGACCCCGCCACGAACAAGTTCGCCGGCGAGTCAACCGTTTTCGCCTCGGCCGCGGCTTATCCGTCCGCGCCGGTGCAGGCGCTCCCGCCCCAGGAGTTGCTCGGCTCGCCGGTCTTTTCAGGCAGCTATCTCTACCTGTTCGGCCAGTCGTGCTCCAAGCTCATCATGGCGGTGTGCATCTCGGGCGCCGGGGACGACGTCTACCTCGCGCGCGTCAGCGCGCTGTCCTCAGCGTGGTCCGATCCCGCGCGCTATCAGTGGTTCGCCGGACGATCGGGCTGGAGCGCCGACCCCGCCAACGCGGTGTCGGTGATTCAGGGCGCTAGGCCGCTGGGCGTCAGCGTGGCGAGCTTTGCCTCGGTGGGACGCGGCCTCGTTCTGGTTGAGCAGGTCAATGAGGTGGGGCAGTTCATCGCCTACCAGGCTGACAGGCCGGCCGGTCCGTGGCGGAAGCTCTTGTCGGGGACGGTTCCCTGCACGCCCGGCGCCGGCCTCTGCCGAGCCATCATCGGCCATCCGGATCTCAGCACGGCTGCGAACTTGCTCGTCTCGTACTTCGATCCGGGCGCTCGACCCCGCTACCACCCGGGCCAGCAGCCCGCAGGCCATGTGATGGTGGCCTCGTTCCCGTGGTGAAGGAGTATCCGAGGCAAGTCGTGGACCCCGGATCTACGGCGACACGTCCGGCATGGCGACCTTGGCCAGCACGTCGATCAGCCTGGTGGTCGTGGCCGGGTCCGGCGGCTGGCCGTAGGTCATCGCGAACACGTGCCGGCGGGCGCCGGGCAGTTCCGCGGCGGCGATGCCGGGGTGCTTGGCCGCCCGCAGGCAGAGGCCAGGCAGGGTGGTGACGCCGAGCCCGGCCGCGACTAGCGCCTGGACGGCGACATAGTCATCGGTGGTGAAAGCGATCTTCGGGGTGAACCCGGCCAGCTCGCACTGCCTGATCAGGTAGCTGCGACATCGCTCGCAGCCGGCAATCCACCGGCTTTCGGCATACGCGGCCAGCTCAGGCTCGTGCCCGTTGGTCCTGGTCACCAGGTGGATCGGCTCGTCCAGCAGCAGTCGGCCCCTGGTCCCCTCGTCAGCCGGAACCGGGGGAGCCGGGTCGAGGTCCTGCTGGTAGTAGCGAAATACCAGGGCTACGTCCACGTATCCCGCCCGCAGCATCCGCAGCGCCTCCGGGGGCTCGGCCTCGGTCAGCATCAGGTCGATCCCGGGTTGCTCCGATTCCAGCCAGGCGGCCGCTGCGGGCACCAGAGTGCCGAGGGCCGACGGGAAGGCCGCGAGCCTGACCCTGCCCTCGCGCAGGCCGACGTGCGCGGCGAGTTCGGATTCGGCGGCATCCAGCCGGCCGATGATCTCCTCGGCCCGCTCCGCCAGCAGGTGGCCCGCCTCCGTCAGCCGGACTCCCCGGCCGACCCGCTCAAGCAGCCGCGCCCCGGTCTCGGCCTCGAGGCGCGCGATGTGATGACTGATCGACGGCTGCGCATAGTTCAGGGCCCGCGCCGCCGCGGTCACCGAGCCGTGCCGCGCGACCGCGACCAGCACGCGAAGCCTGGTCACGTCCAGCATCTACTAACTATAGATCCGTTCGAACTACTGCCTGCGATCCATCGACCCACACCGCATCCAGCTCCGGCGCGAACACATCGCCGGCCAGGTCGCCGGCCGACCGGTGGCTCCTGCATTATGTGCTGGTGAGCCCGCAACGGCTGATCTGGCGCCCGGCCCCCGGCTGGCCACAAGCTCCGCCAGGGTGGTCGCCGCCGCCGGGCTGGGTACCGCCGCCGGACTGGCCGCCAGCCCCGGCCGACTGGATCTTCTGGGCACCGCCGGATCCAGTTGCCCCGGTCAAGCCGGCCGAGCTGACCAGAAGCGGCCTGGTGACCGAGACCAGGCTGGTCATCATCGCCGGCCTGTTCCCCTGGATCGTCAGCGCGGTGGTCATCATCGGCTCTCACCTGGCCACCGACAAACAGCTCAGCCAGCTGCCCACCTACACCCCCGGCCAGCCCGTCCTCAACACCGTCCTCGGCTTGCTCAGCTACATGCCGGTGGCGGCGGTCGTGCCGCTGGCTTTGCTCCTGCTGGCGCGGACGGGCCAACGGCCCGCCGATCTCGGGCTGACGCGATTGGGCAGGCTAGATCTCCCGGCTGCGATCGGTATCGCGGCCGCCGCGTTCGGCTGCGAGCTGGTTCTGGCGTTCGTGCTGGCCCCGCTCGATCACTCGCGGCTGGTGAACTCGGCAGGCACGCTGCACGTGCCGACCTATTACCTGATCTTCGGGATAAGCCAGTCCTTCTTCACCGCGGTAGCCGAAGAGGTGATCGTCAACGGCTACCTCATTACCCGCCTCGACCAGCTCGGCTGGTCTCCGGCGAAGGCGTTCTGGCTCAGCCTGGCGCTGCGCACCAGCTATCACGTCTACTACGGCATCGCCGTGGTGTTCACCGTGCCGTTCGGCTGGCTCGTGACCCGCTCGTTCCAGAAGCATCGCAAGCTTGCCCGGCCGATCCTGGCCCATTTCCTCTTCGACGCGACCACGTTCACGATCGCCATCCTGCTGGCCGGCCACCATTAGCGGCCGCCGCCCGCCCCACTAGGCGGCCGGGCCTCGGCCCCGAAGCAGCGGGGAAGCCGGATCCCTGGCGGGCCTGGCCGGGTCCGCCGCGGCGCGTCGCCGCCGCCAGGCAATCCCCGAGAGCACCTCGAGGATGACCCGGTTCGCGAGGAAGGCCGTCACCTCGGCGTGGTCATAGGGCGGCGCGACCTCGACTACGTCCATGCCGACCAACGGCAGTTCCATCGCGATCCGGCGCACCGCGTCCAGCAGCTGGCGGCCGGTGAAGCCGCCCGGTTCCGGGGTCCCGGTGCCCGGAGCCATGCCCGGATCTACCACGTCGACGTCGACGGAGAGGAATACGCCCTCGCACTCATCGGTAGCGATGCCGAACGCCTCGGTCAGGCAGTCATCCAGCCCCCTGGCCACGATCTCGGTCATCTCGAAACTGCGCATGCGCTGCTGCGCCATCCACGCGAGCGTCTCGGGTTCTGGCCAGTAGCCGCGCAGCCCGACCTGCAAGAACCGGTCACCGCGCACGGCGCCGGACTCGATCAGCCTGCGCATCGGGGTGCCGTGCCCGTGCAGCGCGCCAAACTGGGTGTCGCCGGTGTCGGCGTGCGCGTCGAAATGGATCATGGAGATCCGGCCCCAGCCGACGTGCCGGGCGACTCCGGTAGCGTCGGGGAGCGCGATGGTATGGTCGCCGCCCAGGATCACCGGGAGCGCGCCGCCATGGCAGGCGCGGTGCACTGCCTCCTCAAGCCGGCGGATCGATTGCTCGGTATCTCCCGACAGCATCTCTACGTCGCCGGCATCCGCGATCTTCAGCTCCTGAAGCGGGTCGACGCCCAGGGCCAGGTGCGGCCGGGAGCCGTCGTGCGGGAGGTAGTCGGTGAACCGGATGGCCTGCGGGCCGAATCTCGCGCCCGGCCGGTGCGACGTGCCGCCGTCGAACGGCGCCCCAATGATCATGATATCCGTGCCCGCCCAGGAGGCGGGATCGGCCAGATCGGCCCGCTCTACGCCCAGGAACGTGGCATCCGGGCCGTACATCCCGCCGAGTCTGGTCATCAGGCGTCCTCCCGAGCGGCTCGAAGCCGGACTACCGAGGATGTGACTCTACTGCGCCGGGCCCAGGCCGGGCCCAGGCCGCGCCCGTGTGAGATCGTGCGAGGGGAGCGCGCGCAGGCGGGATGGGAGCAGCAGGGTTGACGCAAATTGCCAGGGAGGCTGAGCGGCGGGCACAGCAGCTGGCGCTGGCGCACGGCCGGCGAATCACCGTGCCTGGCCTGTTCAACCTCCGCGATCTAGGCGGGTACCCGGCGGCCGGGGGAGAGCTCCCCTGGCACAGGCTGTACCGCTCCGATGCTCTGCACCAGCTCGATGCCCAGGGCATTGCCACCGTGAGCGAGCTTGGCCTGCAGACCATCGTCGACCTTCGAACCCAGATCGAGGTCGAGATGGCTCCGAGCCCTCTCGATCAACTTGCCGTACGGCACACGCACGTTTCCATCCTTGGCGGCGACCTGCAGGGGCTGCCGCTTCAGCTGGATGCCGTCTATGCCCACGTGGTCGGCAAGCGCGGTGACGCAATCGCCGATGCGATCAGGCCGCTGTGCGCGGCCGGGGCGTTTCCGGCCCTCGTGCATTGCAGCGCGGGCAAGGACCGGACCGGCATAGTGGTCGCCATGGTCCTTTCGGTGCTTGGCGTGCCCGACGAGTTCATCGCGGCCGATTACGCATTGAGCGGCAGTTACCTGGATCCGGTGCAGACCGCGGTGATCGGGCAACTCCGGGAAAACACCGGCCTCGGCGACAACCTGACCGAGGAGCTGATCCTCAGCCCCCCGCAGCTGATCATGGATGTACTCGCGTCGGCCAGGTCTACGCACGGATCGGTGGACGGCTACCTGCTCGCACATGGCCTGCGCCAGACCGACCTGGCCGCGCTGCGCACGGCACTGGCCGGATAACCCAGTGACGGGCAGCCCGATGTCGGTCGATGAGCTGGATAAGCGGATAGTCGCGGCTCTGGTCGAGGACGCCAGGGCCACCTATGCCGAAGTGGGGGCCAAGGTCGGGCTGTCCGCTCCCGCGGTCAAGCGCCGGGTCGACCGGCTGCTCGCCGCAGGCGCCATCACCGGCTTCTCGGCACAGGTGGACCCGCTGGCGCTGGGCTGGACAACTGAGGCCTATGTCGAGCTGTTTTGCCGAGGCCGCACCTCGCCGGCCGACATTGCCTCGGCGGTGACGAAGTATCCGGAGGTCACCGACGCCTGCACGATCACGGGCGATGCCGATGCCCTGCTGCACATCCGGGCGTCGGACGTCCGCCACTTCGAGCAGGTCGTGGAGCGGATCGGGGCGGAGCCCTTCGTCGTGCGCACCCGAAGCGTAATCGTGCTCTCACGGCTGGTTAATAGGCATGACCTGCTCGCCCCGGAAGCTGGCGGCTGACTCGAGGCTTGCCGCGGCTGGGCGGGCGTCAGCGAGCACGCTTGCCGCGCGAAGGGGAAAGCGAACGGTTTACCCGCCCGTGGGTGGGAGTGTCTATTTTCGCCTTTGCGGGGGAACTAGGGGTCCTCTGCCTGCAGGTTCAGCTAAAGTGACGGCCATGACCGAGCGTTACGAGAACCCCGCGACCCGCCCCGATCGCCCGATGAGCACAGGCGAGTTCCGGGCGACGCCGGACGTCTCGGCCAGCACGGCGCAGTTCCGCGCGTTCGCCGAGAGTGAGGCGGAGCCTGGCCGGCCCTGGGACATGGGAGCCTCCGGTCGGAGCGTGACCAAGATGGCCCTCATCGTCGTGGTCGTCGCCGTCGTGCTCGCCGCCATCGCAATCGCGGTACTGGCCTGAACTGGGGATCCGCCGGATACCGTGCATGACCTGCGGGGGTGACGGAAGGGTCAGCCCGGCGCGCCGTTGGTCAGCATGCTTGTATTGGCAATCATGAACTGCCCGGCCGGGTACCCCCGTGGCTGCTGAGGCCCAAGCCGGCAAGCTGCCCGAGGAGGAACGGCACCGGCTGACCGCGCTTGAGGGACTGGCGGCGCTCTCGCTGGACGCGCTGTCGTCGGTGGCCTACGGCCCGCAGGCCATCCTCATCGTGCTGGCGACAGCCGGCGCGGTGGCGCTGCACTACACCCTGCCGGTCACCCTGGCGATTGTGCTGCTGCTGACCGTCCTCGTGACTTCCTACCGCCAGGTCATCGCGGCCTTCCCGACTGGCGGCGGCGCTTACGCAGTGTCCAAGGCGCACCTGGGCGTACGGCCAAGTCTGCTCGCGGCGGCGTCTCTTGTTGTCGACTACATCCTCAACGCGGCAGTCGGAGTGTCGGCCGGCGTCGAGGCGCTGACCTCCGCGTATCCGAAGCTCTACCCAGACCGGGTGTACCTGTGCCTGGCAGTGCTCGGCTTCATCACCGCGGCCAACCTGTGGGGTGTCGCCGAGTCGGCGCGGCTATTCATCGCCCCGACGCTGGTTTTCATTGCCGGTATCTTCGCGGTGATCATCGGCGGCCTGCTGCGGTCGCATCCGCTCCCGTTTCCCCAGGGCTCGGTCTCATCGGTGCCGGTGACGGTGGGGATCTTGCTGCTGCTGAGGGCGTTCGCCTCGGGTTGCTCGGCGCTGACCGGGGTGGAAGCGATCGCGAACGCGGTGCCGGAGTTCAAGAAGCCGCGGGCGCGCCGGGCCCAGCACACCGAGGTGGGCCTCGGCGTGATACTCGCCCTGATGCTGATCGGCATCGCCGTGCTGGCGCAGAAGTACCACACCTATCCCTCGTCGACCACTACCTCGCTCGCCCAGCTCACTCAGGCCTCGCTCGGGCATAACTTCGTTTACTTTGCGATCCAGCTAGTCACGACCGTGCTGCTGGCGCTCGCGGCCAATACCTCATTCGGCGGACTGCCCGTGCTGGCGTCGCTGCTGGCCACCGACAACTTCCTGCCGCACCTGTTCTTCCTGCGCGCGCAGCGGCAGGTGCACAGGTATGGCGTCGTGGTGCTGGCGGTGGTGGCCGCAATCCTGCTGGTGGTGTCTAAGGGCAATACCCAGGCACTGATACCGGTGTTCGCGATCGGGGTCTTTGTCGGGTTCACCCTTTCGCAGGCCGGGATGGTGCGGCACTGGCGGGTCAACCGCCAGCCGGGGTGGGAGGGCCGGGCCATCATCAACGGCGTCGGTGCGGTCTTCACGCTGGCGGCGCTGGCAGTCGAGCTGATCAGCAAGTTCACCGAGGGCGCCTGGCTGATCGTCATCGTTGTGCCGCTGCTCGTGCTGATGTTCAACCGCGTTCATGCGGCCTATGGCCGCATCGGCGCCGCCCTGGAAATCGGTCAGCAGCCACCGCCACCGCAACGCCGCAATTCGCTCGTGGTCGTCCCGGTCGCCAGCATGTCGCGACTGACCGCAGACGGCATATCGACGGCGCTGTCGCTTGGCGACGAGGTCGTCGCCGTGACGGTCTGCTACGCCGAGTCGGACGACACCGCGGCGGATGCGCACTTCCGCGACCAGTGGGAGGCCTGGCACCCGAATGTGCCGCTGATTACGCTGCGCAGCAACAAGCGCTCGCTCGGTCCGCCCGTGGTGAACTTCCTGCGCGAGCTTGAGCAGGCGGCCTCCTACGACCAGCTTGTCGTGCTCATTCCCGAGGTGCAGCCGGCCCATCCCTGGCAGCGGATCCTCTATAACCAGCGGGGGTTCGTGCTGGAGCAGGCGATCCAGCGCGGCACCAGGAACGTGGTCATCTGCCGGCTGCGGTACCAGCTCGCGGGCATGACCGCGCTCGCAGACAGCAGCGCAGCCGGCCAGGACGCGCAGTCCGGCCACGACCCGCCGGCCGGACAGGCCGGCTAGCAGCTGGCGCCCGTCACCTCGCGTGCCGTGCCGCTACAGGCCGGGCAGCCTGGTTACGCATGATCCGGGTCGGGCTGATAGCGGTAACCCATGCCCGGCTCGGTCAGGAGCCAGCGCGGCCGAGCCGGGTCGGGCTCCAGCTTGCGCCGCAGCTGGGCCATGTACAGGCGCAGGTTGCCGGTTGCGTCGGCGTAGCCGGGGCCCCATACGTCGGAGAGCAACTGCTGCTGGCTCATGAGCTTGCCTGGGTTGCGCAGCAGCACCTCGAGCAGGTGCCACTCGGTCGGGGTCAGCCTGATGTCCGCGGAGCCCGCGTCGGCGGAGCGGATGACGCGCTTGGCAGCCAGGTCGACGGTCAGGTCACCGAGCTTGACCTGCGGGGCGTCACTGTCAGGGCTAGCCCGCCTGGTGACCGCGCGCATCCGGGCCAGGAGCTCATCCATGCCGAACGGCTTGGTCACATAGTCGTCGGCCCCGGCGTCAAGCGCCTCGACCTTGTCTGTGCTGTCGGCCCGCCCGGACAGCACGATGATCGGCGCGTCAGTCCAGCCGCGCAGGCCGTGGATGACCTCGACGCCGTCCATGTCCGGCAGGCCCAGGTCGAGAATCACGAGGTCCGGCGGGTGCTTGGCCGCCAGTTCGAGCGCCTCGCTGGCCGAACCGGCCGTGCGCACCTCGTACTGGCGGACGCGCAAGTTGATCCGTAGCGCCCGAAGGATCTGCGGCTCGTCGTCAACGACCAGGATGTCCGTCACGACACCACGCTGTCATGGCGCGCGGACGTAGTGCGGGGAGTTGGCGTCGCCAGTCCCGCACCAACTCCCCGCAGCGTGAGCTGCCGCGGGGATTTATGTCGGGTTTGCTCGATCAACTCATGTCTCCTGTGCCGAGGTAGGACTCGCTATCGTGGACGTCGGCCGGAGCGCCGGCCGGGCGCGGCACGGCGGGCAGCGACAGCGTCATCGTCAGGCCGCCGCCGGGTGTCTCGTCAGGCTCCAGCGTGCCGCCCATGGCCTCCGTCAGCCCGCGGGACAGGGCCAGGCCGAGCCCCACGCCGGTCGTGTTATCGGTGTCGCCGAGCCGCTGGAACGGAACAAACATCTGATTGCGATGTTCGGCCGGGATGCCGGGACCCCGATCGATGATGCGCAATTCCACCCGGTCATGCAGGCTGCTCCCGGTCAGCGCGGGCGGCGAGCCGGCCGGCGAGTACCTGAGTGCGTTCGCGGTGAGGTTGGCGATGACCCGCTCCATGATGCCGGGGTCGACCGCTACCTCGGGCAGATCGTCGGGAATGTCCACCATGACGGTGCGGGCGGCGGGGCCCAGGTCGTCCAGTGACCTGGCGACGATCTCGGACAGGGCGGCGGGCCGCGGGAACAGCGCCAGGGCTCCGGCCTGCAGCCTGCTCATGTCCAGCAGGTTGTCCACGAGGCGAGCCAGCTTGTCCAGCGACTCATCCGCCGTGGCGAGCAACTCGTCGTGATCTTCGGCATCCCACTCGATGTCGTGGCTGCGCAGGCTGGTGACCGCGGCCTTGGCGGAGGCCAGTGGCGTGCGCAGGTCATGGCTCACGGCAGTGAGCAGAGCCGTGCGCATGCGGTCGGCCTCGGCTATCGGCCGTGCCGCCTCGGCCGCGGCGGCCAGGCGGCCCTGCTCGAGGGCGGCGGCCGCGTAGGCCGCGAAGGCGCCAAGAACCCGCCGGTCGGTGGCGGGCAGGGCACGGCCGCGCATCGCGAGCACCAGCGTGTCGCTGACCGGGATCTCCACGTCCGCCTGGTCTGGTCGCAGGCACGGCAGGTCACCCGATACGCCGACCGCGGTCCACCGGCCACCGGGGCCGGTCCTGGGGAGACGTCCGCCGGCCTGGCCGTCGCCAGCCGAGGCAAGCTGCGCGCCCGTCTCCGTCCCGGTCTGAGTCGGCTCGGGCTGCTCAAGCAGGGTGACCGAGTCCATCCCGAAAGCCTCGCGGACGCGGTCGAGCACGGCCGACAGCGCCCGCTCGCCGCGCAGCACGCTGCCGGCCGTCGTGGCGAGCAACTCGGACTCGGCCCCCGCCCGCGCCGCCTGCTTGGTCCGGCGCGCCGCCGTGTCCACGACCTTGCTCACCGAGAGGCCGACGGCAACGAAGATGATCAATGCGAGGGCGTTGTTCGGGTCGTTGATTGTGAACTTGTGCACCGGCGGGGTGAAGTAATAGTTCAGCAGCACCGAGCCGGCCACCGCGGCTATCAGGGCCGGCAGGAAACCGCCGACCAGTGCCACAGCGACCACACCGACCAGGAAGACCAGCACGTTGCTGGTCAGGTTGAGGTGGCCGCGGAGGTTGGCGAGTATCAGCGTCAGCAGCGGAGTAAGCACAACCGCGAGCACGTACCCGGCCAGCTTGCGCCCCCTGGGCAGGCCGCCACGGTGGGCCTCGGGGAGACCGCGACCTCGGCCCACGTAGGAGTGCGTGACCATGTGCACGTCGATGTCGCCTGACATGCGCATCGTGCGCGCGCTGACGCCTGGACCGGTCAGCAGCGAGGAAAGCCAGCTCCGGCGGCTAACGCCGAGCACCAGCTGCGTCGCATTCTCGGCCCTGGCGAAGGTCAGCAGCGCCTCAGGCACGTTGTCGCCGACGATCTGGTGGTAGGTGCCTCCGAGCGACTCGGTCAGCCGGCGCTGGTTAGCGAGCGTGCCAGGGCTGGCCGCGGTCAGGCCGTCTGAGGTCGTCACGTGCACCGCGAGCAGGTCGCCACCCGCGGAACGAGCAGCGATCCTGGCCGCACGCCGGATCAGCGTGTCGCCTTCAGGACCACCGGTCAGCGCGACGACCACTCGTTCCCTTGCTTCCCAAGTTGTCCGGATGTCATGAGCTTCGCGGTATCTCTGCAAGCCCTCGTCGACCTTGTCGGCCAGCCAGAGCAGGGCAAGCTCGCGAAGCGCCGCCAGGTTGCCGATGCGGAAGTAGTTCGTGAGGGCCGCGTCTATCTTCTCGGCCTTATAGATGTTGCCGTGTGCCATCCGGCGGCGGAGGGCCTCGGGCGTCATGTCGACGAGCTCGACCTGATCGGCCGCGCGCACCACGGCGTCGGGCACGGTCTCCCGCTGGGGCACGCCCGTGATCTTCTCGACGACGTCGTTGAGCGACTCCAGGTGCTGGATGTTGACGTTGGAGATCACGTCGATCCCGGCGTCGAGCAGCTCGTTGACGTCCTGCCAGCGCTTCTCGTTCCGCGACCCCGGCACGTTCGTGTGGGCGAACTCGTCCACGAGGGCGACGTCGGGGTGGCGGGCCAGGACCGCGTCGAGGTCCATTTCCTCGAAGGATGTGCCGCGGTAAGCCAGCCGGGCCCTCGGGATGATCTCGAGGTCGCCGATCTGCTCGGCTGTGTGCGGCCGGCTGTGAGTCTCGACGAACGCGACGACCACGTCGGTGCCGCGCTCGCGGCGACGGTGGCCCTCGTTCAGCATCGCGAACGTCTTGCCGACACCAGCGGCGGACCCGAGGTAAATCCGCAGCTGGCCGCGCCCGCCGGGCACGCGGGGTGACATGTAGTCCGCGAGACCCTCGTTACCCATGACAATTCCCTGCTCAAATGGTGCTAGCTCGGCAGTCGGCCGCCGATCTGGGGTAAATGCCCCGTCGTGCGCCTGGCTAAGCCGATATCCAAGCCTAGGGCTACGCCAGGGTAGCGAGACCACCTTCCTCACGGCTGGAAGCGGTAGCCCATGCCGGGCTCGGTCAGCAGGTGGCGGGGCCTCGGAGGGTCGTCTTCGAGCTTGCGTCGCAAGCGGGCCATGTGGAACCGCAGGTAGTGAGTGCTGTTCTCGGCGCCCGGGCCCCAAAGCTCGGCCAGCAGCCGGGAGGAGAGCACGAGCTGGCCGGGCGAGCGAAGCAGCGCCTCGAGCAGCCGCCACTCAGTCCTGGTGAGCCGGACGGGCTCGGGCTCGCTGCCGTCGACGCCGTGCCTGACGACCGTGCGGGCCGTCAGGTCGACCGTGGTGTGGCCAATCGTGAACAGCTGGCGGCTGGAGGGGTGGGCGTCGCGCCGGAGCAGAGCGCGGAGCCTGGCGACGAGTTCTTCCATCGAGAAGGGCTTGGTGACGTAGTCGTCCGCTCCCGCGTCCAGCGCACCGATCTTGTCGCCGGACTCGGCCCGGCCGGACAGGACGATCACCGGGACCGCCGTCCAGGTCCTGAGCTCCCTGATCACCTCGGTGCCGTCCAGGTCCGGCAGGCCCAGGTCGAGGAGCACGGCGTCAGGAGGACGCCGCGCCGCCTCGACCAGGGCTTCGTGACCGGCGCTCGAGGTACTCACCTCGTAGCCACGGGCGCGCAGGTTTATCTGCAGCGCTCGCAGCAGGGCCGGCTCATCCTCTACGACGAGGACGCGCCCGCCATCAGACCGGGTACTTCTCATCGAGGGCGATGTTCAGCTGCAGGACGTTGACCACCGGCTCACCGAGGAAGCCGAGGGTCCGGCCGGTCGTGTACTGCTTTACCAGTGCCTCGACCTGCGCCGGGGTGATGTGCCTCGCGGCGGCCACCCGGTCCACCTGGATGGCGGCGTCGGCCGGCGAGATGTCCGGATCCAGGCCCGAGCCTGACGCGGTGACCGCATCGGCCGGGATCTTGGAGATCGGTACGTGGTCGAACTTCGAGATCTGCGCCTGCCGCTGCTTGACGAACTGGATCTGGGCCGGGTTGGTCGGACCCAGGTTCGACGCGCTTGAGTACAGCGGGTTGCAGCCGTAGTTGTTCGGCCCCGTGCCAGCGACGTAGTACTGGCCGTTCTTGGCCGTTTCCAGCTCCCAGTCCACGATCGCGAACGACGGCCGAGGCTGGAAGTACTGCGCCAGCGGCTGCCCCTTGGAGTTCACGAACTCCTGGCACAGCAGGCTCGACCCAACGGTTCGGCCCTTATAGCTGACCAGCGACCCGTTGGCCTGGTGCGGGAAGATCACTTGGGCGATCCCCACCATCACCAGCGGGTAAATGATCCCGCAGATGACGGTGAAGATCAGCAGCAGGCGCAGGCCAGCGATGTGCTGCCGAACGATTGACGGAAGGCGGTTCATTGCCAGATCACCCGTGTCCGAATCCAGGAATGTTCATGATGATGAGGTCGATGGCCTTGATCCCGAGGAACGGGATGATCAGCCCGCCGACGCCGTAGATCCACAGGTTCCTGCGGAGCATCGCCGTGGCAGATGACGGCCGGTACCGGACGCCGCGCAGCGCGAGCGGGATCAGCGCGACGATGATCAGCGCGTTGAAGATGATCGCCGAGGTGATCGCCGACCTCGGGCTGTGCAGCGCCATGATGTTGAGGTAGTGCAGGCCGGGGAAGACGCTCTCGAACATCGCGGGAATGATCGCGAAGTACTTTGCCACGTCGTTGGCGATCGAGAACGTGGTCAGCGCACCGCGGGTAATGAGCAGCTGCTTGCCGATCTCCACGATCTCGATGAGCTTGGTCGGGTTGGAGTCCAGGTCCACCATGTTCCCGGCCTCCTTGGCGGCCGAGGTTCCGGTGTTCATGGCCACGCCGACGTCAGCCTGGGCCAGAGCCGGGGCGTCGTTGGTGCCGTCGCCGGTCATCGCGACCAGCTTGCCGCCTTCCTGCTCCTTCTTGATCAGCGCCATCTTGTCCTCGGGCGTCGCCTCGGCGAGGAAGTCGTCCACGCCTGACTCGTCCGCGATGGCCTTGGCCGTGAGCGGGTTGTCGCCGGTGATCATGACGGTGCGGATGCCCATCTTGCGCATCTCGGCGAACCGCTCGGAGATGCCCGGCTTGACGATGTCCTTCAGGTAGATGACGCCAAGCGCCTTGGCCGCACCATGGTTGACCTCGGCCACGACCAGCGGGGTCCCGCCGACGCCCGAGATCCCGTCGACCATGCCGGTCAGCTCCGGCGGCGGTGTGCCGCCGTTGTCCCTGACCCACTGCGCGACCGAGGCGGCAGCTCCCTTTCTGACCTGCCGACCGTCGGCTAGGTCGATGCCGCTCATCCTGGTCTGCGCGGTGAACTCGACGAACTCCGCGCCCTTCAGCTCGCCTTCGGCCCGCTCGCGCAGGCCGTACCGCTCCTTGGCGAGCACGGCGATCGACCGGCCTTCCGGGGTGTAGTCGGCCATCGACGACAGCTGAGCCGCGTCGGCCACCTGCTCCTCGGTCACGCCATGCACCGGCAGGAACTCGGTCGCCTGCCGGTTGCCGATCGTGATCGTGCCGGTCTTGTCCAGCAGCAGCGTGTTCACGTCGCCCGCGGCCTCGACCGCACGACCGGACATGGCCAGCACATTGCGCTGGACCAGCCGGTCCATGCCGGCGATGCCGATGGCCGACAGCAGCGCACCGATCGTCGTCGGGATGAGCGCGACCAGCAGCGCGACCAGGATGACCAGGCTCTGCGGTGCCCTGGAGTAATACGCCATCGGCTGCAGGGTGATGACGGCCAGCATGAAGATGATCGTCAGCGACGCCAGCAAGATGTTCAGCGCGATCTCGTTCGGCGTCTTCTGCCGCTTGGCCCCTTCGACGAGGGCGATCATCCGGTCGATGAAGGTCTCGCCCGGCTTGGACGTGATCTTCACGACGATCCGGTCGGACAGCACCTTGGTGCCGCCGGTCACCGCGGACCGGTCACCGCCAGACTCCCGGATGACCGGGGCGGACTCGCCGGTAATGGCCGACTCGTCGACCGAGGCGATGCCCTCGACGACATCGCCGTCGCCGGGGATGATCTCGTCGGCTTCGACGACGACGTGATCGCCGAGCGTGAGCTGCGTACCGGGCACTGCCTCCTCGACCGTGTCCGTCTCGCCCGGATGCCAGTTGACCAGCCGCCGCGCGACGGTCTCCCGCTTGGTCTTGCGCAGTGTCTCGGCCTGGGCCTTGCCCCGGCCCTCGGCCACGGCCTCGGCCAGGTTGGCGAACACCACGGTCAGCCA
>JASHUG010000181.1 GCA_030040155.1 Streptosporangiaceae bacterium | reverse complement strand
GTGTCCGCGAGCTGGATGCCCTGCGACCCCACCCAGGACGCCTCCCAGTTCTGGCCGCTCTTGGTGGTCAGCTGGATGGTCTGGTCAACGTCGGTCAGCGTGACCGACCTCACGTTGCCGGCATTGATGGCAGCAACGGCCTGGGAGGTTGACACCTGCTTGTACTGCGCGCCCGTGTTGACGAGCTTGTACAAGATGACAAGCACGACGACCACGAACAGGATGGCTAACAGCCAACCGCGGAAAATGCGCCTTAGATCCATCGATGAAGGGCCCACAGGTCCGGCCAGTCCTTCCTGACATTGGCGGCCTTCTTTACGCCTCTTGCCCAGGCCAACGATCTGATGCGCCTGGCGCGTTCCCGTGCAGACGACGCTTGGAAGGACGTCTTGCTCCGGCGCCGGTTTGCGTGTGAGAGCTGTCCGTTGGGGTAGGGATTGGCGGCGGCCGGCTAGCCATCCCTGCCGCTACGGAAGCCATCGGCCCCGCTGGAGACGGGCATTCCCATCCGAATGCCGTAGGAGTGGTTCTTCATCATTACCGCTACGACATGCGCGATCTGCGCGATCGTGCCACTCCCCGCGGACATTCGCCCGCCACTGAGCGTCGCATGTCCGTCACATCTCGTAGCTCGTTGCGCTTTCGACCGAAGGCGCGATGTTTAGGCATGGACGATCCCAGGCTCCGCAGCGAGATAGCCGCCCTCCGTGACCTCTTGGAGCGGCTGGCCGACAGCCGGGCTTCTCGCCGCGACTGGGATGAACTGATGGATCGCGCGGATTCACACCTCGTTGCGATCGCGGAATGCCTTGATGCGCTCCTCGAAACCGAAGGGTTGCTGGCCCGTCGGATAACCGAGATTCTCGCCTCGCGCGAGCCTGACGCCGGGCCACAGCCAGACGGCTCAGGTGACGACGCGGGCAGCTAGCTGGCCTGCGCGTTCCCCGCTGCTGAGCGAGCAGTCGGCGAGCCAGCCGTCCGGGCCGACCCAGTCACCGGCGATGAACACGCCCGGGCTGCCCGGCACGACGACCGGCGGCCGGCCCGTCAGGCCCTCACAAGGCAACGGGAGATGATTCACCACCGTCATGCGCGGCAGGAACCGATCGACGACCACGTCATCGTGCCGGATGCCGGTCGCGCTCGCGAAGGCCCAGAGCTGGTCGCGGTCGGCCGCAGGTTTGGTGGGCCCGTAGCGCAGTAGATGCACGAGGCCGCATCCGGCGGGCGCCAGGTCGCCAGGCGGCGCGTGCGGCGACATGTAGAGCGGTTCGTCGATGCCGAGAACAAACCGCGCATCCGCATGTCGCAGACCCATGTCGAGGCAGGCAGCCAGCACTGGCGGTCCTGGCGGTTCCCATTGTGGCCCGGCGGGGAGCAGGCGGGCGGCAGCCGCCGGGCGTCCGACCGCTATTACCACCGCTGCCGCCTGGATTACGTCGGACGTCGTGTGCACTTCCCACGCACCTGGCCTGCCCGTGACTTGCTCGACTCGGCCGTGCTGCCTGATCTCGGCTCCCGCTGCCCACGCGGTCGAGGTCAGTCCGCGGACCAAGCTCTGCCAGCCGCCATCCAGGTAGGAGACACCGCGCAGGGAAGTCTGCACCTGGGTGATAGCCACGCTCGCGGGCAGCCGGTCCAGATCGGCGACGTACGTCGTGACGCGGACAGCGGCGGCCGCGACCATCGCCGCGTCGCCCCGCAGTCCGCTCGAGTCGATCCACTCCGCTGCGCTGGCGCCAGCCCACTCGCCCGGAACTACCGGGGACATCTGCGCTATGACCCGGGCATACTGGGCGGCCGGGAAAGGCCGGGGCGCGCCGCCGATCAGGGCTCGCGCTGTCTGGAGCGGCGCTGGGTGACCAGGCGTCATAACCCCGAGCCGCGACAAGACGCGAGCGCCAGCACCGTCCTGGTACAGCGCGCGCGGTCCCTCGTTGAACTGGAACCCGTCGCATTTTTGAGTGCGGGCCCGGCCGCCGGCCAGGCTGGATTCCAAGATGATCACACGGGCACCGGCCAGCGCTGCTGTCGCCCCGGCAGCCAGCCCGGCCAGCCCCGCGCCGGCCACCACGACCGGCAGGTTTCTTCCGTTTGCGTGCATGCCTTATTGATCCGGCACCGCATGGATTCGTGACAGCAGGGCTCGCTTTACTTGTCGTGAGGTTGAGAAGCCCAGCGCGGCAAGTCCAGTTCAGCTGGTCTCGCCCGCTCCGCCCAGCGCCCAACATGACCCAGCTTGAGCGGGGCGGTTACCAGCCACAGCGCGGTGACCGCGGCACCGTCCCATTCCAGGACCAGCACCATCACGACGCGACCGGAGCTCCGGGCTAGGACGGCGAGTTCGCCGTTAACTTCGGCCACCGAGAGCTGCGCCGCCGCAAACCGGGGATCGGCTGCGTACAGCCTGATGCCGCGGCCGAACAGCTGGGCGACCCGAGAGCGGCCGGCCACCCGCTTGCGCGCGATGGGGAGGCCGCTGCCAGCCCCGTCTCCTGCGTACGTGACATTGTCGGCGAGCAACCGCTCCAGGCCGGGCACATCACCGCGCGCGGCCGCGGCGAAGAATCGCTCGGTCAGCTCCCGCCACTGCCCGGTATCGGGCCGGAACCGCCGTGACGGCCCCGCCATCCCCAGCCGCCGAACCGCGCGCCGGTGGAGCTGGCGGCAGCTCGCCTCCGGGCGGTCCAGGATCTGCGCCAGTTCGGCGTAGCCATGGCCGAATGCCTCCCGCAACACGAACACCGCGCGCTCGGCCGGGCTCAGCTTCTCCAGCAGGATGAGCATCCCGAACGACACCAAGTCGCGTTGCTCGGCAGTCTCCAGCGGCCCGAGTTCCCCGGCTGAGGTGACCACGGGCTCGGGCAGCCACGGGCCGGAGACCTCCCGGCGGCGCCGCGCGGAGCCGAGCTGCTTCATGCAGAGGTTGGTCACGACCGTCGTCAGCCAGGCCGAAGGCTCGGCCACGACGGTGTCGGCCGCCATCCACCTCTCGAACGCAGTCTGCAGTACATCTTCCGCATCGGATGCGGACCCGAGAAGCCGGTAGGCAAGCGAGAACAGCCGCCGGCGCTCGGCCTCGAACACGTGGCCGACGCTCGCTGTCTCGGACGCCACGATGGCAAGCTTGCCCGCGGCTTCCATCACCCGCAACCGGCGGTGGCTGGGCTGTGCCTTGGCGCCTGCCGGCTGAGTCGTGCGCGAGCGGGCTAGCCAGGCGGGTTGAAGCCAACTCCGTCCTGCAGGCGGGAACGGCGGGTGCGCGCGGCGTTGCCCGCGTCGCCAGCCTGAGCGGGCGGTGGCGCGGCGACGGCACGGACGATTTGCTCGGCGAGCCCGTACAGCAACGGCAGGGCGCCAGCCACGACACCGCCGACCTGGTTGATGCGCGCTACCCCGGGGCGGATGACCTTCGCGTGGCCGTCGATCTGGCGGACCAGGTCGGACGACTCCTCCAGGTCCGCGGCGATGCGGTTCAGCAGGCTGCCCACCCAGAAGAGATAGAGCGCCAGCCCGCCGGTGAGCACGGCGGTGACGACCACTGTCGGGACGACGAGGCGCTTCATCTCTTCACCTTCTCAAGCGTCCGGCCGAGGAACAGATGGTGCTGCAGACCCTCTGCCAGCACGGCATCGACGGCGTCGGCCACCTGCGGGATAAGCGCTGCCTCGGCAGTCGTTGCTTCTGCGGCGCGCAGCGTATCCCGCACCTGGGCGGCCCGCAGATCGATGCGGTGCACCCGGTAGACAAGCAGGCTGAGCAGCGCGGCCACGGCACCATCGACGATGAAGCCGGCCATGATTGCCCGCCGCCAGGCCGCGCGTTCGTAGACAGACATCGCTAGCCTCCGAGCCGGTTCCGGCCGCGCTGCAGGCCG
>JASHUG010000180.1 GCA_030040155.1 Streptosporangiaceae bacterium | reverse complement strand
CAGCATGCCCAGGCCAAGCCACCACCGCCACGACGCCAGGACGGCGCAGGCCAGCAGGCCACTGGCCCGGTTGCTCACCACGAGCGCAAGTGTCATCGGCGCCTCGGCCGGATACTGCCTGACCGCCTGTCCCTGGGCAAGCTCCAGGTCGTCGAGCACCTTCGGGTCCTCGAGGTGCGCGATGCCGGCCGGCCGCGATACCGCGGCCATCAGCCGCTCCTGGGTTTGGTACACCAGCCGCCACTTCACCACTGAGCCCAGCGAGGTCTGCACCGGGCCTAGCAGGAGTGCTCCCGCGTAAGCGGCTCCGGTGATCGCGAGCGCGGCGATCAGCTGGCGCCCGGCGGCGGATCGCAGCCCGGCCGCCGCGGCTGCCGGGATGGCGCCGACGACATGGCCAGCCGCTACGAGGACGAGGTTGGGCAGGACGGAGGCCGCGACGGTATAGGCCGCAACGCCGATCGCAAGCGGGCGGCTAGTCTCCCACAGCAGCCGGACAGCCGCGCCGTACCCGTGCCCGGCCACCGAAGACAAGAGCCGGGTTCGGAGGTTCCGGCCCGGTTCGCCCACCGCACCAGGCTATCCATACGCCAGCGCCGGTTCAGCCCAGTTTTTCGCGCGGCCGGCGCTCGAGGCGGCAGCGAATGCGGGAACGAAGCCGGGTCCATCGAGCTCGGCGTTCTGGGTGGTTACCGCGTCTAAGCCATTCGCCCCGGCTGGTTCGCGGGTGGCGTGGACAGACAGCCAGTCACGGTAGGCGCGGTGTCCGCGTATGTTGCGGATGCTGAATCCAGCTACTGCCAGCAAGGCCGTGAGCTCCGGTTCGCGGTAGCGCGTGAACCAGCGCCTGCGATCAGAACCGTAGGGCGTGGCCACCTCAAAGCCCTCCCCGTCGCCCTCCGCGATCGACATCGACAAGCTGCCGCCGCTGCGTAGGATGCGGGCGAACTCCGCGAGGGCCTGCGGTAGTGCTTCGCGAGGCAGATGCACGAGTGCGGCCCAGCACCAGATGCCATGCACCGCGCCGGCCTGCAGCGGCAGGCGGCGCATATCGGCCTGGACGAGCCCGGGAACATCACTCGCCCGGAGCTGGCCCGCAGACAGGTCGATGCCGGCAACATGCAGCCCGCGCGCCCGCAGCATCATGACATCACGCCCAGGTCCGCAGCCGATGTCAGCGACAATGCTCCCTGCAGGAACACTGGCCGCCAGCTCATCGAGCCGCTCGGCAACCTCCGCTGCGGCGACCGAGTTTTGCCTGGCGAACTCCGAAGCAATCAGGTCATAGGTCCGCCGGGTCTCCGCGACCTGCTCCTGGCCGACCGCCGGGGCAGGCCCGTTCAGCTCCGTCACCCGGCCAGTATGTCCCGCTAGCCAGCCGGCCCTTCAGGGTTTCTCTATTGGCTGGCGGGTTGCGGATGCTGTCGACTCCGCAACCGCCTGCGAGCTAGGTCGTGTCCTGCTCGACCGGAGCGGGCACATCGGATGTATCGCCGCGCACAGCCGGGCTGCCCGCTCGCCTCAGCCTGGCCGATCCCTCCTCTAGAGTCCATCCCGGCGGCCCGCTGCGATCAGCGCTCCACAGGGCGCCCGTGAGATCGGCGCCCGTGAGATCGGCGCCCGTGAGGTCCGCGCCGGCGAGACGCGCGCGGCTCAGGTTCGAGTCCTTGAAGTGCGCGCCGGGGAGCCTGGCGTCCACGAGACTGGCCCGGCTGAGGTTCGCACGAGTCAGGTTCGAATTCTTAAGGCGGGCGCGGGACAGGTTTGCATTTACGAGACTCGCCTTCGTGAGGTCCGCGCCGGTCAGGTCCGCGCCAGTCAGGTCCGCATCGGTCAGGACGGCGCCGGTGAGCTGCGCGCCGTCCAGCACCGCACCTGTGAGGTCCGCGTGATTGAGAGTCGCGCCGGTGAGGCGCACCCGGTTCAGGCGCGCGCCGCTGAGCACCGCGTCAGCCAGGCACGCGTGGGTGAGGTCCGCGTGATTGAGGGCCGCGCCGGTCAGAGTCGCGCCGGTGAGGTCTGCGTGAGCCAGCCTCGCGAGGGCAACGTCCGCGCGAACGAGAACGGCACCCCGGAGATCACACTTGCGGACGTCGCACTCAGGATCCCGGCGCCCGATGACGGTAAGCGCGGCCTGCACGTCGGGGCGCGTTCTGCGCTGAGGAGCCTCCCCGTCGGGTTCGCTTGGTGGCCATTGCTCGAGAGAATGTTCGCGGATAAAAGCTGACAGTACTTCGATGACGGTGGGCTGGTCTCTGGCTGAGTCACGGGCGATGCGCTCTAGCGCGTAGATACCTCCGATGCGAACGTCCAGCATGCCTGAGCCAAGTTGCTCGATGGCCCTGGTATAGCGGTCCGTTACCTGGCCCTGCTCGGTCAGCTCGAGCGTGCGCCGCTCTGCTTCCGCGGAGTCCTGAGCAGCCTGCCGTGACTGCGCCAGCTGGTCGGTGAACTGCTGCCGCGACAGCTCCAGTTGGTCGGTGAACTGCTGCCGCGACTGCTCGAGCTGCTGCCGGGACAGGGTGAAGTTCCGGGCGGTGTAGAACAGCGCGCCCGCAGCGAAGACTCCCGCGCCGAGAGTGAGCAGCTGGGTACGCACTGCCTCTCGAGCTGACTGCAGGTGACTGGCGCGGCTTGCCGCCGCGTAGCCGGTTACGTCGTGCCTGGCGAGGGCATCGGTCAGCGGCCATAGCACCGCCCAGATGGCCGCGAGTGCCAGGACGATGATGAGCGCCGCCGCCCACCCGTGGCGGCGCAGCCAGGCGCGAATGTGTGCGAGCACGGAAGAACCGTACGGCCACCAGCGGTCAGGGCGCGAGCCCTGCGTACCCCGTCATGCTTCGCCGATGCGACGAACATGCTCCAGGCTTCCTAGGCACGCTAAGGAAGGCATCCGGTGAGCTGGGACTTGGCGCCCTTGGGAGCCAACTTGATCGTCATAGTGGTACTGAGATCCTGGTACTGCCAGCCGCTGTGCCCGTCGGCGGTGTAGAAGATCTTTACACGTTCGAGCGCGTAGGTGCCCGGTCGCGCGAACCTGATGGCGAGAACCACTTTCCACTGGCCGACCGCGTGGGGTGCCGTCACATCATCAGTCAGCGGGTAGGGCTTGTCCTGGGGGCAGTCCTTGAGCAGGTTCCCAACCATGACGCCGACGCCAGGGCCAGGCGGGTAGGCAATGACGCTCAGCAGGCGAACCGCGGGCGGCACCGCGACCAAGCTGATGCGCACGAGCCGGATACTGTAGCCGGTCAGGTTCTGCGTGGCCGGCACACCGACATCCACGATGTCCGCAGTCGTCGCGAGACCGCCTTGCGAGAACCAGTTCGCAACCGTGAACACTGTCGCCTGGCCGCCTCCTGTGCCGGATGAGCATCCGACAAGCAGGAGGCCAGCCGCCATGCCGCACGCTATGGCCACATGTCTTGCCCGGTTCATGGCTGGCTAGTTGCCCCGGTTAGCCGCGGCCCGGCCCGCGCGCGGCCCGGCCTGACGGCCCCGACCGCTTCTCGCGCAGCCGCATGGACACGTGCACCGGCGAGCCGGCGAAGCCGAACTCCTCCCGCAGCTTGCGCTCGATGAACCGGCGGTAGCCGGCCTGGAGGAAGCCCGAGGTGAACAGCACGAAGTGGGGCGGCCTGGTGCCCGCCTGCGTCGCGAACATGATCTTCGGCTGCTTGCCGCCGCGCAGCGGCGGCGGGGTCGCGGCGATGAGCGCGGTCAGCCACGTGTTCAGGCGGCCGGTCGGCACCCTGGTCTCCCAGCTGTCCAGCGCGAGTTCCAGGGCGGGAACGAGGCGGTCTACGTGCCATCCGGTCTTAGCCGAGATGTTGACCCTGGGAGCCCACCGCGCGTTGTGCAGTTGCCGGTCGATCTCCTTGTCGAGGAACTCGCGCCGGTCAGCATCCACCAGGTCCCACTTGTTGTAGGCGATGATCAGGGCCCGGCCCGCGTCGATGACCATCGAGATGATGCGCAGGTCCTGCTCCGCCAGCGGCTGGCTCGCATCCACCAGCACGACAGCAACCTCGGCCCGCTCTAGCGCCCGCTCGGTCCGCAGCGCGGCAAAATAATCGGCGCCCTGCGTGCTGTGCACTCGCCGCCTGATCCCCGCGGTATCCACGAACCGCCACGTCTTGCCGCCCAGCTCGATCAGCTCGTCAACCGGATCGCGGGTCGTGCCGGCGACCGGGTCCACCAGCACGCGCTCGGTACCTGCGAGCTTGTTGAGCAAGCTGGACTTGCCCACGTTGGGCCGCCCGATGAGCGCCACCCGGCGGGGACCGCCGGCGGGCTCGTCGCGCTCCCTGGGGGCCTCCGGCAGGGCATTGAGGATCGCGTCGAGCAGATCGCCGCTGCCGCGCCCGTGCAGCGCGCTGACCGGCACCGGCTCACCGAGGCCGAGCGACCAGAGCGAGTGGATCTCCGGCTCACCCGGCGCGTCGTCGACCTTGTTCGCCGCAACCACGACCGGCTTGCGGGCCCGGCGCAAGACGGCTGCCACCGCGGCGTCGGCGTCGGTCACGCCCACGACCGCGTCCACCACGAATAGCACGGCGTCGGCCGCGTCGACGGCGACCCTCGCCTGGGCCGCCACCCTGGCCGACAGCCCCTGGGTGCCCTCCGCCGATGGCTCCCAGCCGCCGGTGTCGACCAGGGTGAACGCCCGGCCGCGCCATGTCGCGTCGTAGGTGACCCGGTCTCTGGTGACGCCGGGCACGTCCTCCACGACCGCCTGCCAGCTGCCCAGGATCCTGTTCACCAGGGTCGACTTGCCGACGTTCGGCCGGCCGACGACTGCGAGCACCGGCGGTGCAGAATCCGGGCCGCCGAAGGGCTCTGGCTCAGCCATGAGAAACCGCCGCCCACCCCCTGGCCATCCCGACGATCTCGCCGACGACCGCGTCGAGGCCGAGCGCGGTCGTATCGATCTCCACCGCATCGGGCGCCATGACCAGTTGCGCCGCGTCGCGCCGATCCCGGTCCGCCTGCTCGCGCTTGATCGTCGCGACCGTAGCTGCCGGGTCGGCCGCGAGATCGGCGCTCCGGCGACGGGCCCGTGCCTCCTCCGAAGCGGTCAGGTACACCTTCACCGGCGCATCGGGGGCGACGACCGTGCCGATGTCGCGGCCCTCCGCAACGATTCCGGCACGGGCCGCGACGGCTTCGGCGATGACCTCGCGCTGCTGGGCGATCAGGACCTGGCGTACCTCAGGGATCGCCGCGACCGCGCTCACCGCGTTCGATACCTCCCGAGTGCGGATGGGGCCGGCCACATCGATGCCGTTAACGCGGATCTTCGGCGCGGCCGGATCCGGGACCACGGTGAGCACGGGCTCATCCAGGCGGGCCACGATGGCGGCCGGGTCGGTCAGGTCCACCTGCTGCCCGAGCAGCCACCAGGTAAGCGCACGGTACATCGCGCCGGTGTCGAGGTAGCGCAGTCCCAGGACGGCGGCGGTACGCCGCGCCGCCGTGGACTTGCCAGATCCGGACGGGCCGTCGACGGCGATCACCAGGCCTGGCCTGAGGCGACGGGACAGATCGCTCAGACCAGGTGATTCCGCGCTGACTCCTGATTCGGTCACTAGCAGATGCTACCGGCGGACCGGCCAGCCTCCGGCAGCCAGCACCGAACGCAGCTGTGCTGCCGCCTCCGGTCGCACCGACAGCTCCGCCACTCCGACGGGCAGCCCCGGGGAGTGCTCGATGCCGACATCCTCGATGTTGATGCCCGCATCGCCCGCGGCCCGGAACAGCCGGGCCAGCTCCCCCGGCCGGTCAGGGATGATGACCTGCACGACCGCGAAGTCACGAGCCGGCCCGCCGCGCTTGCCGGGTATCCGGGACGCGCCAGCCGTCCCGCGCTCCAGCAACTCCGCCACGTCCTTGGCCGCCAGCTCGTCGCCGGCGGCCACCCGGTCCAGGGCGGCCGCCGCCTGCTCCAGGTCGGCCGCAACGTGCCGCAGCACCCGCCCGGCGGGCCCGGCGTTCGCGGTGAGGATCTGCCGCCACATGCCGGGGTCGCCGCCGGCGATCCTGGTCACGTCCCGCAGCCCCTGCCCGGCCAGGCCCAGCGCGCCGGGCGCGGCCAGCTCGAGCCTGGCCGCCATCGCCGCGGCCACGACGTGCGGGGCGTGCGACACCAGCGCCACCCGCTGATCGTGCTCCTCCGCGGACATCTGCACCGGCTGAGCCTGGCAGGCCACGGCCAAGCCAGTTACCAGGGAAATGGCATCGGCATCGTTTTCGGCCAGCGGGCATATCACCCAGGGTCGGCCAAGGAACAAATCGGCCCTGGCCGCGGCGGGCCCTGATCGTTCCCGCCCGGAGAGCGGATGGGCGGGCACATAGCTGGTGAGATCGCACTGCAGGTCGCGGGCCTGGCCGAGCGGGAGCGCCTTGACGCTGGCGACGTCGGTGTAGCAATTGGCCAGCCCGCGCCCCTGAGCCCTGGCCAGCTCCGCGGCGACCGCTGCGGGCGGGACGGCCAGCACGGCGATGTCGGCGGGTCCGCCGGGCGCGCCGCTGTCCGGCAGAAGCATGCCGGCGCCGATGCCCGCCGCCAGCCGCGCCGACTCGGGGTCGCGGTCGAGCAACCACACGGTGACGCCGTGCTCGCGCAGTGCCAGCGCGACCGACGTGCCGATCAGCCCGGTGCCGATGACTACTGCGCTGCGGGGCTCGATCACGCCGGCGCGCGGCGCCGCCTGGCGGTGCGGCTGCTGCCAAGGGTGCTCGCTCATCGCCTGCTCACTGGGCGATGTCCACCCGGAGCGCCGCCGCGCCCCGCAGGTAGACGTGCTGCACGGAAGATCGCGGCTTGTCCGTCTCGACGTGCATCATCAGCCGCACCACCCTCGGCATCGCGCCAGGAACGCTGATCTCGGCGCTGCAGAGCAACGGCACCTCCTGGAACCCGAGCTGGCGCGCGGCGAGCGCCGGGAATTCCGCGGTGAGATCGCCGGTGGTGGTGAAGATCACGCTGATGACATCGTCGGTGCTGAGCTCATTGCGCGTCATCACCTCGGTCACCAGCTCGGCGGTGCCGGCCAGGATTTCCTCCCGGTCGTTCGCCGCGATCTGCACCGCTCCCCGCACTGCCCGGACGGCCACGTGCCTTCCTTCCCGCGTCTGTCTGCCCGCCGGCCGCCCGGACGCGCCGGGCCTGTTCGGGGCCCGGTGGGCCGGCGCTCCGCTGACCTCGGTTACCTGCCCGCTCTGCCCGCCGCTACATGCCGACCGCGGCGTACAGGTCACCGACTTCCTTCACCGAGAGCGGCCTGGTCGATCCCGGCCGAAGAGAGCCTAGCGAGATCGGCCCGACCTGCGTGCGGACGAGCCTGCTCACCGGGTGGCCGGCCGCCGCCAGCATCCGCTTCACCACGTGCTTGCGGCCCTCGTGCAGCGTGATCTCGACGAGCGCACGGTTGCCAAGCCGCTCTACCACGCGGAACTTGTCCGCGCTGACCACGCCATCCTCGAGCTCGATGCCGCCGATGAGCTCGCGGCCCAGGTCGCGCGGCACCGGGCCGGACACCTCGGCCAGGTACGTTTTCGGCACGCCGAACCGCGGGTGAGCCAGCCGGTGCGCCAGGTCGCCGTCGTTCATCAGGAGCATCAGGCCCTCGGTGTCGTAGTCAAGCCGGCCGACGTGGAAGAGCCGTTCGGTGATGTCCCCGAGCAGGTCGGCCATGGTCGGCCGGCCGCGGCTGTCGGACATCGTGGTGAGCACGCCGGCCGGCTTGTTCAGGGCCACGTAGACCAGGTCCTCCCTGGCCGGGATCCGCCTCCCGTCGACGCGGATCACCTGATGCTGCGGATCGACCCTGGCCCCGTAACGGCGGACTACTTCGCCATCGACCTCGACCCGGCCCGCGCCGATCAGCTCCTCGCAGTGCCGGCGGCTGCCGATGCCCGCAGCCGCCAGCACCTTCTGCAGGCGGACGCCGCCTGGCACGTCGGTCAGCGAGTCACGCTGGCCTGCCTCGTCCTCGTCGGTCCAGGCGTCATCATCGAGGTCAGAGACGGGCGGGCGCCGACCCATCGCGGGCTGCGCGCCGGGCGAATGCCGCCTGGGCTGGCGGCGATCTCTACCGCCCTGGCTCATGGCCGGGATCCAGCTCATCATCGAGGGAGTCGGGCAGGAACGGCGCCAGGTCGGGAAGGTCAGTCAGCGCAGGCAGGCCGAGTCGCTCAAGGAAATAGCCGGTGGTCTGGAACCGGATGGCCCCGGTCTCAGGATCGGTGCCAGCCTCCTCCACCAGGCCGCGCAGCAGAAGCGTCCGCATCACGCCATCGCAGTTGACCCCGCGGACGGCTGACACCCTGGCCCGGCTGACCGGCTGGCGGTAGGCCACCACAGCGAGCGTCTCAAGCGCCGCCTGCGTCAGCCGGACCTCCTGGCTGTCGGTGACAAAGCGCTCGACCACGGCCGCGCAGTCGTCCCTGGTGTAAAACCGCCAGCCGCCGGCGACCTCGCGCAGGTCGAATCCGCGCTGCTGCGCCGTGTAGGAGTCGGCGAGCTCTCGCAGCGTCGCCGACACCACCTCGGTCGGTCTTTCCACGATCTGCGCGAGCAAGTTGTCGGCCACGGGCTCGTCAGCGACTAGCAGTATCGCCTCCAGGCTGGTACGCAGTCCCGGTCCGGTCTCGGCGCCGTCTTGCTCGGCCGGATCCACCGTCTCAGCCGGATCCGTCGCCTCAGGCGGGCCGGTCGCCCCTTCCGGCCAGCGCTGAGCCGCGCCCAGGTCGTCGCCCGTCCCTGGTTCGCCATCAGGCCACAGCGCGGCTGATCCGTCATGCATCGTCGCTATCGTCTTCCTGTTCCTGGCCCGCCCGGCTCTCTCCGTCCCACGCATGGTCGGCCTGTGCCGGGGCGGCCGACGCCGGCCGATCCGCCCACGACACGTAGAGATCACCCAGCGGGGCAACCTGGTCCATGCCGATCCGGCCGTCGCGGTACAGCTCCAGGACCGCGAGAAACCGCGCCACAATTTCGTACGTACCCGCGCAATCGGCGATGAGCTGCCGGAACGTCGCGCGGCGCAGCGAGCGCAGCCGTGCGAGCAGTATCTCAGCCTGCTCACGCACCGACGTCCGCGGGACGTGCAGATGCGCGGTCGACACGGTAGGTGGCCGGCGCGGCGTCAGCACCCTTGCCGCGATGGCGGCGAATTCCGCGGGCCCGAGCCCGATCAGCACCTCAGGCAGCAGGTCGGCGAACCGGGGCTCGATGGGCACCCGGCGCGGGAACCGCTGAGCCTCGGCTGTCATCCGGGCCGACAGTACGGCCGCGACCTCCCGGTATGCCCGGTATTGCAGCAACCGGGCAAAGAGCAGGTCCCTAGCCTCAAGCAACGCCAGGTCTTCCTCGTCATCGACCTCGCCGGCCGGCAGCAGCCTGGCCGCCTTCAGGTCAAGCAAGGTCGCGGCCACCACGAGAAAATAGCTGGCCTGGTCCAGGTCCCACCCGCCGGAAAGCGCACGAATGTAGGCGATGAACTCATCGGTCACGCTGGAGAGCGCTATCTCGGTAATGTCGAGCTTGTGCTTGGAGATCAACCCCAGCAGCAGGTCAAACGGGCCCTCGAATACGTCCAGGTGCACCTGGAATCCGCCGCCTGCGGGCGCGGGCTCGCCGGTCAGCGCTGGATCGCGTGGCTCGCTAGTCATTCTGCTGGTCATCGAGGATCTGCCGCCGCCACCGGTTTCGCGGCCGCTGCCGCCCCCTGCCGCCGAGATTACCCGAACTGGTCACGTCCCATCGCGCAGCCGGCGGGCAAGGACGCTGCCCTCCCCCGCCGAGTCCAGGTCGGCGAGCAGGACCGCGAGCGCCTCGCGCACGATGCGGCCGCGATCGACGGAGATGCCGTAGGAGCGCAGCGTCACGCGCGCCCGCTCCAGTTCGATCAGCTCGACCCCAGAAAGATAGACCGTGATCTTCTGAGCGTGACTCTCCCTGCCACTGGCCTGGCGCTCGGTCTCCGGAGTCGGGCTGCGCGATGGTGGCCGCAGCAGTTCCGCGACTCCCGGCAGGCTTACCCGCCGTGAGCGGGACCCGCGGGAACGCCCCGACGCCACCGATCCAGTACCTCCTTGGCCAGCTCGCGATACGCGCTGGCGCCATTGCACGCTGGGTCGAACCGGGTAATAGGTTCTCCGGCAACCGTAGCGTCAGGGAAGCGAACCGTCCGGCTGATGACCGTGTGGAATACCTGCGGGCCGAATCCCTCGACAACGCCCGCGAGCACTTCCCGCGTGTGCAGCGTGCGCGAGTCGTACATGGTGGCGAGCAAGCCGTCGATGGCCAGCTTGGGGCTCAGCCGGGTGGAGACCTTGTCAATGGTCTCCATCAGCAGGGCCACGCCGCGGAGCGCGAAGTACTCGCACTCCAGCGGGACGATCACGCCGTCGGCGCAGGCCAGCGCGTTGACCGTGAGCAGGCCCAGGGACGGCTGGCAGTCGATCAGGATCACGTCGTAGTCCGCGATTACCGGCTGCAGGACCCGGCCAAGCACGAACTCCCTGCCCACCTCGTGCACCAGCTGAACCTCGGCGCCGGACAGGTCGATGTTGCTGGGCAGCAGGTCCATGCCGTCGACCCTCGTCTTGATCACGACATCGGGTGCGGTAATGCCGCGCTCCATCAGCAGGTTGTACACGGTCGCGTCGAGTTCGTGCGGCTGGATGCCAAGGCCAACCGACAGTGCTCCCTGCGGATCGAAGTCGACCAGCAGTACCCGGCGGCCGTGTTCGGCCAGCGCTGCACCGAGGTTGATCGTCGTCGTTGTCTTGCCGACGCCCCCCTTCTGATTGCAGATGGCCGCAATGCGAGCGGGCCCGTGCACGACCAGTGGTTCCGGATCGGGGAACACCGGCACAGGCCGGCCGGTGGGACCCCGCAGTCCGGGCCGGGCCTGCAAGATCTGGGATGCTGCCACAGCTACCGCACCTCCCGGCGGCTGACGCCGAATGCGCTCACTGGAACTTGGACTCTAGGGCCTGGGCATGCGGCCGGCAAGCCGGCGCACCGTTGGCAGGCAAATGAGCCGCATGTGCGGGCTGACCGGTGCGAACCCCATTTGAGGGGAACGAGGGGGGGCCCCGTGCGCAGGCCATCCGCCCGCTCGGCGCCCACTCGGCCGCTGCCGGCGTGCCAGCTAGCCCAGTGCCCGCGGGTGCGCAGCGGCATAGACCTCGCGCAGCTTGTCCACCGTCACGAGCGTGTAGACCTGCGTCGTCGTCACCGAGGCGTGCCCGAGCAGTTCCTGGACGACCCGCACGTCGGCGCCGCCGTCCAGCAAGTGCGTAGCGAAAGAGTGCCGCAGCACATGCGGTGAGACCTGCGCCAGGCCGGCGCGTCCGGCGGCGGCGCGCAGCGCCCCCCACGCGCCCTGGCGGGTCAGCCGGCCGCCGCGGGCGTTCAGGAACAGCGCCGGGCAGGCCGTCGCCCGGCCGTTCGCCGCCGCCAGGGCCGGCCTGGCCCTGATCAGGTACGCCTCGACCGCGTCGCGGGCGAAGCTGCCGACCGGGACCAGCCGCTGCTTTCCGCCCTTGCCGTTCAGCCGGACGGTGGCGGGTATCGCCCTGGACCTGGACTCGCCGGACAGCTGCAGGTCGTCAACGTCGAGGCCGACTGCCTCAGAGATCCGCGCGCCCGTGCCGTACAGGAGTTCAAGGAGCGCCCGGTCGCGCAGCGCCGCCTGGCCGGTCTGCGCCGCTGCCAGCAGCCGCTCCACGTCCGGGATGGAGATGGCCTTCGGCAGCCGCCGCGGCGGTGCCGGCGGCCGGACGATCCTGGCCGGGTCGTCACTCGCCAGGCCTTCCGCCAGGGCGAACGCGTGCAGTCCGCGCACGGCGACGACGGCGCGGCCGGCCGAACTCGCCGCCAGCGGCGGATGCTCGCCGTCGCCCTCGCGCAGGCCGGCCAGGAAGTCGGCGACATCCTGCGTGCTGACCGCGCCGATTTCGGTCCGTCCCCGCTTCTCCAGCGCGCCAGCATACCGGTGCAGGTCGCGCCGGTATGCCTCCAGCGTGTGAGCGGCCAGGCCCCGCTCTACCGCCAGGTAGTCGAGGTAGGTCGCGATGGCCTGGGCGGGACTTGTCAGCTGAGCACCTCGGCAAGGGTTGCGGCCGGGAGGCCGTGTGCGTCGGCGACCGGCTGGCACGTGACCTGACCCTCGTGCGTGTTCAGCCCGAGCGCGAACGACGGGTCCCGCCGCAGCGCCTCGCGCCAGCCCCGGTTGGCAATCTCGATCACATACGGCAGCGTCACGTTGGTCAGCGCATAGGTCGAGGTGTGCGGAACTGCGCCAGGCATGTTCGCGACGCAGTAGAAGATCGCGTCGTGCACCTTGTACGTGGGCTCGGCGTGCGTGGTCGGATGGGAGTCCTCAAAACAGCCGCCCTGGTCAATGGAGATGTCCACGAGCACCGCACCCGGCTTCATCCGCGACACGAGCTCATTGGACACCAGGGTCGGCGCCTTCGCGCCCGGCACGAGGACCGCGCCGATGACCAGGTCGGCGTCCACGACCGCGCGCTCGATCTCGTACAGGTTCGAGGCAACGGTCTGGCAGTGCCCCTGATAGATCGCGTCCGCCTGGCGCAGCCTGGCGATGTTCTTGTCCACTAGCAGCACCTCGGCCTGCATGCCAAGCGCAATCGCCGCCGCGCTCATGCCCGACACCCCGGCGCCCAGCACGACGACCTTGGCCGCGTACACGCCGGAGACGCCGCCCATGAGCACGCCGCGGCCACCGCCGTCACGCTGCAGGTGGTGCGCTCCGACCTGCGGCGCCATCCGGCCGGCAACTTCCGACATCGGCGCCAGCAGCGGCAGCGAGCCGTCAGGCAGTTGCACGGTCTCGTACGCGATCGCGGTGATCCCCGACTCCAGCAGCGCGTCAGTGCAGGGAAGGCTCGCAGCCAGGTGCAGGTAGGTAAACAGCACCTGATCCTTGCGCAGCCGGTGATATTCCTCGGCGACCGGCTCCTTGACCTTCAGCACCAGGTCGGCGGTCTGCCACACATCGTCAGCGGTCGGCAGGATCTGAGCGCCCGCGGTGACAAAGTCGGGGTCCGGGATGGAGGACCCGACGCCCGCATCGTGCTCGATGTAGACGTCGTGGCCGTTGGTGACCAGCTCGTGGACGCCCGCCGGCGTGATTGCCACGCGGTACTCGTTGTTCTTGACTTCCTTAGGAACGCCGACCTTCATTGGCCCGTTGTCCTTCCCTTGCCCTGCCGAACTGCCCGGCCCTCCGGCCGGCCACTACCCTTCCGATACAACGTGGCGACCTAGAGCGTCTCCGGGTCGTCCGCGTGCCGTAGCGTCGCGAACCCATCCCCCTGAGCCGCATACGCGGACAAGATGCCCAGAATGGCTACACCATTGTGTAGATCGCCAGAAAACACATCATGAACCGCCCGGTCCAGGGGGACCCAGGCCACCGTAAGATACGCCTCCTCGTGCTCAGGAACATACTCGCGCTCTGTCTCAGGAACCACCGTGAGATCACGCGCCAGGAAGATGCGCAGTCGCTCCGTGCTGATGCCAGGCGAGTTGAGGGAGTCGGTCAGCACCCGCCAGTCCCCCGCCCGGCAGCCGGCCTCCTCCAGCAGCTCCCGCCTCGCCGTCTCAACCAGCGGCTCACCAGCCACGTCGCGCAGGCCCGCCGGGATCTCCCACAGCTGCGCCGCGGCGGGATGCCGGTACTGCCGGATCAGCAGCACCCGGTCTTCCGCATCGATCGCGACCACCGCCACTGCGCCCGGATGCTCGATCACCTCGCGCCCGGCCAGCACGCCATCGGGCATCTGAACCGTGTCCCGCCGCAGCGTGACGATCTTTCCGTGTGCCAGCACAACGGAGTCAGTGACGGGCCACTGACCGGCCTCGTCTCGAATCGGTGCCACGACGCCCCGCTCAGGCCGTGGCGGCCGAGCGGCCAACCGCGGCGATGGTCTCGCCGAGCGGAAGCGTGCGACTGCGTTCAAGCGCGGCGCTAACCAGCCCGCTGAACAGCGGATGCGGCCGCGTCGGGCGAGACAGCAACTCCGGATGCGCCTGCGTGGCCACGAAGAACGGGTGCACCTCACGGGGCAGCTCGATGAACTCGACCAGACGGCCATCAGGGGACAGGCCCGAGCACCGCAGCCCGGCCCTTTCCAGTTCGTCGCGGTAGGCGTTGTTGACCTCGTAGCGGTGCCGGTGGCGCTCCTCCACGACCGGCTCTCCGTACAGTTCCCGCACCATGCTGCCCTCGGCCAGGACCGCCGGGTACAGGCCGAGCCGCATGGTGCCGCCCATGTCCCGCTCGCCGGCCACGACGTCCTCCTGATCGGCCATCGTGGCGATCACCGGATGCGGGGTCTGCGGGTCGAACTCGGCGCTGTTGGCGTCCTGCAGGCCCGCGAGGTCACGGGCGACCTCGATGCCCATGCACTGCAGCCCGAGACACAGGCCGAGAATGGGGATGCCGTTCTCGCGGGCATACCGGACCGCGCCGATCTTGCCCTCGATCCCGCGGACCCCGAATCCGCCAGGGACCAGGATCCCGTCCACGTCGGTGAGCTGCTTGGTCGCGCCTTCAGGCGTCTGGCAGTCATCGCTGGTCACCCACCGGATGTTGACCCTGACGTCGTGAGCGAAACCGCCCGCCCGCAGCGCCTCGGCCGGCGACAGGTACGCGTCGGGCAGGTCGACGTACTTGCCCACCAGCGCGATGGTGACCGTGCGGGAAGGCTTGTGCACGCGGCGCAGCAACTCGTCCCAGTCGCTCCAGTCGACGTCGCGGAACGGCAGTCCCAGCCGGCGCACCACGTACGCGTCCAGTCCCTCGGCATGCAGCACCTTCGGGATGTCGTAGATGGACGGGGCATCCGGGGCGGATACCACGGCCTCCTCGTCGACGTCGCACATCAAGCTGACCTTGCGCTTCAGGCCCTCGCTGATCGGCCGGTCGGACCGGCAGACGATCGCATCGGGCTGGATGCCGATGCTGCGCAGCGCCGCCACCGAGTGCTGGGTCGGCTTCGTCTTCAGCTCTCCGGAGGGGCCGATGTACGGCAGCAGCGAGACGTGCAGGAAGAAGCAGCGGTCCCGGCCGATTTCGTGCCGGATCTGCCTGATCGCCTCCAGGAACGGCTGGGACTCGATGTCACCGACCGTGCCGCCGACTTCGGTGATGACCACGTCGGTTTCCGGGCCCGCCATCTCCCGGATCCGCTCCTTGATCTCATTGGTGATGTGCGGGATGACCTGGACCGTGTCCCCGAGGTAGTCGCCGCGCCGTTCCTTGGCGATCACCTGCGAGTAGATCTGGCCGGTAGTCACGTTGGCTGATCCTGGCAGCCTGATGTCCAGGAACCGCTCGTAGTGGCCGACATCGAGGTCGGTTTCCGTGCCGTCGTCGGTGACGAAAACCTCGCCGTGCTGGAACGGATTCATGGTGCCGGGGTCGACGTTGAGGTAGGGGTCGAGCTTCTGCATGCTCACCCTGAGGCCGCGTAGCTTCAGCAACCTGCCGATGCTGGAGGCGGTGAGCCCCTTACCGAGGCTGGATGCAACGCCACCCGTTACGAACAGATGCCGAGTCGCAACGGGTTTGGACGCGTGACGTGGTATCGCCAATGAGGCTCCCGTGGTCAGATTCGGCGGAATTTCCCGCTCGCCCACGGGGTACCAGGATATCAGGCCACAGGCGCCCGAACTGCGCAGACACGACGGCCGCCTAACTTCGCTCAGGGAGCTCCGGTTTGCCTAATGCGGCCCGGCGTATGCCCGCGGTCTGCTCTCCCGCCTTGGCGGCCTCGGCTGGCCGGTGCTCGGCGCCGGCCTCCCCGAACCTGGCGAGGGCCACCGCACAGGCCACCGCCAGCACGAATCCCAGGACGCCGACGGCAGCCAGCCCGTGCCGCGTTGAGTCACCCAGGAAGATGACTCCCACCACCGCAGGCGGCATGGTCTCGGCCAGGATCACTGCCGCTGTCGCCGTCGTGACGCTCCCGCCGTCCAGCGCGGCCGCATACAGCATGAACGACACAATTCCGGCGGCCGCAAGCGTGTATGTCGCCGGGCTGCGGACCAGCTGGGCCGGCGCGAATCCGGGCAGGATCCGGGCCGACACCGCCAGGACCGCGTAGCCGAGGCCAGCGGCCGCGCCCAGCAAGGGCGTACGAGCCGGGTTGGGTAGCCGCGCCGCGGCGACCCCGGCCAGCGCGACGATCGCCACGCCCACAATCAGCCCCAGCTGGAAGGCCCAGCCGGCGGTCTTGGCCCCTTGCGCGCCGGCCGAGGATCCGAGCAGTCCGACGCCGATCACGACACCGGCGACTGCGAGCCACTCCCGGCCAGAGAGCCTTGCCCTCATCAGCCAGGCCGCGAAGACGGCGGTGACGGCGAGGTTGCACGCGATGATGGCCTGGACGGCGAACAGCGGCAGCCGTCGCAGCGCCACGAGCTGGGCAATGAAGCCGACGAGGTCAATGCCGATGCTCGCGAGGAACGGCCCTTGCCTGAGCATCCGGATGACCAGGCCAGGGTCGACTCCCTGACCGGCCTCGTTGGCGGCCACCGTGCGCCGGCTTGCGGCACGGACGGAGATCGCCTGCATAACCGACGCGATCCCGTAGCACAGGGCCGACAGCAGGGCGGCCAGCAGGCTCGCCAGCATGGTTCGACCCTACGCCCGAGCGAAGCTGAGGGTTTCCTCGACGTATGCCAACGACCACGTATTGGCGGTAAGTGGCTACTTAGGGTATAAGCGGCGTCGCCAGCGTGCCGCCCTTGGCTCAGACCCCGGCCGCCTGCATGCCGCGCAGCTCGTGCTTCAGGTCCCTGATCTCGTCGCGCAGCCTCGCGGCGATCTCGAACTGCAGCTCGGCCGCCGCTGTGTGCATCTGCTCGGTCAGCTCGCTGATCAGCGCGGCCAGATCCGCCCTGGCCGGTCCCGTGCCGGTACCAGCCCTGGCCGAGGCGGCCGCGGCTCGCGCCCTGGACGCGACGCCCGGCACCGGTGCCTTGCCCCGGCTCTGCTGCCGGCCGGACCCTCCGAGCAGCTTCTCGGTGTCCGCATCCTCGCGGGCCAGCTGGTCCAGGATGTCGGCGATCCGCTTACGCAACGGCTGCGGGTCCACGCCATGCTCGCGGTTGTAGGCGACCTGCCGGTCCCGGCGCCGGTTGGTCTCGTCGATCGCGCGCTGCATTGAGGGGGTGACCTTGTCCGCGTACATGTGCACCTGGCCCGAGACGTGGCGCGCCGCACGGCCGATCGTCTGGATCAGCGAAGTACCAGACCGCAGGAAGCCCTCCTTGTCGGCATCGAGGATGGCGACCAGCGACACCTCGGGCAGGTCCAGGCCCTCGCGGAGCAGGTTGATGCCGACCAGCACGTCGTACTCGCCCAGGCGCAGCTCGCGCAGCAGCTCGACCCGGCGCAGCGTGTCTACCTCGCTGTGCAGGTAGCGCGCGCGGATGCCGAGCTCCAGCAGGTAATCGGTGAGATCCTCGGCCATCTTCTTGGTCAGCGTCGTGACCAGGACCCGCTGGGACTTCTCGGCCCTGTCTCTGATCTCGCCGACGAGGTCGTCGATCTGGCCCTTGGTCGGCTTGATGATGACCTCGGGGTCGACCAGGCCGGTCGGCCTGATCACCTGCTCCGTGACCTCGCCGCCGGTGCGCTGCAGCTCATACGGTCCCGGAGTAGCCGACAGGTACAGCGTCTGGCCGATCCTGTCGCCGAACTCATCCCAGGTCAGGGGCCGGTTGTCGATCGCGCTCGGCAGCCGGAAGCCGTGCTCAACCAGCACTCGCTTCCTGGAAACGTCGCCCTCGTACATGGCGCCGATCTGCGGCACCGTGTTGTGGGACTCGTCGATAACGAGCAGGAAGTCCTCGGGGAAATAGTCGAGCAGGGTGTTCGGCGGGCTGCCGGCCTCGCGGCCGTCGATGTGCCTGGAGTAGTTCTCGATGCCCGAGCAGCTGCCTACCTGGCGCATCATCTCGATGTCATAGGTGGTGCGCATCCGCAGGCGCTGCGCCTCAAGCAGCTTGCCCAGCCGCTCCAGCTCGCCCAGCCGCTCCTCCAGCTCGGCCTCGATCCCGGCGATGGCACGCTCCATCCGCTCCGGGCCAGCGACGTAGTGCGAGGCCGGGAAGATATACAGCTCGTCGTCCTCGCTCATCACCTCGCCGGTCAGCGGGTGCAGCGTCATGAGCCGCTCGATCTCGTCGCCGAACATCTCGATCCGGACGGCGAGCTCCTCGTACTGCGGGATCACCTCGATGGTGTCGCCGCGGACCCGGAACGTGCCGCGGGTAAAGGAAAGGTCGTTGCGCGCGTAGTGCATCCCGACGAGCTTGCGCAGCAGCCCGTCCCGCTCGACCGTGTCCCCGACCTTGACCTTGAGCATCCGGTCGACGTACTCCTGCGGTGTGCCCAGGCCGTAGATGCACGACACCGACGCGACGACGATCGTGTCCCGCCGCGTCAGCAGTGAGTTCGTGGCCGAGTGCCGGAGCCGGTCGACCTCGTCGTTGATCGAGGAGTCCTTCTCGATGTAGGTATCGGTCTGCGGGACGTACGCCTCGGGCTGGTAGTAGTCGTAGTAAGAGACGAAATACTCCACCGCGTTATGGGGCAGCATCTCCCGCAACTCGTTGGCGAACTGCGCCGCCAGCGTCTTGTTCGGCAGCATCACCAGCGCCGGCCGCTGTAGCTTCTCGGCCAGCCAGGCCACCGTTGCCGTCTTGCCGGTTCCGGTAGCGCCGAGCAGCACGGTGTCCTTCGCGCCGCTGCCGATCCGGCGCTCCATCTCCGCGATCGCGGTCGGCTGATCCCCGGCTGGCACCATTTCCGTGACAACCTCGAACGGCGCGACCCGGCGCTGCAGGTCAGTGACGGGGCGCATCGCACCTCCTGTGCTCATCCACCCGGGCGTACCTGCCCGGCAGGCGCGTCACGAGTCCACTGTAGGGCGGGGATACGACAATGCGGGCCGTCCCCGATTCGCCGGCTCCTCGCCAGCACCAGACGTAAAGGGGCTGAACCGCTGCACACAGCCGCCCGTCATCGCCGCAGCGCGTAACAACGATCGGTCCGCAGACGTTCCCGGCGTCGCCCGCACCGGGGCACAGAGCCCTCAAACCATCATCAATGCCATTGCGATGCGGGTTCCGGGTCCGGCCCGGCCGGCCTCAGCCGATAGCCACGCTGACCGGGCAGTACACCCTCGCCCGGTCCCCTGGCAGGTCCGCGCCCGAGACCATCACCGTGGTCTGGTTGCGCACAGCCAGGCCCCCGGACACCGCCCACCGGGCCAGCTGCGGATGCCGTCCGGAAATGTCGAGCCGCACCGGACCCGTTCCGCCACGAGCCAGGCTCGTTATAAGCCCCCGGGCGGCGACCAGACTGCTGGCAACTACCGGACCGATGACCCTGGTGCCATCCATGCCCCAGCAGGCTGCGTACCCGTCCTCCGCGTCACCTAGCACACGGAAGTCGTCGGCGAACGTGACCAGCTCAGCCAGCACCGCGGAGCGGTCGGCGCCAAACGCCGCCGCGTCCGCGGCGGCGATCGCGGCCACATCGGCGGTCGTGACGCGACGCGCCTCGGCCGGGTCATCGGCTGCGCCGGCAGCAAGTTCCCCGGTGTAGGTGACCGATGTGTCGACGGCGCGAAAGCCCATGCGCTCATACAGCGGCCGGCCTTCGCCGGTGGCCGTCAGTCCGACGGTCGCACCGCCGGCCAGCTCGAGCACGTGCGCCATCAGCTTGCGGCCGAGTCCGCGGCGCGCGTGCCGGGATGCCACCACCATCATGCCGATGGCAGCGAACGCGGGCCTGTACCGCGTCAGCACGACGATTCCGGCTAGCCCGCCCGCGGGGTCCTCTACGCCGTAAGGTTCGCTCACCGCGAACATGAGGCGCCACTTGCTGACCTGGGGCGGCCAGCCTCGGTCGGCCGTCAGTTCGACGATCGCGGGCAAGTCTTCCTCCGACAGCGAGCGAACCGGAAGGTCGGTGAGCGTGCTCGCAGTCGCCAAGGAGTTCTCCCGGGGCGGATCGGGGGCGACCCTGGCACCGGCGACGGGTCATCGCCGCGGCGATCCACCCGGCCAAGGTCTGATGTCAGCCTGCCGTGACCGGCGGTGGAGCGAAAGGGATTTACTGTCCGGTCAGCTGCTGGCGGCAAGCGCTCCGCGCCTGCGCAGCTCAGCCCACAGGTCACCGACTTGCCGGTCGAGTTCGGCGAGCGACCCGGAGTTGTCGACCACCATTGCGGCGATCGCGAGCCGCTGGTCCCGGCTGGCCTGTGCGCCGATGCGCGCGCGAGCCTGGTCCCGGCTCATGCCGCGCTGCCGGACCAGCCGGTCCAGCTGAGTGCGTGGCGGCACGTCGACGACCACGACCAGGTCATAGGCCCCGGCGAGGTTGTTCTCGGCAATTAGCGGGACATCATGGACGACGATCGCGGCGGGCCCGGCGCTGTTCTCGAGCTCGCGCATGCGCGCGCCCACCAGGGGGTGCACGATCGCGTTCAGTCTCGCCAGCCGGTCCGGATCGGAGAACACCACCTCACCGAGCTTCTCCCGGTCCAGGCTGCCGTCGGCCGCCAGGATGCCGGGGCCGAATTCGGCCACTACCTCGGCCAGTCCCTCAGTGCCGGGCGCCACTACCTCCCTGGCGATCAGGTCGGCGTCGATCACCACGGCACCCTGCGCGGCCAGCCGCCGGGACACCTCGCTCTTGCCGGCGCCGATGCCCCCGGTCAGGCCGACTCTCAGCACGGTGGCGTGGTTACCAAAGACGGCGGAGGCGGGCTGCCCGTGTCCTGCACGGGTCGCCCGCCACCGAAGTTAGCCCGATCTGCTGCCGGCGTCAGTTCTGGCCGCCCGACAACTTGTCCCGCAGCGCGGCGAGCGCCTCGTCGGAGGCCAGGGTGCCCCCGCGGTCAGCCTCGCCCGTCGAGGAGCTGTGGTGCTCGCGCGCCTCCTCGCCGCCTTCCTCGCCAGTGGCAGCGTCAGCCTTGGTGCGCGCGTCGGCGACCTGCTGCTGGTGTGCCTCGTAGCGGGCGCGGGCCTCGGCGTACTGCCGCTCCCATTCCTCGCGCTGAGCGTCGAAGCCCTCGAGCCACTCGCCGGACTCGGGGTCGAAGCCCTCCGGGTAGAGGTAGTTGCCCTGCTCGTCGTAGGCGGCCGGCATGCCGTACAGCGTCGGGTCGAATTCCTCGCCCGAGATCTCGCCGGACTGGCCCTCGTTCGCCTGCTTCAGGGACAGGCTGATGCGGCGCCGGTCCAGGTCAATGTCGATGATCTTGACGAAGATCTCGTCACCCACCTGCACGACCTGCTCGGGAATCTCCACGTGCCGGTCGGCCAACTCGGAGATGTGCACCAGGCCCTCGATGCCCTCCTCGACCCGCACGAACGCTCCGAACGGCACCAGCTTTGTGACCCGGCCCGGTACGACCTGGCCGATCTGGTGGGTCCTGGCGAACTGCTGCCACGGGTCTTCCTGCGTCGACTTCAGCGACAGCGACACGCGCTCGCGGTCCATGTCCACGTCGAGCACTTCGACCGTGACTTCCTGGCCGACCTCCACGACCTCGCCAGGGTGATCGATGTGCTTCCAGGACAGCTCGGACACGTGGACGAGGCCGTCAACGCCGCCCAAGTCGACAAACGCGCCGAAGTTGACGATCGACGACACGACGCCCTTGCGGATCTGGCCCTTCTGCAGGGTGTTCAGGAAGTTCTGGCGGACCTCGGACTGGGTCTGCTCGAGCCAGGCGCGGCGGGACAGGACGACGTTGTTGCGGTTCCGGTCCAGCTCGATGATCTTGGCCTCGATCTCCTTGCCCACGTAGGGCTGCAGGTCGCGGACCCGGCGCATCTCAACCAGCGAGGCAGGCAGGAAGCCGCGCAGCCCGATGTCGAGGATCAGGCCGCCCTTGACGACCTCGATGACGGTGCCGGTGACGACGCCGTCCTCCTCCTTGACCTTCTCGATCGTGCCCCAGGCTCGCTCGTACTGGGCCCGCTTCTTGGACAGGATCAGGCGGCCTTCCTTGTCCTC
>JASHUG010000179.1 GCA_030040155.1 Streptosporangiaceae bacterium | reverse complement strand
GACCCAGGAGTATCGCCACGCCTGGCCGGGCGCCGGGCCGGGAAGCAGCGGGCCATCCCCCGCCAGCGATCCGGGAAGCACGCGGGCCGGCACACCGTCGGGTATGACGTAGCCCGGCTCGTGGCCGGCCGCGGAGCGAATGATCGCCTCATGCGGGCCGATAAGGAACCATACGTAGGAGTTGCCGCTTACCTCGGCCGGCAGCACCGTGGTGGTGATCGTTCCCTTGGCAAGGTCGATCGCGACCAGGTCACGCGGCCCGTGCGCGAACAACTCCCAGGAGGACCGCACGCCGAGCATAGGGCGGTGCGCGGACGTGACGAAGACGGTCGCCAAGGACGGCGCGCGGTGCAGAGCCAACCGGACTCCGATGACGGCGGCGATAATGACGAGTAGCGTCGCCAGCACTAGCCACGAGGGAACCGGCCGGCGGGTTCGCGTCTGGCCGAACTCCACCTCGTCGCCGCCGGGACCGGCAGCCATGTAGCCCGAGCCGCCCATGGGTCAATGATCGACCCGGCGCCGCACTTCGTCGCACCTGGTCCGAGTACCTCCAGCACCACTGACACGATCGGCACCAAGGACACCACGGTTCCCCGCCTGGGCACCTGGGCCAGGCTGTGGATGTGAAGAAGGCATTGCTGCAACCCTCCTATAGCCCCGCGAAAGGCCCGCGCAGCCATGTTTTCTTCACACCCACAGGCCCGCCAGGCTGCTCCGGCGACTTGCGCGGCGCGGCGTGCGGCGTCGGGCGTGCGGCGTGCGGCCTACGGCGTGCCCTGACCTAACCTGATGCGGGCCTGACCGCGACCTGGCTCACCGGCGGCAGGGGCACACCGAAGCCGGTGACCTGCCCGGTATTCGGGTTCACGGCCACCAGTCGGCCACCCGATGCGACGACGAACAGCCAGTGGCTGTCCGGGGACCAGGCCATGCCCTGATAGGCGGGCACCGGGTTCATCGCCACGTCGGCCTTAATGCTCGCGCCAGTGCTGAGGTTGAGCAGCTCAAGGTCGACGCGCGCGGAATTCGCCTGCGAGACGGGCACGGCGGCAATGGCGCCATTAGGCGAGATGAGCCCGAGGGTTGGCCAGGTGAAGGCCGAGTCCGTCAGCCCCGGCCCTGGCAGGATCCGCTGCGCGCCAGACTGGGCACCAGTGACCACGTTCTGGCAGCGCGGATGGCAGCTAAGCGAAAGCCAGGCGGTAGGCCCGGTGGCGATCACCATCGACGGGACCCTGTGGTCCCAGGTCGGGCCGGCGTCGTAAATGCGGTTGGCGTCGGTCAGCAGCATCGCGTAGCCCTGCCCGTCGGGGATCGCGGTGGCGGGTTGCGGGCCGCCAGGCGGGAGCCTGATCGAGGTCCCCGTGGCCTTCCCGTCGAGCCCGACCAGGGTCAGCCGCGAATAGCCTGGCCCGCTCGCGAGCACCCAGACTTGCGAGCCGTCCGGGCCGGGCAGGAGCGGGCCCGCGTAGTCCGCGAGCGCGCCGGTAAGTTGGCTCGCTTGATGGCCGTCACGAACTATGTAGCCGGGCACCTGATCGTAGGAGCGGATGACCACCTCGTGGGGGCCGACGACGAACGCGACCACGGGATTGTTGGATTCCAATGCGGGCACGACCGTACGGGTGACCCTGCCGCTGGCGAGCTGAATCCGGATCACGTCGCCGGATCCGCGGGCGAACACCTCCCAGCCCGCGGTGACGCCGAGCAGGTCGCGGCTGGCCTGCGTCACCACCACGGGAGGTGGCTGCGGCCGTGGTGGTGCCGTCAGCTGGCGCCCGTCATGCCCAAGGCGCGTGATCGCGAACGCGGCAACTACGCAGGCCGCCAGCGCCAGCAGCACGCCGGTGTGCCAGGCCCGGCGCGGCGGCCGTTCGCGGCCGAACCCGACGACATCATCGCCGGGCTCGCCTGGGCCAGCGTCCCGATAGGCCATGGCCCATCATCGGCCGGCACTGGGCAACTCCACCAGCGCGGTCAGGCGGGATGTACGTCAGGCGCCAGTCTCCTCAGGCGCCAGTCTCTTCAGGCGCCAGTCTCCGGCCACAGCGGCTCGGCGATCTCGAATCCGACCGGGCTACCCCAGTGGTTGCGGTAGGCCACCTCATGGGCCGGCCGCCGGGCGGCGACGCCCCACCGGCCCGTCGGGTAGCCGAAGGAGACGCAGCACGCCATGACCCAGCCCTTGCCCTCGGGCACGCCCAGTATCTGCATCGCCTCCGCGCCGTGGAAGATCCCGAGCACAGACGTCAGCGCGCTGCCAACGCCCTCGGCTCTGGCCGCTAGCTGAGCACTCCAGATGGCCGGGAAGATGGAACCGCCGGTCGGGTCGCCGCGAGAAAAGCCGATCAGGAACAGCGGTACCTGCTCGAAATGATCGGCCAGGTGCTGAGCCGACGACACGACGCGCAGCAGCGCGGCGCTGTCCTGGCTGTCCGGCGCGGCGCGCGCCCGCTCGATCGGGTCGGCATACGCGGTGACCCAGAGCCGGCCGAGGGCGTCCCTGTACAGCGGACCGAGTTGTGCCTTGACCGCGGGGTCGTCGACAAGCAGGAACCGCCAGCCTTGTGTGTTGCCGCCACTCGGCGCGCGGATCGCCGCATCCAGGATGCGCGCTTGCACATCGGCGGGAATCGGGTCGGACCGCACCCTGCGCATGGCCCTGGTCGTGTACAGCGCCTCCCGGACGTCCATGCACCCCTCCCGCGCAGCCGAAGCCTCCCGAGCCGGATCATCGCACATATCCCTGCGCGTCCTCTTCGTTGTCGTCTATGCGGGGAACGGGCTCATGTCCCGCTCCAAGGTGTCCGCAAGCCGGCCGTTACCGTGGGGACATGGAATACACGCACCTCGGACGCAGTGGCGTCTCCGTCAGCCGGATCTGCCTGGGCACGATGAACTTCGGCTCCTATACCGAGCCCGCCGACGCGCACACGATCATGAATTACGCGCTCGAGCACGGCGTCAACTTCTTCGACACGGCGAACACGTACGGACGACCGCGCGCCGAAGGCGTGACCGAGTCGATCATCGGCGACTGGTTCGCCGGCGCACCGGGCCGCCGCGACAAGGTGGTGCTCGCGACCAAGCTTTACGGCGGGAAAGGCGACTGGCCGAACGACCGGTTCCTGTCCGCGCTCAACATCAGGCAGGCATGCGAGGCGTCCCTGCGGCGCCTGCAGACCGATCACATCGACCTGTACCAGATGCATCACGTCGACCGGCAGACGTCCTGGGCGGAGATCTGGGAGGCGCTGAGCGTCCTGCGCGCGCAGGGCAAGGTCATCTACTTCGGCTCGTCCAACTTCGCGGGCTGGCACATCGCGCAGGCGCAGGAGGCCGCCCGCCGGCACGGCGCGTTCGGGATCGTCAGCGAGCAGTCGCTGTACAACCTGGCGGAGCGCACCGTCGAACTCGAGGTCCTGCCGGCCTGCCAGGGATACGGGCTGGGCGTGCTGCCGTGGAGCCCGCTGCACGGCGGCCTGCTCGGCGGCATCCTGGCCAGGCAGGCCGCCGGTGGCGCAGCTGATCCCACCGCGGATTCGGGGCGCAGCGGCGGAGGGCGCGCCGCCGAGATGATCGGGGACAGGCGGGAGCAGGTTGCCGCCTACGAGGCCTTCTGCGCCGAACTCGGCACGCCGCCGGCGGAGGTCGCGCTGGCCTGGCTGCTGCACCAGCCGGCCGTCACCGCGCCGATCGCCGGGCCGCGCACGCTCGACCAGTTCGAGCATGCGCTGCGCGCAGCGACGATCAAGCTCGACGAGAAGGCGCTCAGCCGGCTTGACGAGATCTTCCCTGGTCCCGGCGGCGCAGCACCGGAGGCTTATGCCTGGTAAGACAGGCTCGGTCACGGCGGCGGCGTCACCGATCCCGGCGGAGGTATGACGCCAGGCCCGGTCACGTTGCACGCCAGCGCGCTCGGGTCGGTGTCGAGTAGCGGCTGCGCGAGCTGCGGCGGGATCAGGAAGTGCGGCCTGCGCAGGTCGAGCATGTCCAGCATCGGCCACGCGTTCGCGTCCCTGTAGGTCATCGCGGGCAGGTTCCACTTCGCCTCGATCAGCGCGGAGATGCTCGTGTGGTCCATGACCCGGTGGGAGACGTACCTCGGGCGGGCCCACGGCGAGATCACCGCCATCGGCACGCGGAAGCCGTACTGGTGGAATCCGTTGTAGGGCAGGGTAGTGGCGCTGATCGCGCTGACGTCCGGCGGGATGTCGTCCGGCGCAAGCGCGGGTGGCGGCGGCACGTGGTCGTAGTAGCCGCCGTGCTCGTCGTAGGTCCAGATCAGCAGCGTGCTTTCCCACTCGGGCCCGGACATCACCGCGTTGATCACCGAGGCGGCGAACTGCTCGCCGACCACGATGTTCTGCGGGTCCTCCTCGGACTGCGTGTCGTAGTTCGGCTCCACGAGGCTGACATCAGGCAGCGTGCCAGCCGCCGCGTCGGTGAAGAAGTCGGCGATCGGCACTGCCCTGGTGCCGATGTTCTCCAGGTAGAGCTTCGGGTACAAGGCGATCGTCGGATACGGCGTGTCCGCCGTCGCGGTGTAGTAGTCCTTCCAGGTAAGCCCGGCGTCCTGGACCCTGTCGAAGATCGTCCCGTTCGGCGGATAGTCCGTCAGGGCCGGCTCCGTGTCATCGATCATGCCGAGCGATGTAGAGGAGATCAGGTACCGGCGGTTCGGATAGGTCTGGCCGAGGACACAGCAGAAATACCGGTCGCCAATCGGGAAGATGTCGGCCATCGAGTAGTAGAACGGCTGGTCGGAACGGTCCCAGTAGCCCATCGCGACCGGACCGCTGCCCGAGATCACGAACCCGTCGTTACGGCCGTTGTCGAACTGGATGTGACTCTGGGTCCACTCCTGGGTCGGGTCGTGGTTCTGGCACGTTGTCGGCATGTGGAAGGCGTGCTGGATGTCACCGTTGGCGTACGGGTTCGTGTTCAGGGGCAGCCCGTTGAAGCCGAGCCGGAACCCGTCGGCGTCGAAGCGGCGCAGCATGCCGAGCCGGTTGTCGTAGGAGTGGTTCTCCTGCATTGCAATAACGATGTGCTTGATCTGCGGGATCGTGTCGGTGCCCGTGGGCAGGCTGGGGTAGGGCAGCGACCCCGGCCGGCGGAAGGGCCGATGACGCCACCAGTCGGGCCGGACCGACGCGCTCGCGGCGGAGGTCCAGCTGCCGACGCCAACGCCGGCTGCCGCGATGAGGCCGCCCTGCAGCACTCGCCGGCGACTAGGCCCCGATTCGCGATCCGCGCCATTGTCACGATCGTTCTGCACGGCCGTTGCCTCCTCAGTGAAAGCCGTTAAGGAAACGGAGACTACAGCGGCAAAATTACTGAATTACGAGCTATGGGTAAACAGTCGAGACTGGCGTGATCGCAGTCGGCGGCATGACGCCTAGCCGAGGAACGACAGCCGGACCTGCCGATCCGGGTTGTCGACGTTCAGGTCGACCACAGTGACCGACTGCCAGGTGCCAAGCGCGAGTCGGCCGTTGACGACTGGCAGCGTCGCGTAGGGCGGGATGAAAGCCGGCAGCACGTGAGACCGGCCATGCCCGCGCGCGCCGTGGGCGTGCCGCCACGTTTCTGTGGCCGGCAGGAGTTCGGCCAGCACCGACAGCAGGTCATGGTCGCTGCCGGCACCAAGTTCGATCAGGGCCAGCCCGGCGGTCGCGTGCGGAACGAACACGTGCAGCAGCCCGTCGCCACCCGCGGCCGCCTCCCGCGCGAACTGCTCGCACGCTCGGGTGATGTCGTGCACGGTCTCCTGGCCGCCAGTGCGAACGGCGATGGTCGTGGTCTTCATGGCAACAGACCCTAAGACTGCCGCCCCGCTCAGGTGCGCAGGTACGAGGCGCCGTTCAGGTCGAGGATCGCGCCGCTGGCCCACCGCGCATCCGGCGAGGCGAGGAACAGCACGGCGCCTGCGACCTCGTCGGGCCTGGCAACCCGCCCGAACGGGCTCTGCGCCCTGATCGACTCGCCGCGGGCGCCCTGGAGATGGGCGGCCGCCATGTCGGTCTCGACGAACCCCGGCGCGACTGCGGCGACCGTGATGTTGTGCGGCGCCAGCGCGAGGGCCAGCGACTGGCCGAAGGCGTTGAGGCCGGCCTTGCTGGCGCCGTAGGCGGGCTGATTCGGCTCGCCGCGGAACGCACCGCGGGATGACACGTTGACGATTACGCCCCCGCCGCCGGCGATCATATGCCGGACGGCGCACCAGGTGACATTGGCCGTCCCGACCAGGTTGACCCCGATCGTGGACTGCCAGGCTGCCTGCCACTGCTGGTAGGACACCTCCGTAATCGGATGGGGAGTGTAGTTGGCCGCGTTGTTGACGAGAACGTCTAGACCGCCTAGCCGCTCGGCCGCCATGTCCACCATCGACTTGACCGCGTCGGGGTCGGCGAGGTCTGCCTGCACGACGGTGTGCCCGGTGCCTGGCAGCGCAGCCAGCAGTTCGGCAGCGAGCGTCGGGGAGGCCCGATGATGGATGGCCACTTTGTCACCGGCCGCGGCGAAGGCTTCCGCGACGGCCCGGCCTATGCCCCGCGATGACCCCGTTACCAGAACGCAGCGATTAGTCACCGAATGACCTTAACGTCAGGGCTGCATGGCCGCACCGAACGGGTCCGGGCAGAATGCTGGATATGGCAGACGTAACGGAGTACCCCGACCGGCGAGTCCGCGACCTGGCCGACGCATTCGTGCAGGAGCTCGCCGAGCTCGATCCGCTCGTGGCGACCTATCTCGGGCTGCCGGTCGGGCGGGACCGGCTACCTGATTTCTCCCCAGAGGGTGAGGACGCACTCGACGACCTCTGGCGGTCCACGCTGGCGTCGCTGACGGCGGCTGAGGACGAGTCCACCGCGGCGGGCGGCGTGGCCGACGCCGACGACCGCCGGTGCGCTCGACTGCTGCGGGAGCGACTGGAGACCGAGCTGGCGGTCAGCGAGGCCGGGGAGCGCTTGCGCACGGTCTCCAACTTGGCCGCGCCGCCGCACATGATTCGCGAGGCGCTCATGCTCATGCCGGCCGCCACGGCCGACGACTGGGGAATGATCGCGGCTCGGATCGGGCGCGTCCCGGAGGCGGTCGATGGCTACCGCGCCGCGCTGGTCGCGAGCGCCAGTCGCGGCAGGTATGAGTCGCCGAGGCTGATTAGCGCGCTGGCCGATCAGCTCGCTGGCTGGCAGGCGAATGGGACTGGCTGGTTCGCGGGGTTCGCGGCGGACGGACCCTCGGCGCTGCGGGCCGAGCTTGACCGGGTGTGCCCGGCCGCTGACGCCGCGATCGGCGGCCTGCGCGCGTGGCTGATGTCTGACTACGCGGCCGAAGCGGCAGGCACGCCGGATGGTGTCGGCGCAGAGCGCTACGAGTTGGCGGTCCGGCGCTGGAACGGGGCGCGGATCGACCTTACGCAGACCTACGAGTGGGGCTGGGCGCAATTCCACGAGATCCGCGCGGAGATGGCCGCCGAGGCCGGCCGGATCCTGCCCGGCTCGACCGTTCTCGAGGCGATCGCCCACGTGACGCAGAACGGTGAGGTAGTCGACGGGGTTGAGCAGGTCCGGCAGCGGCTGCAGCGCCTGATGGACGACGTGATAGCGGATCTCGACGGCACGCACTTCGACCTGGCCGATCCGGTCAAGGTGGTCGAGGCCAAGATCGCGCCTCCGGGCAGCGCCGCGGCGCCGTACTACAGCGGCCCGTCCGAGGACTTTTCCCGGCCGGGCCAGACCTGGCTGCCGACGCTCGGTGAGACCAGGTTCCCGATGTGGCACCTGTACAGCACCTGGTATCACGAGGGCGTGCCGGGCCATCACCTGCAGCTGGCCCAGTGGTGCTACCTGGCCAAGCGGCTGTCGACCTACCAGACGAGCGTCGGTGGCGTCAGCGCCTGCAGCGAAGGCTGGGCGCTGTACGCGGAGCGGCTGATGGACGAGCTCGGCTATCTTGAGGCGCCAGGAGCGCGGCTCGGCTACCTCGAGGCGCAGCTGACGCGGGCGATCCGGGTCATAGTCGATCTCGGCATGCACCTGAGGCTCGCCGTGCCGGCCGACTCGCCGATGTTCGCCGGTCAGGTCTGGACCCCGGAACTCGCGCTGGAGTTCTTCATGGCCCAGCTGGGCCGGGATCTGGAGTACAGCCAGAGCGAGGTCATGCGCTATCTCGGGCTGCCGGGCCAGGCCATCAGCTACAAGCTCGGCGAGCGCGCATGGCTGGCCGGCCGGGAGGCGGCGCAAGCCGCGCGCGGGAACGGCTTCGACCTGAAGTCCTGGCATATGGCGGCACTCTCGCTCGGCTCGCTCGGCCTGGACGACCTGGCCGACGAGCTCGCCCAGCTCTGAGGCCGCCGCGCCCAGCTCGGCTCGGGCCCAGGCCCGCTGGCGCTCGGCCCGGCCAGGTCAGCTGGCCGGGCCAAAGCCGGATGCGGTCGCAGTCTCTAGCGGCAAACAGGGCAGAATGGCCTGTATGGCCGACATAACGCAAACCTCCCAGCAGACGGCTTCCGCGAGGCCCATCAGGGATCTCGCCGATGCCTACGTAAACGATCTGGCCACGCTGGATCCGACCCTCGCCACCGCGATTGGCCTGCCCTTCGGCCAGGATCGCCTGCCAGACCTGTCCCCGGCGGGCCTGCAGGCCGATGACGATCTCCGGGCCGCCACCTTGGCCAAGCTGGCCCAGGCGGAGCAGCAAGCCGCGGCGGACGGCGGTTTCGCCGACGCCGATGAGCGCCGCTGCGCCGGCCTGCTGCGCGAGCGGCTCGAGACCCAGCAGGCCTACAGCCGGACTGGCGAGCAGCTGCGAGCCATGTCGATCATCTTCGGCCCACCGCAGCGGGTCCGCAGCACCTTCCTGCAGATGCCGACGGCGACTGCTGACAACTGGGCCGT
>JASHUG010000178.1 GCA_030040155.1 Streptosporangiaceae bacterium | reverse complement strand
GGTTCACGCGGCAGGACCCGCCGGGTGGCTGTCCTTGGGCTTACGCCGCTGCACCCGTTGGGGTCGTCATCGCTTCGCGGGTCACCACCCTGCGCCCGCGCGGTAGTCGTCGACCGGCACTATTCGGGTTCCCAGCGGCATCAGTGTAATCGGGATGATCTTGAAGCTGGCTAGCCCGAGCGGGATGCCAATGATCGTCATACACATCGCAATGCCGGTGAGCAGATGTCCGAGCGCAAGCCACCAGCCGAACAGGACAATCCAGATGATGTTGCCGATCAGGGAGGCCACGCCACTGTTGCGGCGCACCTCGACCGTTCGCCCGAACGGCCATAGCACGTATCCGGCGATGCGCCAGGCGGCAACGCCGAACGGGATCGTGATGATGAGCACGAAGCAGATGATCCCGACGATGACGTAGGCGATCGCCATCCACAGGCCCTCGAAGACCAGCCAGATGATGTTGAGCAGTGCCCTGATCGTTGTCGGCCCCCTGTCCTAGCGTTCAAGTGACAGAGATTCCCAATAATCCGAGCGCCTATCAGGCACGGCTCGCACGGTGACCGGGCCGAGGCGCGCGGGAGCGACACGGTGACCGGGCCGGGGCGCGCGGGAGCGACACGGTGACCGGGCCGAGGCGCGCGGGAGCGACACGGTGACCGGGCCGAGGCGCGCCGGAGCGACACGGTGACCGGGCCGAGGCAGACCCCCAGTGTCGAGCGAATCGGGCTCGCTGAGAGGCGGTCTAACTGCGGAGAGAGCCGCTCATCTGCACACATGCGACACGCACTTGCGTCACGCAAGAACCGCTTGCAGTTCGCAGGTATTTATCCGACAATCAACAGTTGACGAACGACGTTTCAGTTTTTGAATTCCCACAGCGCCGACTAGGGAGCTCCGCCCAAAGGGCCGCGTAGATGGCAACACCTATCGCGGCACCGCAACCCGCAGGCGGTGGAGTCCGCTGAAGGAACGAAGGATGGGACGACGGCGAATAGCGGATCTGCTCGAATCGGGCGTCATCGACTTAAGGCCCTATAGGCCACGGCACGCGGCGCCGCCAAGACTGGTGCGCCTGCTGCTCTCGACGTGGGTCGGACGGGTTCTCCTCCCGCCCGCACCGATGCCGACTCGGATGACTTCTGCCTGGGCGCCCTGCGGCGGCCAGGGGATGACAGCCAGGCAGTTCACTCCGAGCAGGTGATTGGCGCCCATCCGTGCGTGGCGGCTGCCTGTACCGGCCCACGGCATTGCTCGAAGGGCGCTAACAACATCGTGGCCGGCCGAATAGCCCGCTCGGGGTGATGCCGGCTTCTGCCGCTCCGGGAATGCTCGTGCGAGCAGGCAAAACTGGGCTGCTGCGGTCTCGGAGGAGTACGAGGAGCAGTTCCCGTTCACCGCCGAGCCGGTCTGGCGGGTTGAGGTCAACGCGGACGACAGCAGCACCTCGACATGCAGCGCAAGGCGGCCGCAATGTTGGCGACGGGATACGCCAGATGAGGCGCCCGCCACGGCGTCAGCCGGAGCCGCGAGCGCCGCGACGCGAATGGCAGCGGCAGGCCGGGCTCGGGCGGAACCTGGGGGAGGCAGGGAATAGCGGCCAGGGCGCTAGTAGCCCTGCACCGAGTCGGCCGGGCCCATCACGGGGAGGTCTGCCGCTGCTTTTCGGGTCGCTGCATCAATGCGAGTGTTCGCGCCGGTCGCCCAGACCGCGGCGGCTGCCGGTTAAACCCTTAAGGGCGGGAACGGGCTCGGTCCTGAGGGACCCCGGCGCCACGGGCTAGGGACGCCGGGGTGGCTCGAAAGCGCCGCTCAGCTCCGCGGCGGGTACATCAAGGCCAGCACTTCGCCGACCGGGCGCTGCCGACAGGCGGGGCAGATGTCTACGTTTGCCTGGCCGGGGTTGTCGTTCTGTCGCACGAGCGAGGATGCCATCATCTTGGCGGCGGTGATCTTGTTGTCGCTTCGGTACAGCGTGACCGCCTCCTGCGGGCTCATTTCCCGGCCGCACAGGTCACATAGCAGGTGCTCGGTCGTCTCGATCTTGGTAACCATCGTTCGCCCCCGCGGTTGGCTATCGGGCCGCGGGCCACGCCCCCGCTGGCACACCGCCCAGCAACTACTACAAGACGGCCATACCCGCGCTTGGGGCCTGTACACCGCTTTCCGGCCGGATCAACCGGGGCGACGTAGCGCGCGGGTCACGACAGGCCGGTTATTGCCTTCCCGAGCTGGGACGTGCCGATCACCAGAAGCACGACAGCTATCACCGCGGCATTGTTGGTCGTCAGCCAGGACCGCCAAGACTGCAGCGTGACCCTGGCCTTAGCCGAGCTGACCAGGTAGTAGGCGACGGGCCCGCCGATCGTGATGCTGGCCAGTGCCACGAAGATCGCGACGGCGACGACCTCGCCGGCCGCGGACAGCGCGGCTGCGCCGATGGCAAGGCCCGCGGAGACCGACAGCAACAGGTTCTTCGGATTGGCCGCGGACATGACCAAGCCGAGGCCCGCGGCCCAGGCCGGGCCGACCCGCTCGAGCGCGGCCATCCACTTGGGCGGTGAGCCGTTGGCGCCACGCTTCCGCCACTGCATGACGGCGAGGGCCACGAACGCGATGCCCAGGATCAACTGGGCAACCGCGGCCCCGGTCGAGCCCGAACTGGCCTTGCCTTCCGAGCTCTCACTCGTCACGACCAGCGCCACAAGCGTCACCAGCGTGATGCCGGCGATCCAGCCGAGGGCGAAGGCGAGTCCGGCGGCGGCGTCCCGATGCGACATCAGCATCAGGATGACCGCGATGATCGGGATCGGGCTTACGGCAACTCCGACCCCAAACGGCAGAAGCTGCCCGACTGCGCTGGCCACGTTAGGCGGGTCGTCCCCCCGAAGATCTTCTCGCCCGCTCATACCCGCGATCGCAACGACGCAACACCACCGCGCGGGGACGAGCAGCGGTTTCGCCAGCTTGGCGGATCACCCGAGCCGGGTGAGGCCGCGATCGCGGCGGTGGGGAACGCTGCGAGGCATGAGCGCCGCTGCCAGGAGACATCGACCCTGATGCTCGGGCAGATAGCCGGGTTCGCCATCCTGGCGGCGCTCTCGCCGACGGCGCTGCTGGCATCGGCGGTCTTCCTTGGTGCGGCCAACCCGCGCATGACGGTGCTGATCTACCTGTCAGGCGCCATCGTGATGACGGCCATCGTTGCGGCGATCTTGTTCGTCGTGCTGCATTCCGGGCACCTGTACAAGCCGCACGAACACCAGGCCAGGTACGGGCTGCGGCTCGGCTTGGGCCTGGTCATCCTCGCTTTCGGCGTCTACCTGTGGCGGCGCGGCCCCCGCCGCAAGGACCCGGCCAAGCAGAATCAGGGCCTAATCGCGAGACTGATCGCCCACCCGAGCCGCAAGACGGCGTTCCTCGTCGGCCTGCTGGTGTACGGGCCCTCGCTCACGTTCGTGGCCGCTGTTCAGGTGGTGGCGACATCCAGGGAGAGCACGGTCAACAGCGTCTTGCTGCTCGCTCTGATCATCGCGATCACGTTGGCATTCGTCTGGCTGCCGTTCGTGCTGTATCTCTTCACGCCCGACCAGACCGGCAGGCTGCTGGCCAGCTTCAATGGCTGGCTGCGCTCGCACGGGCGGCTGCTGCTTGTCGGCGCGCTGGTTGTCGGCGGCGCGGCGCTCGCGATCGACGGCATCCTCGGGGTAGCCGGCGCCGTGAGCTGAGGGCGGCGGCCGAACCCGCCGTCCGCCGGGTCATCCGGATCGGGTGATGCCGGGCCGCAAACACGCCGGGCATGATCCGAAGGGTGCCCGTAGCATCCTCGGCCAGGATGAGGACCACCGCCGCCTCTTCGCGGTTCCCGCCGATCGCGGACTACGCGTTCTTGTCCGACTGCTCGACGACCGCGCTGCTCGCACCGGACGGCGCAGTGGAGTGGATGTGCCTGCCGCGCCCTGACTCGGCGAGCGTCTTCGCGGCGCTGCTTGACCGGTCGGCGGGATTCTTCCGGTTCGGGCCGGTGCACTCGCGGGTGCCGGCCAGCCGGCGCTACCTGCCAGGGTCGATGGTGCTGGAGACGACGTGGGCGACGGCGACCGGCTGGATGGTCGTCATCGATGCGCTGGTCATGGGCGAATGGCGGGGCACAGACCGGATCGAGGGGCACCGTCGGCCGCCGGGCGACTACACGGCGAAGGGCATGCTGGTCAGGAAGGCAACCTGCATCGCCGGGCAGGTGGACCTCATGCTCGACTGCATGCCGCTGTTCGACTACGGCCAGACGCAAGGTATCTGGAGCTACAGCGGCACCGGCTACGGCGCGGCGTCGTGCCACTTGACCGGCCGGCCGGAACTGACGTTGCGCAGCAGCCTGCGCCTCGGCTACGGCGGGGCGCGGGCCACGGCCCGCACATCGCTGGGCGAGGGGGAGTCGGCATTCGCCGCCCTGTCCTGGCGGGAGGCGCAGGTGTCGGCGACCGACCAGGCGGACCGGGAGATCGCCACAACCGTGACCGCGTGGCGGGACTGGCTGCGACCCTCCAGTTCGACAATGCCCGATCACCCCTGGCGTCCCTATCTGGAGCGCAGCGCACTGACGCTCAAGGGTCTCAGTTACGCGCCGTCGGGCGCGATCATGGCCGCGAGCACGACGTCGCTGCCGGAAACTCCCGGAGGCGAGCGGAACTGGGACTACCGGTTCACCTGGGTCCGCGACTCGGCGTTCATGCTGTCCGCCCTCTACCAACTCGGTTATGACTCCGAGGCGTTCAGCTACTTCGCCTTCATGATGGATGCGGTCAGCGCCGGGCCGTTGCAGATCATGTACGGCATAGATGGGGAGCGCGATCTCGACGAGCGAATCCTGGGCGACCTCAAGGGCTACGACGGCGCGCATCCAGTCCGGATTGGCAACGGTGCCTACAACCAGCGCCAGCACGACGTCTGGGGGATGGTCATGGAGGCGGCCGCACTACGCTTCGAGAACGCCGCAGACGAGATCGGGCCGATCGCCTGGGAGGCCGTTTGCAAGCTGGTCGATAGTGCCGTGCAGATCTGGTCCGAGCCCGACCGAGGAATCTGGGAGGTCAGGGGCGAGCCGCAGCAGTTCACCGCGTCCAAGGTGATGTGCTGGGTGGCCGCCGACCGCGGGGTCAAGCTGGCCGCCGGCCGCGGCGACGCCGACCTGGCGGCGAAGTGGCGAGCCGCCGCCGATGAGATCCACGCCAGCGTCTGCGAACACGGCGTTGACGGTCGCGGCGTTTTCGTGCAGACCTACGGCGGCACGGCGCTGGACGCCTCTAACCTGCTCATCCCGCTGATGAAGTTCCTGCCGCCCGACGACGACCGGGTCCGAGCAACCGTACTTGCCATTGCCGACGAACTGACGCAGGACGGGCTTGTGCTGCGCTACCGGCCCGGGCAGACCGACGACGGCCTCGAAGGCGATGAGGGCACGTTCACGATCTGCTCATTCTGGCTGGTGTCGGCGCTGGCGATGATCGGCGAAACGGAGCGCGCACGGGCGCTGTGCGCCAAGTTGCTATCGCTGGCGAGCCCGCTGCAGCTATACGCCGAGCAAATCGATGCCGCTAGCGGCATGCACCTGGGCAACTTTCCGCAGGCCTTCACCCACCTGGCCCTGGTCGACGCAGTCCTGCGGGTGATCGCAGCCGACCAGGCGGACACGAGTCGCTAGGGGCGCGACTTCGTTCCGATATGCGCAAGCCCCGCCACGGAGTACCGCAGCGGGGCTTGTGCTGTCGCAGGCGCTACATCCTCCTCGAGGTGCGCGAATCCCACTCGCGGCGCCTGTCACGGTGAAGCAGAGCCCACAGGGCCACAATGCAGATGGCCACGACGATGAAGCCCCAGATGGGCGAGTACGCCAGGGCAAGGAAGGCCCCGACCGCCGTGAGCACCGCGAGCGCAGTCGCGGCCGCCCGGCTGAAGGGCAAGCCGAGGGTGTAACACGCTCCGGCGCAGAACAGGACGATACCGAGGCCCACCAAGGTCCAGCCCCAGGCATGGCCGTTGGTGCCGAACTCGTACGCGTAGCCGGGCAGCACGTGGTAGAAGAGTGGCCTTATCACCATCGCCAGCCCGAAGAGGAAGGCGAGCAGCCCGGCGAGCATGGACAGGCCGCCGCCGAGGCCCGTGCGCTCGATCGTCTCTTCGCGCCCGGCTTCGCCATAGGCCGGCTGCGCGGTGCCCCGTGCGTACGAGGTCGACTCAGTTTGGCCACCTGGCTGGTCGCGGAGGCTCGTGCTCGTCGCTCCGGCGGTCTCGCCGGTCCCGCCCGTGCTCGAGACGTTCGCGCCGCTATCGGACTGGGTACCCGTGGATCGATTCTGTGCTCTCCTCATCAGATGCACTCCCCTCTGACCTGACCGGTGGGGCCGGCGCCGCCTGGTCAAGCCAGTGCAGCAGCAGCCCACGTGCTGGCCGGTTGTCCGGGTCGTTCTTCTTCGAACGCTACGGACGGGCCGCGCGGGCCTGCATCACCTAGTCGGGGTGAACGGTCAGCGGCTCTGCCGTTGCGGATTGCGGGGCTTCGTGACGAAGACGACCGGTCCGCCTGGCGTCCGCACGGCCCATGAGATTGCACGGCCATAACGTTGTATACATGGGCATAATCATGAGGCAGGTTGACCCGCCTCACCCGCGGGTATGCGTGGTACGAGGCTTTGAGCTGGTATTTCGCCGCGCCGGGTGAATCTTGTGAGGAGTTGTCCCCGGCTCTGGACAGGAGCCAATCACGGGAGTAGGGGCGCGACGGGTTCGGGGAACCGCGGTGGGGGCCAACCGCGGCGCGGCGGCGAGTCGGGGCGGCAAGTCGGGCCGGCAAGTCGGGCCGGCAGGTCGGGGCGGCAGGTCGGGGCGGCAACTCGGGGGGGCGATGACGACGACGGTCGGTGGTCTTGTCACATCCGCTGATCGCGGCTCTGGCCTGCTCGAAGACAAGCTCCAGATACCCGACCCGGGACTTGCCATCTTGCGGCGGCCGCGGGTCGACGAGCTGATGAAGCAGGCGACCCGGCACCGGGTAACGCTGGTGACCGGGCCAGCGGGAGCAGGGAAGACCGTCGCGTGCGTGAGCTGGGCCGCGGCGCGGTCGGCTGCCAGCCCGGTCGCCTGGCTGACTGCGGACGCCGCCGACCGCGAACCTGCCCGGTTCTGGCGATACGTGATCACCGCTCTCGCGCGGGCCGGCGCCGTGACGGCGGTCGATGCCGAGCAGCTAACCGGCCGCGCGGTGGCGGATCCGGCCGGCCTGGCGCAGGAGATCGTCGGCCGGATCGCGGTCGCCGGCGCGTCGGCCGCGCTCGTCATCGACGACGTGCACGAGCTAGGCGGCTCGCAGGTGCTAGCCGACCTCGACGAGCTCGTGCACCGCGCGCCGGCTGAGCTTCGGCTGGTGCTGGCCGGACGGTACGCCCCGGGCCTCACCGTGGCGAAGCTCAGGGTGTCGGGTCAGCTTGGTGACGTTGGGCCCGCGGACCTGGCGTGCACCAGCCAGGAGGCCGATGCCTACCTGGCCAGCCTGGACAAGCCGGCCGAGCCTCGGCTGCGGGCGGCGATCATGGAGCACAGCGAAGGGTGGATGGCCGGGCTGCGCCTGCTATCGATGTCGGTCGGCTCAGGACAGGCCGGAGAATCGGAATTGCCGGCGACCTCCGAGCTGATCGCGGATTACATCTGCGACGAGATACTCACGCCGCTGCCGCCCGGCACCAGGCAGTTCCTGCTGCGAACTTGCCTGACCGCACTCGTGCCCCCCGACCTCGCGCACGTACTGACCGGCGACAGCGGCGCGGGCGCACGCCTCGAGCAGCTCAGCCGGGAGAACGGACTGATCCAGCCGGCCGGCCCCGCCCTGGCTGACTACCGGTACCACTCGATGCTCAGGGACGTGCTCGAGACCGTACTGCGCCGTGACCATCCCGACGAGGTGCCCGCGCTGCTCGGGCAGATCGCGCGCTGGCATGCCGGCCGCTCGGAGGTAATGGAGGCGATCCGGGCGGCAGCGCGGGCCGGCGACTGGGACTTCGCCGCGCAGATCCTCGCCGACGCCAGCCCGATCGCGCCACCGGAGGCAGCCTGGACTGAGCTCGAGGGCGTGCTCAGCACCTGCCCGCCCGATCGCCGCAGCAGCGACTACGTTCTGGCGTCGGCGCTCGCGGCCGCTCGGCTCTGGCAGGGCGACCCTGACGGGGCGCTGCCGCACCTCGACTGCGCCGAGAACGCCATGCCCGGTCAGCCAGATCCAGCCAGCACGACGCGCGCGGCCGGCCGGCTCTGGCTGGCGGCTCTGCAGGTCATGCGGCTGGCTGGGACCGACGCCGACCTGACCGCGCAATCGGAGCTCGCCAGCCGCGCACACGAGGAGTCCAAGAGCGCGCCCGAGCACCGCGGAGCTGGGCTGCTGTGGCTGGCGCTCGGCTGCGCTGCCCTGCGCCGGCTCCAGGTGCAGGAGGCCAGGTCCGCGCTGCAGCACGCCGGTTCGCAACTGGCGGCCGGCGGACTGCTGGCATTGCGGGAACGGGCCAGGTCCTGGGAAGCCGTCGCCCACGCCTGGTACGGAGACCTGGCTACGGCCACCAGGATCGCGGCCGAAGTCGCAGAGGGGCTGACCGCCGGATCCGGTGATCTTGCCCCGATCCTCGCCCTGAGTCAGGCGCGCGCCCATGTCGCGCGCGATGAGCCGGAAGCGGCGTCGATGCTGCTCGATCAGGCCGACCAAGCCGCGGCAGCCGCCGTTCAGCCCGCCGGGGAACCGGTTATAAGCGTGCTGACCGGGATGATCAGGACTCGCATCGCAATCGACGACGGCAACCCAGCCGGGGCGCGGGGGCTTGTCCGGCTGCTGACGGAGACGGTCGCGGGCGAGCCGGGCCCGGTCGCGGCCATCGCGGTGCTCGACGCCGAGATAAGCCTCGTGGCGGGGGAACCCGACCGGGCCAGATCGGTCATCGCGACCGCGGGCGAGACGGATTCGTCCGGCCAGGACGCAGAGATCTGCCGGGCCCGCCTGCTCATGGCCGATCACGACGACAAGGGAGCGCTCAAGCTGCTCGAGCCGATCATGTCGGGTCCGCCCAGCGGTCCGGTTTCTATGCGTCTGTCGGCGCTGCTGACCGCGGTGATCGCGCACCGTCGGCTCAACCAGGCGGCCGAGGCGGCCGAGCGCCTGGAGGAGGCGCTTGCGGTGGCCGAACCCGACGATCAGTCCGGCGCATTCATCGCGGCGGGCACGGCGATCAGGTCGGCGCTGACCGTGCTGATCACGCCGGCCAGCAGGTGCGCCGGATTCGCCGGCCGGATCCTTGACCGCTTCGACGGCCGGCTGCCGCACGCGGCCGGTCAGCCGTCAGGCACGCCGCTGACGGAAAGCGAGCTGGCGGTGCTGCGGTTCCTGCCCTCGCACATGACGAACCAGGAGATCGCGGAGTCGCTGTTCCTGTCGATCAATACGATCAAGACCCACCTGAGCTCGGTGTACCGCAAGCTCGGCGTGAGCAGCAGGCGGCAGGCAATCGCTCAGGGCCGGCGGCTCGACCTGCTCTGATCTCCGAGATCTCCGGCTAGCGTCGTGGCGCTCCGCGGTGGCGGACCACGCTCTGCATATCCCACGCACGTCGTGGCCCGCACCGGACCTGCGGTGCGGGCCACTTCCTCTGGCCATCCTCCGGGCCGCCGCGTGGCGGTCCCTGGTCAGGCTGGCCGTTCCTGGCCGGATCTACCGAGCGCGAGGCGCCGGCCCCGACGTCAGCCGGGTCGGCACCGAGCCTCAGGCTGCGCGCGGGGCAGCCATTGCCGTGCTTCTATCCCTGTCCCGGTCTCTGGCCATCTCGTCCTTGTGGTGCTTGCGCACGCCGAAGGCCAGTGCGGCGAGCACACAGCCGTAGAAGAGCAGCCAGGCGCCCACGATCAAGACCATCAGCGTCAGGGAGAGGCCCGGCCAGATCACCAGGACCAGGCCGGCGGCGAGGCTGAACACGCCGAGTATCGCCCGCAGTCCGCGGCCCGGCAGGTCAGGCGAGAACGATTGGCCCAGGTCGGTGATGCCCTGCACGATGAAGTAGACGCCAGCCACGAAGGCGATCAGGAAAGTCGTGAGCGCGTGGTGGCGTAGCAAGTACAGGCCCGCGATTACCGCCAGTATCCCGATCACGACATAGCCGGCGCGCGTGCCGCCGGCCCGGTCACGGGCGGTGAAGCCCTCCCAGAGCTTGGAGAGTCCCGAGACGATCAACGCCGCGCCGATCACGATGGAGACCACGAACAGTGTTGCGTGCGGCCAGGCGACCAGCATGATCCCGACTGCGATCAAGCCGGCTGCGCAGAGCAGGAGCAGCTCCCAGGAAAAGGTCGCTGCCTTGGCGACCATGGCACCGCCCGGTGCCTCGTCAGCCCGGTAGTCCTCGCCGCGCTGCCCCCGGCCGTAGTCCTCTCGCTTGTAGTCCTGCCGCTCCGACGGAGCCTCGCCGGCCTGCTGCGGGACGGTTCTGCCGGTCGACGTCGTCTGCCGGGTGGCCGTTGCCGTGCTCCCGGCACCGGACGTGCCGGTCGAGCTTGAGCTCTGGCTCCCGCGGTGGAACAGGCCGAGACGGGAGTGGCGCTGGCCGCTTGGGGCCGGCTGACTCGTCCCGCTGTCCTGCCCTGGCGAGTCCGCCGGGCTATTGCGCGGATCGGTCATTACGAGACCTCCTCCGACTAGGTGCCTGGCACCGCGGTCCGGCTGTCCGGGCGGTGCCGCCCGCAGGCAACACCCGAGGTCCCCCGAGTGCACCTCTCGATCCATCGTGCGGTCGCCGAGTTCCCGTGATCATCACCCGTCGAGGGTGAACGCGGGAATGGCTGTCCTAGACTTGGCCACCAGTACCCGTGAGCGACACGCTGTCGCGGGCCGGGTTGTCAGGTCCGCAATGCCGCACGCAGCTCACGCCGATGACATTCCCAGGAGCGACTCCCAGGTGAAGACCGACGTCGAAGAGCTGAGCCCGACCAGGGTGAAGCTGACCATCGAAGTTCCGTTCGAGGAACTCAAGCCGAGCCTTGACAAGGCCTACCGGGAGGTCGCTCGGCAGGTCAGGGTGCCCGGCTTCCGGCCTGGCAAAGTGCCGCCGCGGATCATCGATCAGCGCATCGGCCGCGGAGTGGTGCTGGAGCAGGCAGTCAACGACGCGGTGCCCGAGCTTTACACCAAGGCCGTCACCGACAACGAGGTCATCCCGCTCAGCCAGCCCGAACTGGAGATCACCAAGCTCGATGACGGCAAGGAGCTGCAGTTCACGGCTGAGGTCGACGTCCGGCCCCAGTTCGAGTTGCCGGCCCTGGAATCCGTCTCGGTCACGGTGGAGAACGCCGAAGTGTCGCCGGACCAGGTCGAGGAATACCTGAACGGGCTGCGCGAGCGCTTCGCCTCGCTGAAGACCGCGGAGCGTGCCGCCCGCGGCGGCGACTACGTGACCATCGACCTGGCCGCCTCGGTGGACGGCACGCCAGTCGAGGACGCGCAGGCCACCGGCGTCTCGTACGAGGTCGGCAGCGAGTCCATGCTCGACGGGCTGGATGAGGCGCTGGTCGGGATGGCCGCGGGCGAGTCGAAGACCTTTACTGCCGAGCTCGCAGGTGGCGAGCACGTCGGCGAGGAGGCTGAGGTGCTGGTGACCGTCAGCACCGTGAAGGTCAAGGAGCTGCCTCCGCTCGATGACGACTTTGCTCAGGCCGCCAGTGAGTACGACACCGTCGGGGAGCTGCGGGCCGGCACCCGCAAGCAGCTCGAGGCCGTGCGCAGGGCAGGGCAGGGCGGCCAGGCCAGGGAGCGGGCCCTGGACGCGCTGCTCGAGCAAGTCGACATGCCGCTGCCCGAGCGCATCGTCGAGCAGGAGGTCGAGCACCGCAGGGAGAGCCTGAAGACCCAGCTCGACCGCGCCGGCCTGACCATGAAGAGCTACCTGGAGTCCGCCGGGCAGACCGCGGCCCAGCTAAGCGCCTCGTTCGAGGAGGACGCCCGCAGGTCGCTCAAAGCGCAGTTCATCCTGGACAAGCTCGCCACTGACGAAGAGCTCAAGGTCACGCCCGAGCAGCTCAGCGCCTACGTAGCCGAGCAGGCTTACCGGATGGGAGTCGCACCCGACCGGCTGGCCAAGCAGCTCAGCGACAACGGACAGCTCGGCGCCGTGGCCGCTGACGTGCTGCGGTCCAACGCCCTCACGATGCTGGCTGAGAAGGCCAGAGTTGTGGACGAGGCGGGACGGCCGGTGTACGTTACGCCGCCCAGCGACGCGGCCGAGGACGACGAGGAGACCGAGCAGGACACCGACGACGTCGAGGGCGATGAGGAAGACGACGAGGGCTGAGCTCACACGCCAGGACTACCGGAACATAGCCGTCCTAACGCGCTGACGTATCCAGGGCGCGCGCGAGGCGTTGCCACAGTTCCGGGGCGGCGCCACCAGTATCTCGGCGCGCGGCAATGGCGAGTCCGCCGTTCGCCAAAGGCCTGCCCTGCCTGCGCCGGTAGCGAACAGCGGGGATCGGCGGACTTGACGCTACTGCGCTCGGGTTATGGTCACTGTCAACGACTGGCGCGGACTACCACGATGAGGAGGGCACCCGTGACCACGCCTCCCGAAGACCAGGGGCAGATTGCCCGGGTGCTGGCGCAGGCAGCAGAGGCCCCGACGTTCCCGATGGGTGACATGCTGTTTCAGCGGCTGCTGCGGTACCGGATCATCTTCCTCGGCCAGCAGGTGGATGACGATCTTGCCAACCGCATCTGCGCCGAGCTGATCCTGCTGTCCGCCGAGGACCGCAAGCGCGACATTAACCTCTATATCAACTCACCCGGCGGTTCGGTATATGCCGGAATGGCGATCTACGACGTCATGCAGTTCGTGCCGAATGACGTCGCGACCTATGCGATGGGCATGGCCGCGTCAATGGGCCAGTTCCTGCTCACGGCGGGCGCCGAGGGCAAGCGCTACGCCATGCCGCACGCCGCCATCCTGATGCACCAGCCGCACGGCGGCATCGGCGGCACGGCCACCGACATCCGGATCCAGGCCGAGCAGAGCCTGTACCTGAAGCGGCTGATGGCCGAGCGGATCGCGTCCCACACGGGCAGGCCCGTTGAGCAGATCGAGGCCGACTCCGACCGGGACCGCTGGTTCACCGCGGAGGAGGCGCGCGACTACGGGATCGTGGATCACGTGGTCCGCAACGCCGCCGACGTGGCCGATCCCAGTTCGCTGACATGACGACGGGCACCGAGATCACCACAGCCCCGGCGGCCGCCCTGCCGGGAACTTCGCGAGCGGAGGAGGCGCCCAGTGAGCGCTGACAACGGTTGGCGGCCCAGCCTGACTGAGTCGCGTTACGTCCTGCCCTCCTTCGTGGAGCGGACGT
>JASHUG010000177.1 GCA_030040155.1 Streptosporangiaceae bacterium | reverse complement strand
CGTGACGCAGCGCTGGCCGGCGGTGTCCTATGACGGGTGGGGCGAGACATGTGACACCCTGCACGCGCATACCCAGGTGCTGGGCAAGCTGGCGGTCGAGCTGGCCCCGCCGGAACCGGAGCTGCAGCACGGAGCGCTGCGGTTGAGCCCGCGGGGCTGGGAAACTGCGCCGCTGCCCGCACCGGACGGGTCCGGCTCGCTGGTAGCGACGCTGGATTTGCGCGCTCACGAGGCGGTGGTCGAGCACGACGGCGGCGCTGTGGAGCGTGTGCCGCTGATCCCCGACCGGCCGGTAGCGGAGGTAACCAGGGACGTGCTAGCCGCGGTGACCAAAATAGGCGGCGAGGTGCGAATCAACCCGGCCCCGCAAGAGGTTTCGTGGAGCGTTCCGCTCGACGAGGACTACGAGCATGCGCGCTATGACACCGCGCAGGTTCGAGACTATTTCGCAGCGGCCACCCAGGCGGCGTTGGCCCTGGCTGCGTTCCGGGCGCCATACCGCGGGCGCTGCACACCCGTCAACGCGTGGTGGGGACGCTTCGACCTGGCCGTGACGATGTTCTCCGGCCGGCCGGCCAACCCGGCGTCCCACGACTTCATCGCCCGCAATTCCGACGACGCCGAGGAGGTGATGATCGGCTGGTGGCCGGGTGATGCCAGCCATCGGCGGGCGGCGTTCTACGCCTTCAGCCGCCCGGCACCGGCTAGCTTCGCTGAAGGTACCCTGTCCCCGGCCGCGGCCCACTGGGACAACGGTCAGGGCGAGTACATCTTGGACTGGGACGACGTCCGCGCGGCGCCGGATCCGCGCGCCACGGCGGTCGAGTTTGGCCGCTCTGCCTTCCAGTACGCCTGCCAGGTAAGCGGGTGGGACCCGGCGCTGCCTGCCAGCACGCAGGGCAATCCAGCGCCCGTGAGATGACGTTTCCGGCCACTCGTTAGCGCCCCGCTAGCGGTCTACTTACCGCAGTGACCCTCCGCAGCAGCGCGGACGCACGCCCAGGCGAGCGAGGATGGCTCAGGAAACAGGAAGTCCGGCGCGGCGCCGCCAGCGTGTGGGCGTTCCTTCGCGGGTTTTGGTCGCGACCGCAGGCTGGCTCGGTCCCGGCTGAGAAGCGAACCTCAGCCGGCAGTCCATGATCCGGACCCAAAACGTGGAACAACCGTGGCCGTGACTCCCCCGCGGCGCTCTCAGCCGCGCAGGTCGGGCAAATTTCCCTTATTTCCGCTGTCTGCGGCCGGGCGCGCCCTTCTCGGGCCGGCCGGTGAGATCTTCGCGACGCGAGATGCCGACATCTTCCACGCCCCGGCCTGGACGGCGTTGCGTTCCCGGCGCTGGGTCAGGCGCTTGTGACCCCGCACAGCCGGGTAATGGGACCGCAGGCCGCCGCATCACCCACTCGGGCCGGCTGGCATCGCATGCTGATTGATCTGAGTAAGGGCGAGACATTCTCTGGGGGCGGCTACATGCAGGAAAAAGACTCGCTGCATCCACGGGAGATACAGCCGGATAGGGCGCACAGTGCCACGGCTGTGGGCCACGCGCCCGTGCATGAGTGGCGAGAACGTCGCAAGATCATTACCGGCGGATTGATCAGTGCTCTCGGAGTGACCGCCGTCAGCGCGGTCTTCATCACCGCTTTCATCGGGGGCCTGCACGCCCCCGGCCCGCGCTCGGTACCAGTCGGGCTGGTCGGGCCTCGCGCGCAGGCATCGATGGTCGGCTCGGCTCTGGGCCGGCGGGCACCAGGAGCCTTCACCATCGTCAGTTACCCGAGCGTGGCGGCGGCACGTAGCGCAATAGGCGCCCGCAGGATCGATGCCGCGCTCGTGCCGGGCCCGACCGCGCATCTGCTGGTCGCGTCTGCCGTCAGCGAGGCTGAGACGACCGCGACCATCAAGGCGTTCACTGCCGCCGCGGCTCACGCCCGCGTGCCGCTGGTCGTGCAGAACATCCGCCCGTTGCACTCCAGCGACCCGGAGGGGCTTTCGATGCTGTTCTTCGTGATTGCGCTGGTGGCCCCGAGCCTGGCTTTCGGGAACCTGCTGATCGGCAGCATCGGCACCCGGCTCAACGAGTTCTGGCACCTGGGCATAATCCTGATCTATGCGGTCATCGTCGCGGCCGTGGCGACGGCGATCGCCGATGCGGGAATCGGCGCGCTGACCGGCGCGCCCTGGGCGATCTACGGCGTGGGCGTGCTGCTGGCATTCACAGCCGCCGCGATGGGGGCCGCGGCCGAGCGATGGGGCGGCAGGCTCGGCTTCCTCGTCGTCTTGCTGCTCTTCGTACCGGTCGGCATCTCGTCATCGGGCAGCACCCTGGGACCGCGCATGATCACCCCGTGGTACGCCGACCTGGGCCAGGCTCTCCTCCCTGGCGCGGCCCAGAGCACGGTCAGGAACGTCACCTATTTCAACGGCAACGCAATCACCGGTCCGCTGCTGATCTTGTCCGCCTGGGCGCTCGCCGCGATACTGGCGCTGGCACTGGCTGCTCTCCTGCATCCCGCGATTCCCGGCCAGCGTGGGCGGAGTTCCGGCACGCCGGCTAGCACGCAAGCGTCCTCGCCACGAGGTGAACGCGCCGCCCACGAGCAACAGCCAAGAGCTATTGCCTGACTCGCAGCGCACCGACATGAGTCCTTCGTGAACGACCTGATCGCCACGCTTGTTGCCCTGGCGGGTGCTGTCACGTTCGGGGCGTCCGATGTCATCGAGCAGCGCGCCACGCACAAGGTGGCAAAGCGGCCACCGCTGGACCTCAGGCTCTTTGCCGATCTGGCCGTCAACCGGCTCTGGCTGATCGGAATCACGGTTGACATCGCCGCTTCTGGGATGCAGGCCATCGCCTTGCACTTCGGACCGCTTGCCCTCGTGCAGCCGATCCTTGTGCTGGACCTGTTGTT
>JASHUG010000176.1 GCA_030040155.1 Streptosporangiaceae bacterium | reverse complement strand
GTCAGCCACGACTGCATCCCGTTGCCATCCGGCGGCTCGGCCAGCGCCGAGGCCAGCACCTGGAGCAGGTGGTTCTGCAGCACGTCCCGCATCGCGCCGGTCTCGTCGTAGAACCGGCCGCGGTCGGATACGTCAAAGGCCTCGGCCATGGTGATCTGAACGCTGGCCACGTGCGTCCGGTTGAGCAGCGGCTCGATCACGGAGTTTGCGAACCGGACGAACAGCATGTTCTCCACCGGATCAAGTCCGAGCCAGTGGTCGACGCGGTAAATGTCGTCTTCTGCGAAGTACTGGTGCATGATCCGGTTCAGCTGCTGCGCGCTGGCCAGATCGCTTCCGAAGGGCTTCTCCACCATCACCCTGGCGTTCTTGGTCCGGCCGACCTGCGAGATGCCCTGCGCGATCCGCGCGAACAGCGGCGGCGGGACTTCCAGGTAGTAGAGGACACGCTGAGCGTCTCCGATGGCATCCGACATGGCGCGGTACGTGGCGTCATCGTCGAGATCGCCATCGACGTAACGGAGCAGGCTCAGCATCTTGGCTGCCGACGGGGCCTTCGGGTCCATCTTGTTGAGCTCCAGCGAGGCCTGCGCGTAGGCGCGGAACTGGTCCTGGCCCCAGCCGCTCTTGGCGACGCCGATCACCGGGACATCCAGGACACCGCGATCCACCAGGCCCACCAGCGCGGGGAACGTCTCGAGCTTGGCCAGGTCTCCAGTCGCGCCGAAGATCACGAGTGCGTCAACGTGCTCGTCCGTCATGGTTCCCCCGTCAAGTCCGGCCGCCGGCCAGCCAGGCACGTGCGCCGCCACCCGCCCACCCCATCGAATCCCCGCTCGGCCGGGCTCGGCACCACCCGACGCGGGTGAACAAGCGATGCCGCGGCACGGGTCACCCCGCCCGGCCCGCAAAACACCCGTAAGCAGCGTTCGGGACAAATCGCGGCGATGGGTGTGACGCAGGAATGGCTGTTCGACCGCGCAGCCATTCCTGCGTCACACCCATAAAGATCGTCTTCAGTGCCGGCGCTGCGATTGACGTCCAGGCAGCCCGTCCTGACCCTCGGCAGCCCGCTTGCCCGGCGGCGCGATCGTAGGCGCAAGCGTCCCGCCGAAAGATCGGGCAGGCTCACCCCGCCGGGGTGACGCGCGAGCCGCCCGGCCGCGCGATCATGACTACGTGCCGCGCGAGACTACCCGGCGTTCACGTCCCCGCTCAGCTGTGCCTGAGCAGGGGGGCAAGGCGCAGCACGCCGGGAAGCCCGGCGCGATATCGCAAGACTCGGCCTGGCGGCGCAGGCACCGGAGCGTCGAAGAGCGGCAGGCGCGCGGTCGCGCCGCCCGTACGCCGGCCCCGAGGTCCGCGCACGCTAGCTGGGAGCCAGGGCCCGACCGGCCCGATCCCATCGCGCTGCTCGAGGAGCAGGCCGTCAGCCGGGTCCCGGAGCTGGTTCCGGTCAGGTACGGCCGCATGCTGGTGTCGCCGTTCACCTTCTACCGGGGCGCGGCCCTGATCATGGCCGCCGACCTGGCGGACACCCCTCGTTCCGGCATCGAGGTGCAGCTCTGCGGTGACGCGCACCTGTCGAACTTCGGCGGGTTCGGGACGCCGGAGCGCAGGATGATCTTCGACATCAACGACTTTGACGAGACCCTGCCCGGTCCGTGGGAGTGGGACGTGAAGCGCCTGGCGGTCAGCTTCGAGGTCATGGGGCGCGAACGCGGATTCCGGCCAGCCGACCGCCGGGCGATCGTGCTCACCGCGGTGCGCGAGTACCGCAATCGGATGCGGCGCGCGGCCGGGCTTGGCACGCTTGATGCCTGGTACGACCAGCTTGAGAGCGAGGAGCTCCTGAGGCTCTTGCGCCAGGCGGCGCGCGGGCAGCCGGCGGGCAAGACGGAGCGGCGGCGCGCCGAGCGCAACATCGCCCAGGCCCGCACGCGTGACAGCTCTCGTGTTTTCGCCAAGCGCACCGAGGAGTCCGGCGGGGAGCCACGCATCGTTGCGCAGGAGCCGCTGATCGTGCCGGTCGAAGACCTGGTCGAGCCCGGATCCGAATGGGAGCAATTCGACGAGCTGATCAGGGGCCTGTTGCGCGCCTATCGGCAGTCGCTCGGGGGGGAGCATCACCCGATCGAGGAGTTCCGGTACGTTCACTCGGCCCGCAAGGTCGTCGGCGTGGGCAGCGTCGGTACGCGGTGCTTTATCGTGCTCCTGCTCGGCAGGGACGGCAACGACCCGCTGTTCTTGCAGGTCAAAGAGGCTGAGTCTTCCGTGCTCGAGCGTTTCGCTGGCCGCAGTGTCTACCCGAACCACGGCGAGCGGGTCGTGGCGGGCCAGCGCCTGATGCAGGCGGCGAGCGACATCTTCCTCGGCTGGGTATCTGGCCGCGGGCTGGACGGCCAGGTCCGTCACTTCTACGTCCGGCAGTTCCAGGACTGGAAGGGCAGCGCGGACACCGAAGTCATGATGGTTCCCGGCGCGACCTTCTACGCGCAGATCTGCGGCGCGACCCTGGCCCGTGCCCACGCCAGGTACGGGGACAGGATCGCGCTTGCCGCGTACCTGGGCGGGGCAGACAACTTTGACAACGCGATCGCGGACTTCGCAGTCGTCTATGCCGATCAGAACGAGCGGGACTACAGCGCGTTCAGCGCTGCGGTCAAGTCCGGCAGGCTAGAGGCCCAGGTTGGCCTATAGGACATTTCGCCCGCTGTGCGTTAAGCGCGATGTCGAACCAGGGCAGCAAAAGAAGTCGATGGCGTCGCGGTGAGGGGCGATGAACGCCGAGTTCTTCGCCCTCGCGTTCACGGCCGCGCTCAACGCCAAGCTCCTTGCCATCGACCTGTTGCTGATCGAGAACCGCCGACCACGAGCGATGTTCGCCTGCATCCTGGCCGGCGCGATGGGCGTCGCCATCACCATCGGCCTGATCGATGTTCTCGTCGTCCACGCGGACGCCATTAAGGCGCAACTGAAACCGAGCGCCGCGGTGGACCTGGCACTCGGGCTCATCTTGCTCTTCCTTGCCGCAGCGCTCTTCACCGGCCTGGTGCCGGTCAGGCGGCGAGCTAAGGGGCCGGCGGACAGGCCGGGACCGCAGGAGTCCCGTGCCAACAAAGAGAACCGCGTGATGCGCGCGCTGCGCCAGCCGCGCCCGGGTTTCGCCTTCGTGATCGGCGTGCTCAGCGGCCTGCCTGGCGGCGTCTACCTGACGGCTCTGCACCACCTCGTCACCGGCCACTGGTCGACTGCGACGCGGGTCGCGGGCGTCTTCGTCTTCGTCATCATCGAATACCTGCTGATCATCATTCCGTGGCTGCTCCTGGAGATCCGGCCGGACCGAACTGCCGCAGCGCTCAGGCGAACCCAGTCCTGGCTCACGGGTCATGTGCTGCAGCTCACGGCCTGGATCTGCCTGCTGCTGGGCGCGTACCTGACGATCAGCGGCCTCGTACGCATCCTGTTACGACCCGGAGCCGTCAGCGAACCTGCGTCGCGGCCGGCCGCGTGGCCGGCTGCGGTGCCGTCTGCGTCGCTGAGTGGGCCTTCGGGACCGGCGGCGCCGAGAGCATGAGCGTCAGCATGAAAGACACGACGACGCCGACGATCACGAGCGGCAGCACGATGATGCCGCCCGAGCCCAGGAACAGGGTGGTGAGCAGGACCGATGTCATCGGAAGCCGGAGCATGGCCGCCGCCATCGCGCCGATGCCAATCGCCGCCCCAGGGACGACCGGCAAGCCCGGCAAATGTGACAAAGCGATGCCGCCCGCCGCGCCGATGAACATCGCCGGGAATGTCGGGCCGCCACGGAAACCGCTGAGCGCGATCGCGTAGGCGATGCCCTTGCACGCCATAAGCAACACCAGGGCTCCGGCGGTGTAGGCAGCGGCGTGCGTGATGAGCGGGCCAAGGAAGGTCTGTCCGGAGAACAGCACATCGGAGGCCGGATGGCCGCTGCCTTCGGCGTAGGCGATGGCCAGGCCCGCAATCGCCAGTCCGCTGAGTGGCGTGAGGAGCATGAGCCGGCGCTCGACATGCCCCCGCAGATGCAGGGCGAGACGCCTGATCCCGTAGCCGGCGAACGCGGCCGCAGCGCCCAGCACGATTGCCCAGCCGAACTGCGCTATGTCGGGGTGGTGGAACGGCGGCAGGTGCGGTATCGCCAGCGAGAAGGTGCCGTAACCGGTCAGCGAGTTGAGCCCGACGAAGATGAGGGCGCCGATGCCGGCTCCGAGCAGGCCAGGCAGGAGGGCGATGATGGCCGCGGGGCCGCCCAGCCCGGAGGCCTCGAGGAGCAAGAATGCGCCAGCTAGCGGTGAGCCGAGGAGGGTGCTGATCGCCGCGAAGCTGCCAGCCGCCGCGACCACCGCGCCGGCCGTTGCTGGCACGTCACGCCTCGCGAGCTTGACGGCCAGAAATGCCAGCCCACCGCCGATCGCTATCAACGGCGCCTCTGGTCCGATGACAACACCCAGGCCCAGGCTGATGATCGCGGCGGCGAAGATGCCCGGCAACTCGTTCGGCTGCGCGACGCCGCCAGCCTTGAAGCCGTCGGCCGGGGAGTGGCCACCTGTCCCTGGCAGGTACCTGATCACGGCGCCGACCAGCACTCCGGCCACACCCAGGGGCAGCAGCGGCCACCAGGGCGGTTCGCCGTGGAAGCCGACGCCCTTGGGCAGGGTGACAAAAACCCAGCCCTGGAGCAGGGCGACGAGCTTGAGGAACCAGAAGGCAATCGCCGAGATCGGAACGCCCAGGATCGCGGCCAGCACCAAAAGCCGCACGTACTGCTTTGAGCGCATTGGCGCGAACGGATCCGCTGGCGCCGTCACCATTCCCCCTCGTCAGTGGCCATGCGTGCTGCTGAGCACGGCCCGACCACGTTGTCCAGGAACAGCACCAGCCGGGTGACCCGGTATTACCGCCAGGTCACCCGGCTCGCGAATAAGGTTCGCGGCTGGCTTGCCGATCGGCGCAGCCGCCGTCTGGGGGCGCTGTCAGGCGCGACTTTGAGCGTGCATCCCGTTGGCGCTGTGCCACGCCTGGGCTCCGGCGGTGGTGGCCGCCTTCGTCTGGTCCCACTTGTGCTTGACAACCTCGCTCGGCGGAACTTCGAGCTCACGCAGCCAACGGCTGGTCGACGAGAACAGCGCATGGCCGCCGGTGATCATACCGGCGATGCCGAGAAGGCAGCCGGCCCCGAGGAGCACGGCACCGACCATCACTTGCGTGGTGTTCATCTGGAACCCGGCGGACGAGCTCTGGCTGATATGCATGGCGTCCTTCCCTCGAGAACGTATCTCTCGGGACAATCTCTCCGCTGGCGTGAGGCCGCCATCATCCGCAGCGGGTGATTCTCAGTTCGGTCGTGCATCCCTGGCCGAGACCTGGGCGGTCAGCAGGAAACGACGCCACCAGCACCAGGGCAGCAGCCCATGGCGGGCAGGCGGCGCGCCGTGAGACTGAAGAGGCAGAGGGGTTTTGGTGGTGATCTTCCGGGTGAGGCGGGCGCCTGGCAGCGAAGCCTGGCGCTCAGCCGGCGTCGCCATGAAGGTTAGCGCGGTGGCACCAACGGCCGGATGAATGCGTTACGGCGCAAGCGGTCCACAAGCCAGTCGGCCGCCACCTCGGCTGTGAGGGGCGGCCGACCGCTCTTCAAGCTGAATGCCTTGCCGGCCCGGACGGGACTGGGCTTCGTGACCTTCGCCAGTTCGTTCCGGCGCCGTCGTGAGGTAATCAGGCGCGACCGCTTCGAATGCGCGCGCCGTTGCCGTGCATGGCCGGAGAGTCGGCTGTCATGGCGACCTTGGTCTGCTGGCCCCACTTGGGCTTCATGGCCTGCGGAGCCTGGTCGGCCAGACCGAGGAACCACCGGCGACAGGCGGACATGACCGCGGTACCGCCGACGATCACTCCGGACATGCCCATGAGACAGCCGGTCCCGACTAGCACGAGACCAACCACCATGGGGGTGGCTTTGAGCCGGTATGGTGAGTAGCTCTGAGTGTTCATCGTGACCTTCCTCGAGATGTGCCTGACAGCGAATATCTCCAGATCTCACCGGGCCACCTCACCCGTCGCGGGTCATTCGGCCGCCGCCGCGGCGGCTGACGAAGCGCCGGGATTGTCCCTCGTGCCGGTGATCACGCGAAAGCGAAACTGCTAGGTTCCGGGCTGTGGACCCTGTCATAGCGCGCAAGCTCGCGCGCACCGCCAACCCCTATCCCTCGATCATCTTCCTGGTGCCCGAGGCAGCCGCCGCGGCCGTTGCTGCCGGCCTGGCGGACGGGCCGATGGGATATTTCGCCGGACGCGCGGCGCCCATGGGGGCGGTACCGGCCGACGTCGTGATTGCCACGTTCTACAACTTCCAGCCTGATCTGATCCGCTCGTGCATCCCGGCGGCCTGGTCGCTGGCCACGCCGGCGGCAATTCTTGAGCGTCGGCTCACGGCGGTGGACGCTGCGCTGCGGCGCGTGCTGAGCGAGGCGGTGGTATCGGCGCCGGAAGTCCGGGAGGCGGCGCAGCTAGCGACGATCGCGGCAGCGGCGTGCCGGCCCGAGGGCCGCGCGCTGTATGCCGGTCACGCCTCGCTGCCGTGGCCGGACGAGCCGCACCTGCGGTTGTGGCACGCACTGACGCTCTTGCGCGAGCACCGGGGCGACGGTCATCTCATCGCGTTGCAGGCGGCCGGTTACGACGGCTGCGAGGCACTGGTCATGCACGTGGCGGTGGGCGGCGTGCCACGCGAGTTCGCGCGGACCAGGGCATGGTCAGCGGAGCAGTGGTCGGCGGCAGCCGACCGCCTGCGCAGTCGCGGCCTGCTCGATGCCGACCAGGTAGCGACCGACGCAGGTCGCGAGCACCGGGAGGCCGTCGAGTACCAGACCGACCTACTCGCTCTCGGGCCGCTTGAGGTCCTAGGCGAGGCTGGCTGCCTGCGGCTGCGCGAACTGGTCAAGCCGATGAGCGTGGCGATAGCGGCCGAGATCTACCCGAGGGCTGCGGACCTCTTCCGGCCCTGGCCAACACTGGGCGAAGCGGGTTGACGGCCCTGACCGGCCTGACCAGCTTGACCCGACTCAGCCCGTCGAACCGGGCGAGATCGTGATCGTTCTGGTCACCGTGTAGAAGTCACTGGCCGCCTTGCCCTGCTCCCGTGGACCGACGCTGGAGTCCTTGACCCCGCCGAACGGAGCGTAGAAGTCCACCCCGGACGTGGGCGCGTTGACCCGGACTAGCCCGGCGTCCAGCTCGGCGGTGAACCGGAGGGCGCGATCCAGGTCACGGGTGAATACGGAGGCGGCCAGGCCGTACCTGACCCCGTTGGCGATGCGCACGGCCTCGGCGTCGTCGCGCGCGCTGAGGATGACCGCGAACGGGCCGAATATCTCCTCCTGCGCGATCCTGGCCGACGGTTCGACCCCCTCAGCCAGGACAGGTGCCACGAAGTAGCCCTCTTCAGGTACCGGGTCATCGCCGAGGATGACGCGGCCGCCGGCTCGTTGCACTTCGGCCGCCGCGTCGAGAACTCGGGACATCGCGGCTTCGCTGATGACGGGCCCGATCACGGTACCGTCGTCCGCCGGGTCGCCGACCGGCAGCCGGCGCACCGCAGCCACGAGAGCCTCGCCCGCCGCACCGGCGTCGCCCACGACAATGATCCGCGAGGTGGCCGTGCACTTCTGGCCCGCGTAG
>JASHUG010000175.1 GCA_030040155.1 Streptosporangiaceae bacterium | reverse complement strand
CGGCCCGGCATCGGCCAGCATGAACCCGATCCGCTCGGCCGGATACCCGGCATCCACCGGCAGGTAGGCAGCCCCGGCCTTCAGCACCGCCAGCAGCGCCACCACCATCAGCTCACTGCGCGGCAGCGCGATCGCCACCACCTGCTCGGGTCCCGCGCCCCGCCCGATCAGGTACCGGGCCAGCCGGTTCGCCCGCCCCTCCAGCTCCGCATACGACACCTCCACCCCGCCGCTGACCACCGCGACCGCGCCCGGCGACACCGCCGCCTGCGCCTCAAACAACCCCGGCAGCGTCACCACCGGAACATCAGGCCACTCCGACACCACCAGCTCCCGCCCACCCGGATCGGTCATGCGCCAAAACTTCTTCGGTGATCAACCACCCGATCCGGAATCGGCCGATAAGCCATCAGCGGCCATTGCCTTTACCAGGCTCGCTGGCCGCATATCGACCCAGAATTCCTCGATGTACGCCAGGCAGCTCTCTCGGCTCTCTTCGCCGAAGACGACCGTCCAGCCGTCCGGAACATCAGCGAAGGCAGGCCACAGAGAATGCTGGCCCTCCTCGTTCATCAGCACGAGAAACTGCGCCGATTCATCGTCAAAGGGATTAGTCATTGGCAGATCTCCTCTGACTCGCATTCTTGGCGCAAAGCATCCTCGCGATCTCCGCATCTGGGTCATAAGGGAGAACAGTACGGACAAGACGCATTACGGGAATCTATTACCTATCCGAGATCTGGTCCAGGCAGAGTTACCCTCATAGTCGCCCCCACAGTTCGCGAAAAATTCCGCGCCGCGACCTGGGGGAGCATGGGTGCTGGGGTGCAGATACTCGTGCTGTCATTCGCGCCACCACCCGCAGGTGCCCGCAGACTCGCCCTGACAATCAGATGGGCTGAAGGAGCCGCCGAGTTGGGCTGATTTGAGCTACTCTGAGCAGTAAGGGTCTAGCAGCGCTGGAGCACAAGGATGGCAGGAACGCGGAGCTCAGCGACCGAATTCAGAGTGCTTCTTCGGCAGCATAGGGTTGCGGCAGGCCTGACGCAGGAAGAGCTCGCGGAACTGTCCGGCCTCAGCACAGGGGCCATCGCGAATATGGAACGCGGGCGTTCAGCGAGACCGTACCGAACGTCAGTAACGAGGCTCGCGGATGCGCTCGGCTTAACCGGCCGCGCGCGCGAGGCAATTGTTCAGGCTGCCCGTGGCGCGCTGACCTCCACTATTCCGGTTTCCGACAATAATCAATCTGAGCCACATACACAGGTACCGCGTCAGCTTCCCGCGGTTGTACGGCATTTCACCGGCCGGGCTGACGAGCTCGAAACTCTGACGGCCATACTGCACCAGCCCGCGTCAGCCGATGCAAGCGTGGTGATCTCGGCGATCGCCGGCACTGCGGGGGTGGGCAAGACCGCGCTGGCCGTGCAGTGGGCGCACCGGGTCGCCGACAGGTTCCCCGACGGCCAGCTGTACGCGAATCTGCGCGGATATGACCCTGGCCAGCCGATCACGGCCACCGACGCGCTCGCCCGGTTCCTTCGCGACCTGGGCGTACCCGGCCCCGACATCCCCGCCGAGGAGGACGGGCGCGCCGCCCTGTACCGGAGCCTTCTGGCTGGGCGGCGGATGGTGATAGTGCTCGACAATGCCAGCGAGGTCGAGCAGGTCCGGCCACTGCTGCCGGGTACGCCGGAGTGCGTGGCGGTGGTGACGAGCCGCAACGCCCTGGCCGGGTTGGTCGCCCGCGACGGCGCGCGGCGGGTGGACCTGGACCTGCTGCCGCTAGCGGACGCCGTCAGCTTGCTTCAGGCCCTCATCGGCAGCCGGGTCAACGACGACCCTGAGGCCGCAGCGGCGCTGGCAGTCCACTGCTGCCGATTGCCGCTGGCCCTGCGGGTCGCCGCCGAGCTTGCTGTCGCCCGGCCCGCCACCTCGCTGGCCGAACTGGCCCATGAGCTAGCCGATAAGCAGCGGCGGCTGGATCTGCTGGACGCCGACGGAGACCCGCGCACCGCGGTCCGGGCGGTGTTCTCCTGGTCGATCTGGCATTTGGACCCCGGCGCGGCCAGAGCGTTCCGGGTCCTGGGCTTGCACCCCGGTCCCGACCTCGATGTCTACGCTGCTGCCGCGCTCACCGGCACCAGCCTGCAGCACGCCAGTCAGCTGGTGGACAGGCTGGCGCGCGCGCAGCTGATCCAGACAGCCAGGCCTGGCCGTTACTCGATGCATGACCTGCTCAGGGACTACGCTTGCGAACGCGCTGCCGCCGATGACGGGGAGGGCGAGGAGCGGGCAGCCTTGACCCGGCTGTTCGGTTACTACCTCCACACCGCCGCCACGGCGATGGACACCCTGTACCCCGCCGAAAAGCACCGTCGGCCTCAGATCTCCCCGTCGGCCACTCTTGCCCCGCCGCTGGCCGACCCTGCCGCTGCGCTGACCTGGCTGGACACCGAACGGGGCTGCCTGATCGTGGTCGCCGCGCACGCCGCCGACCATGGATGGCCCGGCCATGCCACCCAGCTGGCCGCCACCCTGTTCCGCTACCTCGAGGTCGGTGGCCACTACCCCGAGGCCATCGCCATCCATGACTGCGCGCGGCGCGCCGCCCATGACACTGGCGACACGGCAGCTGAAGCCGCGGCGCTGAACGCCCTCGGCATTTCCTATCTGCCGCAAGGCCGTCTCTCAGAGGCCACGAGCCACCTCGAGCAGGCCCTGTCGCTGTGGCAACAGACAGGCGACAGGAGCGGCGAAGCCCGGACGCTGGGCAACCTCGGCAACGTCGAGTGGCGCCAGGGCCGCTACCGACAGGCCGCGAGCCACCACCGGCGCGCGCTGACCCTGTTTCGCGAGACCGGCGACCGGGTAGCCGAAGCTCACGCACTGAGCAACCTCGGCATCGTTGACGAGCGGCAAGGCCGCTACCGGCAGGCCGCGAGCCACCACCGGCGCGCCCTCGCCCTGTACCGCGAGAGTGGCGACCGGACTGGCGAAGCTCGTACCCTACACAACCTCGGCGAGGTCGAACTGCACCAAGGCAGCTACCAGACGGCCATTAGCCACCTCGAGCAGGCCCTGACCGCGTACCGCCAGACCGGCGACCGGGTGGCTGAAGCCCATGCGCTGGCCAGCATCGGTGAGGCGGAGCTGCACCAGGGCAGCTATCAGGAGGCCACCAGCCACCTCGAGCGAGCCCTGGCCCTGTCCCGCGAGAGCGGAGACCGAGACGTCGAAGCCGAGGTACTTAACGACCTGGCTGCAATTTCACTCGCCACCGGCGATCCCAGCCACGCCCAGACCCAGCACGCCGCCGCGCTCGCCCTGGCCAGCCAGACCGACGATGCATATCAGCAGGCCCGCGCCCACCATGGCCTCGGCAGCGTGTGCCATGCCAGCGGGGACTCCGGCCAGGCCCGCCACCACTGGCAGCTGGCCCTCACCCTCTACACCGAACTCGGAGCTCCCGAAGCTGCCCAGGTCCGCACCCAACTCGCTAGCAGCGACAGCTCTCTGCGCCCCGAGCTTGCCGCTCCCGGATAGCTCGATCGGGGAAGAGTGGCGCGAGCCGCGGCTGCTTCGCACGGACTCGTCAAGAGCGCCGCGAAGTTACTCCAGTGCGCACCAGGTAAATGTGCTTCACTCACGCGATAGTGGCGCCGGGCCAAGCATGGGCTCGACGAGCTACGACCGGAGGGTCGGGTCCGCATGGTAGTCAGGAGTTGATCGAGCTGGCTACCCCAGTGATGTGCCTGCTGCTCGGCTGCGGCACGCCTGGCGTTGCAGCGACGGCCGCCGGCGCCCAGGGGATCGCGATCACTCCGAAATGCAAGACCACGTACGTGGCTCAGGGCAACGGCACCGTGACGCCGATGAGCACCGCAACCAACACGGCCGGCACGCCGATCAGGGTCGACGGTCCTCCATACGCCATCGCCATGACGCCGTGATTGGCGCGTAAGCGTTCACCGGCTTCTCGAAGATCAGCATAGTAAACTCTGCGTATCTTCTCTGCTACCCTTCGTAGTCATCTACTCATGAAGCTGCCGGGCGGCCGGGTCTGGTCGGGGTGGGCCATCCACGGACAGCGGGGGGAAGCGTGGAAGCAAGGCCGATACGAGTGACGCGTGAGGCAGGCGTCGCGACCGCCGGCCCTGATCAATCCGAGCCGTGATCCGGATCCTGACGTTACCGATGGAGAGGGCATTCGACTGCGTGCCCGACGAGCGTCTTCAGGACTACGGCGCAGAGAACAGACCGACCTTCAGGCGCTAACGACGACGGGAGAGCTAAGCGGTGCAGACCGATCAGCTTCAGACCAGCAAGAAGCCCGAGAGCCAGGCCGGCAAAGCTGGGCAGCGCAGTCGGGGCATCGGGCGACGGGCATTTGTCCGCCGTCCGCCCAGTCGACCAGCCTTGGGCCGGCTGCCGCTGGTGTCGGTCATCATTCCGATGTACAACTACGGCCACTATCTGCCGCAGACGGTCGCCAGCGTACTGGCCCAAGACGGCGTCGACCTGCAGGTGATCATCGTGGACGACGCCTCGATCGACGACAGCGGGCACGTCGCGCGCACGCTGGCCGAGGCCGATCCGCGTGTCATGCTCATTTCCACGGCGGCCAACGGCGGTCCGGCCGCGGCGTTCAACCGCGGGCACGCCGCCGCCGCCGGCGAATTCATCGTGCGGCTGGACGCCGACGACCTGCTTACTCCGGGCTCCCTCGCCCGCTCGGCGGCGCTGTTCGACGCATTCCCGGCGGTTGGCCTGGTGTACGGGCACCCACTGCACTTCGGCGGCCCCGTTCCGCAGCATCCGAGCACCCGGCTGCGCTCCTGGACCATCTGGGGCGGCCAGGACTGGGTCGCCGAGCGCTGCCGCAGGGTGGTCAACTGCATCACCACCCCTGAGGCCATCGTCCGCGCGAGCGTGCTCCAGCAGACCGGGCTGCTGTCCACCACTATCAAGGTCGCCACCGACCTCCACATGTGGCTGCGCATTGCCGCGGTCTCCGACGTCGGTCACATCGAGGGACCCGACCAGGCCATGTACCGCCTGCACGACGACAGCCTCACCGGCCGCGCAAGCTATACCCCCTGGGTCGACTTGCTCGAACGCAAGTCGGTCTTCGATGAATTCTTCGCCGGTCCCGGCGCTGACCTGGCCGCCGCGAGCAGCCTGCGGCGCACCGCCAACGCCGCCCTCGCAAGCCAGGCCCTCCAGCAGGCATGCCGGGCCTGCGACCGCGGCCGCACCGCGACCTTCGACGTCGACGCTGCCATCAAGATCGCCCTTGCCACCTGTCCCGACGCCCGCACGCTTCCGCAGTGGCGCGCCCTGCGCCGCCGCCAGCTGCTCGGCGAGCGATTGGCCGCCGTGCCGCCGTTCTTCAGCGGCGCCCAGCTGAGCCGCCGGATCCACGGCAAGGCGCAGTACCGCCGATGGCAGCGAACCGGCCTCTAACCAGGCCGATCAGATACGCGCAGGTCAGGTCGCGTCGACCATGTAGGCGCGGGCAATCGTCTCCACAGTCTTGTCGCCGCGTGAGTCGGTCACGATTGCCCGCAGTGAAACGAAACCGCCGCCTGCCGGGTTCGCAACCAGCGCCACCAAGCCGCCGCCCTGGTGCTGCACGGTGACGTCATGCCACGTCCGCCCATTGTTATAGGACGCCTGAACCTGCACGGCAGTCAGCCGGTACACCGGAGTGGGCACAGGCTGCCCGCCACCGCGCAGCACGATGACCTTAACTGTCGTGGTCGTGCCGCCCTCCGCGTCGTCGGACAAGCCCAGCCCGGCCGGCCGGAACTCAGTCACCGTGACCGGAAGAGCCTGCCTGTCGACACGATGCCCGCTGATCGGCTTGTAGTAGAAGTGCCACGTGAAAGAGACTGTCGGCGAGAGGAGAACCGCAATACCCCGCGCGGGCTTCCGGCTAAGCGACAAGTTCATGGTGTACCAGCCGGGTCCGCGCGCCGCCGCGGTGAACAGGCTGCTCTTACCGCACAGAGTCAGCTTCGCCGAGTGAATCTGCGATGCACCGCGATCCAGGACCGCGCGCCCGCTGCCCTCACAATCCGTGCTCAGCACCACCAGCGGATCAGCGAACATCTGGCTGGGCGTGAATCTGATGTCAGTGCCGTCCGCGATGGGGAAATCGGACTTTGGACCGGCCACGGCACTCCCGAATACCTGCGAATAAACGTGACCCGCCAAATAAGTGCCCGTCTGGCTTAGCCGACGAGAAATGACGACCTTGGAAGCGCCGAAGTTCAGAACCGTTTCCCAGCTGCCCGGCGTGCGGTACTCGGTATAAGCGACCGGAAGTGACTCCTCAGGAAGCGCCAGCGAACCGCATCCTTCGTAGTCGGAATCTACGTTCCGCAGCGGGGTCGAGTTCTCGCCGGCCCGCAGCTCGACATTCATCTGTGCGAGCCCGGTTACGTCCTGGGCATAGACGGGCTTCCCTGGCAAGCCGCCGTTATACGCCGCCGCCTCGTCGTAGATCGGTCCCAATCCCTGCCAGTAGGTCTGGTAGACGAACCGCAGACCGCTTCCGCGCATTCGCTCCACATAGACCGTGCCAGGGGTGGCGTTCCCGCTCACCAATGTCGGGACCACCAGGAGCCCGGTCACCTGGGTGAAGCTGCCACCCGTACGCAAGCACAGCATGGCCTGCTGGTTCGCCTGGCCGACTCCGACCGGCAGGCCGCTCATGGTTGCCTCAACCCGTGCGGCCCCGACGGCGCTCAGCTTAACGGTCACATTCGACCGCACCCGGACCACCTTGGCCACGAGCGTCACGCTGTTCTGGCCCGGTTCCGGAACCGGCGCTGCCACGACGTAGGTGCCAGGAGGCACCGTCACCGAATCGAGATAGGTCAGGTAATCGACGCCGTTGGTTGCGCCGAAGACTGCGGGTTCGATCGCGACCTCGTGGCCAACCCGGTCGAACCCCTCGATATGGATTGTGTAGCTCGGGGCTGCCGGAGCGCGCATCGCAACGGCCGCAGACGGCACGATCACTGCGAGCGCGCCCAGAACCGCCAACGGAGCAAACCTGACCGAGCGTTGCACGCGCACTTTCCCTCCCGCATAGCACCAGGAGGAGCATAACGATCAAAGCCAGAGGACGTCCGGTTATCGGAACTGGCCGAGCCCTCAGGGCGGGTGTCCCTGAGGGCTCACCTCGGCCTTCACCGCGGAATTTCAGTCAGGTGAGGTCAAACTCATGGCTGGCGGCGCCGACCAGGAATGCCCGCCAGGCACTAGCGGAGAACTGCAGGACCGGACCGTCAGGGTCCTTGCTGTCGCGGATGGCGATCCGGCCATCGGGCAGGTTGGCGACTTCGACGCAGTCGCCGTTGGCATAGCTGGCTGATGCTTTCCTCCACCGGAGAGGTCCGGGATCTCCTAAGACGCGTGGCTCTGGCATGTGACGTCTGGCCTTCCTACGTGCGGGCGAGGTGGTTAGATACCGCTCTGGAGGAGCTGCCCTGCGAGGCAAGCATGTTTTTGCGCGGCAACCATTCTGGTGCCATACGCGTCGCTCATCATGACGACTCGCGAAATGGCGTCCGGGTTTCCCCGCGCTAGCGTGCGGGCGGCCTTGGATCTGGCCAAGAGCGCCTCGGGGCGGTTAAAAGCGCGGGCGGGACATCGGTGTGTCACAGGTCATGCTTGGCCAGCCAGGACAGGCACTGGTCGGCGACGGCGCGCCAGCCCGAGTCGATAGTGAGCGAGTGGCCCCGATCGGGGAACTCGGCGAGTTCGGTAATCGCATCGGAGTGCCGGTACTGCTTGAGGGTGGCCTTAGTGATGGCCTCAGGAACGGTGTGGTCACGGCCGCCCATAACGAGCAGGAGCGCGCCCCGGTTCAGCCTGCGGGTATTGACCTTGGCGGGTGAGTGCAGCTCGAAGTTCGCCGCCGCCGCTTCGAAGAGCGGACGCCCAGGCGCGGGGATCGCCCACCGCTGGTAGAGGGTGCTCGATTCGTCCTCGCTGATGGCGTTGCCGAAGCTGTAGCGAAACTGCTCAGCGGTTAGCGACACGGCTTTGTGCTTGTTGGCCGGGTTCTTGAACACCGGCAGTGTCGAGTGAAGCGAGGACAGCGGCAGCGGGAGCACGCCCTTGATCTGGGCCGCGTCGATTGCGACGGCACCCGCCCCGTAGCCTTCGCCGAGCAGCTTCTCGGTGATCATGCCGCCGAAGGAGTGGCCGATGAGCACAGGTGGCGTGCGCAGTTGCTCGATGATCTGCGCGTAGTGGCTGGTGACCTCGTCGATGCCGTGGTTGGCCAGTGCGTCAGGGTTGGCGCGGGCGGCTTCGACGGTATCGGGATCGCCCGGCCATCCGGGAGCGATCGGCTCATAGCCGACTTCGCGGAATAGCTCAACCCAGGGTTGCCACGAGGTGGCGTGCAGCCACAGGCCGTGGATGAAAACGACGGGGGTTCGCTCGGTACTCATGGCTGTCAAGTCCTCTCGTTACGCTCGCGCGGTTGTGAATGCGACGCTGGCCCGCTCTCACGTCGTGTCGCTTCAGTCATGTGACTGTGCTGGCTGAAGGCTCCGCCGGTGACGACAGTCCGACCTGGGCAGGGAGCCATCGGCTGGCCGTGCTAGCTGGCCGCCCAGGCGGCGTCGACGATCACCCTGGCCACAACGCCTGGCTGCGAGATCAGTGACAGATGGCCGGCGTGGACGTAAGTGATCCGGGCGCCGGCCCGATGCGCCATGAAGGTGAGCAGCGCGGGTGGGATGACCTTGTCAGCGGTGCCGATCACCGCCCAGGACGGGATGGTCAGCCAGGCTGGGGTGCCGGAGATATCCGTAGCGGCGTTGGCGGCCAGCGGCCGTTGGGTAGCGGCTAGCAGCGCGGCCTCGCGAGCGCTGAGGCCGCTGGCGAAGCAGTCCTGGAACTTGTCCGGCTGGAGATAGAGGTCGGCGTCCCCTGGCGGGGCGCCGGGGAACGGGACCGGGTCGAAGACCGTGGCCGGATTCCCGCCGATGCACGATCCCGCCCCCTGCGGCCTTGCCAGCAGCGCGCTGATCGACTCGCCCTTGGCCGGGATGAAGGCGTCGACGTACACCAGCGCCTTGACCTCGGGATCGCCGACCGCGGCGTCAGTGATCACGGCGCCGCCGTAGGAGTGGCCGACCAGCACGATCGGCTTCCCGGCCAGAGCCGCGTTCTCGGTCAGGAAGTCACGCAGATAAGCCGCATCGGTCGTCAGGCCGCGAAGTGGATTCGGCGGAGCGTAAACCGAGAACCCCTCGCGGGTCAGGATGCGAATGACGCCGTCCCAGCTTGACGAGTCAGCCCAGGCTCCGTGCTCGAGAACAATCACTGGCTTGGTCCTCCCCGCCCAGCTCAATCCGCGGGCGCTGGCGGCGCGCGCCGCGCCGCCCGCGATGGCAGCAGCCAGCAGGCCGAGCATGGCCAGCACGGCAGCGACGACGATGATGCGCGGTCTGATCGATCGGGCGGTAACGATGGCATTCATCGCAGGAGTCCTTCCATGACGTGGTGAGGCAACGCGCCATAGAGCTTGGCCGTCCTGTGGACTTGACCGCTTGCGTCAAGTGACTGCATCCGCCGCGGCTGGCGCGTCCGGCCCGGCGCCTACACGGCGTGGACGCTGTCAGGGAGATATCCGACCTGCTTGAGGATCCCGAACTGGTCCTGCAGCGTCAGGATCTCGGCGACCTTGCCGTCGCGGAAGTGCCAGATCGCCGTGTCGCGGACCTCGACCCGCTTGCCGGTGGCCGCCACGCCGCCATAGTCGCCCGCATGGGTTCCGCGCCAGATGAGCGTGACGGCGAGCTTGTCTCCCGAGACGAACATGTCCTCGATCGTCGTGGTCAGGTCAGGGAAGCCGGCCAGCCGGTCACGGATCCGGCCGACCGGTCCGGCCACGCCGACACGGACCCCGTTGGTATGCACGTCCTCGCTGAAGATGTCATCGGCCATCGCGAGATTCCCTGTCCACCCGTCGGTGAACCACTGGCGGGCAGTCTGCATGTACCGGTCGCTCGCGTCGCGTTCTGAAGTGCTGGTCATGACGTCTCCTCTACCGAAGGAATTGCAGGAGGATCCTCGTCAGCTCGGCCGGGTGCTCCTCGTAAATCCAGTGGCCCGAGTCAGGGATCACCACGCCGGTCACGTTCGTGGCGTAGCCACGAACCTGGGTCGCCTCGAAACTGCCCAGGCTGGCCGACGCGCCGATGGCGAGCACTGGCATGGTGAGCTTGGTTTTCTGATAGATGGCGTCGTTCTTGACGTCCTCTGGAAGCGTGGCAAACCACTCGATACTCGCCCTCAGGTGCCCGGGCTGCTGCAAGAAGTGCGCGTACACGGCCATGTCGCACGCGGTAACAGCGCCCTTCACCACTTCGAGGCTCGGGATAAGCCGCGTTACCCACAGCTGCTCGCGGCCGGCGATGAGACGCTCGGCCAAGCCGCCAGGCTCGGCGAATAGCCCGAACCACCACAAGCCTGGGCCGTGCGCGGTGAGCGCGGGAAACGTATAGAGACTTGGGTCGGGAATGGGGGCCTCGCTCAGCACGAGCTTGACGACATCCCGAGGGTGCGCGGCAGCGTAGGAGTAGGCGACCATCGTGCCGATGTCATGACCGACAATCCTGATGTCGTGGCTGAGGCCGAGCCTGACCATCAGGCCGTAGATATCGGCGGCCATCGCCTTCTTTGTGTAGTCGGCGGCCCGAGCGGGAGCGCTGCTGAGTCCAGCGCCGGGAAGGTCGGGGGCGACCACGGTGTAGTGCTGACCAAGTGCCGGCAGGATGTCGTCCCACGAATACCACGTCTGCGGATACCCGTGCAGCAGGAGGAGGGTCGGCCCGTGGCCGCCGCGCACGTAATTGATCGTGATGCCGCCGATTTGCACCTGGTGCTCGCTGAATCCGCGCGGCGGGGACGGATTGAGGGAACAGGCTGGCCTCGAGGTTCGCGATGCCGAGCCGGCGAGCGCGTACCCCGTCGGCACGGCGATCCCGATCGCCGCGACCATCGCAAGCGGCACCAGGATCTTGGGCAGGAAGAAAGCATGCCTGTGTTTCACTGCTAGCTCCAGATTCACCGAACGAAAAACGATTCGCCAACGGGCGGGATCGCGCCGACCGCCAGGCACGTGCGACGGTAACTGAGCTGGTCCGCAATTCGCTTGAGTCAGTCGACTGAGAGTCCCCGGTGCACGACCGCGGTACCGCCACTACGCGGATCGCGGGCGGGTGAGGGCGTCAAGCTCGGCCTGCACACCGAGCGCCTCGGCTGCGCCGATTCTCTGGAAGATTTCGAATGCCTCCCCAAGCAGGGGTCCGGCCTGCGCGGCGTCGCCGACGGCCAGTGCGCAGCGAGCCAGGCCAGCCAGTGCCGCAGCCTCGTTTCTGGACGTGCCCACGGCGCGGGCCAGTTCCAGCGCCCGGCGATGAGACTCCTCGGCCTGGGCGAGTTCGCCCATAAGTCTGTGCAAAGTCCCGCGCTCATTAAGAGTCCGCGCCTCAGCATCCCGCAGACCCACTTCCCGGTAGACGCCCAGAGACCGTTCCAGGGCTTGTACGGCAGCCGGGTAGTCGCCCATCCGCCGCCGCACGATCCCGAGGTCGTGCAGCGCGCCGGCTTCGCCACTGCGGGCACCGAGACTGACGAACAGCCCGAGCGCCTGTTCCAGCGCCTGCTCCGCGGCCTCGTAGTCGCCCGTCAGCCGCCACACGATCCCCTGGTCGTGCAGCGCGTGGGCTTCGCCGTTTCGGGCACCGAGGTCGCGGTAGATGCCGAGCGCCTGCTCCAGCGCCTGCTCCGCGGACTCATAGTCGCCCGTCAGCCGCCACACCGTCGCGAGCCCCCGCATGGTATGGGCTTGGCCGAGCCGGTCACCAAGCTCGCGGCAGATCCCCAGTGCTTGCTCCTGAGCCGCAGCTGCGGCCGGATAGTCATCGGCCTGGCACCACACAGTCCCGAGGAAGTTGAGGGTACTGGCCTGGCCGCGCCGGTCACCCAGTTCGCGGTAGATGCTCAGCGCCTGCTCCAGTGCCTCGGCCGCGGCCAGATAGCCTGGCCGCGCGGCTCCGAGTTCGCTGAGGGCGTTAGCCTGGCCGCGCCGGTCACCGAGTTCGCGGTAGATGCTCAGTGCCTGCTCCAATGCCTTCCCGGCGGCCCGGTAGTCTCCGGTCAGCCGATGCCCGGTCCCTAGATCGTGCAGAGCGTTCGCTTGACCAAGCTGGTCACCGAGTTCGCGGTAGACCGCCAGCGCCTGCTCCAATGCCTTCCCGGCGGCCGCCCAACCTCCGGTCATCCGCCACAAGTCCCCCATGTCATTGAGCGCGTTGGCCAGGCCGAGCCGGTCGCCGAGACGACGGGCTGCCTCGACCGCGGACGCATGCCGGCCGATGGCCTCCGCCCAGGGGCCGTCACGCCGCAACAGGCCGGCGATGCTTGCAGTCAGAGTCATGACCTGAGCGTGCTGGCCGGTGCGGACGGCGTAGTCGAGGCAGGCGAGCAGACTTGTGCGCTCGCCCCTGGCCCAGGCGAGCGCCTCTTCCAAGTCGGCGAAGGCGGGAGCAGCGGCTGGCATCCCGCCTGGCCGGACCGTCGGGACGGGGCGCGCCTGCCGCATGATGAGTGCGTTCGCGCGGGCTGCGGTGTGCTGGTAGTAGTCCAGCAGCCTGGTAGTGGCAGCCTGCCGGTCACTCGGAGCATCAAGACGGTCGGCCAGGGCGCGGGCGTGTGCCCGGATGAGGTCGTGCAGCCCGAACCGGCCCTGGGCCGGCTCGGTGAGCAGGTACTGGTCATACAGCGCTTCCAGCCCGCGCCGGGCGACCTCAAGGTCCGCGCCGTCCAGAGCGGCAGCGCCGTAGGCGTCGATATCGGCACCCGGATGCAGTCCCAGCCGGCGGAACAGCCGTTGCTGGTCTTGGTTCAGGTCGGCATACGACAGGTCGAACGCCGCGGCGACCGATAGGCTCTCGGTCACCAGTAGCCCCAGCCGGTCCCGCGCCGCCGCCAGCTCCGCTGCCCGCCCGGCGGCCGTCCACGCCGGATGATGGTGCAATTGGCGTGCCACCATACCGAGCGCCAGCGGCAGGTATCCGCAGAGCTTGACGATATCGGCAACCGAGGGATCGGCCGGGCTCAGGCGAGCCCGCCCGGCTAGCCGCACCAGCAGAATTGCGGCCTCAGTCGGCGGCAGCGTGTCCAGGCTAATCGTGGTCGCGTCGTCCAGAGCGGACAAATGCCGGCGGCTGGTGATCAGGACCAGGCTGCCGGCAGTGCTGGGGAGCAACGGCTTGACCTGATCGCTGCTGGCCGCGTCGTCGAGCACCAGCAGCAGTCGCCTAGCTGAAACCCGGTCACGCCACAACGCAATCCGTGGGTCCAGGCCCGGCGGAATCTGCGCGGCCGGAACTCCTATCGTCAGCAGCAGGCCAGCCAGCGCGTCCGCCGGATCGACGGGCGGCCGCCCGGGCGTGTGCCCATGCAGCAGCAGGAAGATCTGCCCGTCGGGAAACTTACCGGCTAGCCGGTGGCTGGCGTGTATGGCGAACGCGGTCTTGCCGACACCAGCCATACCGCCGATGGCGTGAACGGCGACCACACGGCACGCGCCCGCTGCGGCCTCGGCAAGCTGCTGAAGTTCCCGCTGCCTTCCAGTGAATGTCGCGACGTCTCGCGGCAGCGAGTGCAGCGCCGCTGCCGCGTCGGGCCTCCTGATCGGCGGACGTCCTCGCGCGGTCGCCTCGAACTCAGCCCGAGCCGGGCCTATCAGGCGCAGCGCGTCGGCCAGCAACCGCACCGTCTCTCGCTGCGGGGTGGTTGCCACTCCGCGCTCCAAATCGCTGACGGCGCGCCGACTCAGGCTCGCAGCGCTGGCCAGCTCCTCCTGGGTCAGCTGCTCCTGAGTGCGCAGCCGGCGCAACAACCCCGAGAAGCTGACCGGCGCCTCAGCCACATCCGCTCCTCATGACCGTGGGCCAACAGGAGCATTGTCCATGACCGGGCGCGAACATCGCCAGCACTGCGCCCGGGCCTGCGGCCAGCGTGAACGCGGGTAGCGGCCTGGCGATCTGATCAGCCGTGCCGGGCTGAGGCCATATCCGAAGCGGACCTGGCCTGAACACTCCCCCAGCCATCACCTGCTGTCAGGGCCGTGAGAGCGTCCCTGAGTCCGGCCCGACTGGCAACGCCAAGCTTCGGGAAGATCCGGTACAGGTGCGAGCCTACGGTACGGGGAGAGAGGAACAGGCGCTGGCCGATCTGCTTGTTGGTGAGCCCTGTCGCGGCGAGCGCGGCAATCTGCTGCTCCTGCGGGGTCAGCATAGGCATCCGGTGGTAGTCGGTCTTGGTGCGAGTTAGCTTCGCGGCACGTAGCTCACTTGCGGCCCGATCGGTCCAGGGGCGGGCGCCCAGCGCCCGGAATGTGGCAAACGCCGAGGCAAGATGCCTGCGGGCATCCTGGTTCGCCCGGACCCGGCGCAGGTGCTCGCCGAAGGCGAGTTGAACTCGAGCGAATTCGAACGGCCAACGGCCGGCACCCTGGACGCCAAGAGCTGTTTCGAACAAGTTGCTGGCCTGGTCAACCGGGCCCGCGAGGGCGGCCGACGCGGCGACGATCATGGCCAGCCGGGGGGAAATCTCTTCGATACCCGCAGCACGCGCCGCCGTGACATGGGCGGCCGCTTCTCGCCGCCGGCCGGTGCGGACCGCCGACTCCACGAGGTCCGGCACTGTCCACAGGGCATAGGGGACATGGGAGGCAAGCACCCCGGGCGGGCTGATCGCGGTAGCCGCGCGGTAGGCGTCCTCGAAGTCCCCGCGGCCTAGTGCGGCCAGCGAGCCAGCCCGGTGGACCGCCATCTGAGCGAGGGTGAAGCCTCGCGGCAGCGCCCACTTCAGCATCTCGTCGGTCAGGTCCCGCATGAGCTCATCGTCGCCGCGAGCGGCCGCGATCATCGCCAAGTGCTCACGAACTGCCCATGCCTGCGCGGAGCATCCATGAGACTGACACGTTCGCAGGCAGTCCTGGGCCACCTGCCACGCCTCGTTCCATGCACCGCGCTGAAAGCCGTCGTGGCACAGCAAGATCAGCGCGCTGATCGACCGCAGGACGGCGCCACCCTCCAGGGCTTCGCCGGCCACCCGTCGGAGGGGGCCGCGGCAGCCCGCGAGCCGGTCCGTGCGAGCAGCCGCCGCCCCGATGGCCAGGGTGCGCCAGTGACTTGTTTCGCCGGTCAGAGCGCTGATGGCACCGTCGAGCTCATTGAGTACGCCGGCAGCCGAACGAGCCGGATCGGCGTGGGTTCTGGCAAGCAGCTCCAGCTCGGGGCAACCGTGAGGACCGAGTCCAGCGAGGGCGGCCTCAAAGGGTTCCCACAGTTCCGGCCGACCGCCAGCCGAGCACACCCTGAGCAATGCATCCAGCGCCGTGACGACAGGCGCGTTGCAGTCATGCGGCGCATCGGGTCCCGTCCCGATTGCGGCGATGAGCTGCCGGTGGACGGTGTCGATCTCCTCGGCGCCGTTGAGCAGGAGGTATGCGTCAGCGACAGCGGCATGCAGTGACGCGTCGCGTCCCAGCGATCCTCCAGACTCCTGCACGGTGCGGCGCGCCTCCATGAGCAGGCTCCTGGCCAGGGAGAGTTCGCCGGTTCCAGTTGCGCTCAGGCAAGCCGCCTCGGCCAGGAGGCGGCTACGGTCAGACCGTTGCGGACTCAGCTGCGCCGCTCGCGTGAGTGCCGTCACAGCCTGGGTGACTTCGCCGCGGTCCTGCATCGTGCCCGCGACCTGTTCGAGCAGGCCGGCTGCCCGGGCATCCGGTTCCTCTGCCGCTTGCGCGAGATGCCAGGCTCTGCGCCCTGGGCAGTCTAGGAGTTGCGCTGCCAGGGCCAGGTGCGCCCGGCGCACCTCGGCACTCGACGACACCTCCACAACGGCCGATCGCATGAGCGGATGGGAGAAGACGAGACAGTGGGTGGTCTGGTCAACATGCGCAAGACCGGCCTGCTCCGCGGGAACCAAGTCATCCATCGCTTCCTGTCGTGCCGCTGCCGCGAGCAGCAAACTGACGTCGCTCCCGCTGTCAAGCACGGCAAGCAGCAACAGGTGACGGGTGGCTGCGGGCAAGGCCGAGACTCGCGTCGCGAAAGCTCGGCGCAGGCGACGGTTCAGCGGCAGGACGGCCGGGAGCGCGGCGAGGCCCGAGCGCTGCACGTCATTAAGGCCGGCCGGCAACTCCAGCAAGGCCAGCGGGTTTCCCCGGGCCTCGGTCACGATCCGGCGCCGTACCGCGGGAGCCAGGCCGGGAAAGCGCTCGGCGACGAGTCTTGTCGACGCGTCATCGTCGAGGGGCACCACCTCGTAACCCGATTCCCGGAGATCGACCAGACGCGAGGTCCCGGTCCGCTCCGCGGCTAGCAACCCGAGGCGGCTGCCGGGCAAGCGCCGGCCGAGGAATCCCAGCACCTTCGCGCTCTGCCGGTCCACCTCGTGAAGGTCGTCCACGATCAGCAGCAGCGGCCGGCTGGCTGCGGCTTGCCGTAGCAGCGCGAGCGCGGCGTTGGACACCACGAGCAGGTCACAAGCCGGTCCGCCGCTGAAACCTAGCGCGACGGTCAGCACTTCCTGCTGTGGGCCATCGAGGTGGTTAAGGTCACCGCGCAGCGGCAGCAGAAGCTGGTTGAGCGCGGCGAAGCCGGCATCCTCGAATTCCCCGCCCGCTGCGCGCAGGACCTCGATGCCGGCCATTACGGCCATCTCTTGCGCGCAGTCCAGCAGCGCGGACTTGCCGGCGCCTGGGTCCCCGCGTAGCAGCAAGGTCCCGCCGCGAGCCGAGGACGCATAGACGAATGCCCGAAGAGCGGCCAGGTCGCGATCACGTCCGACAAGGTCTCCCGCCTTGTGAGCCGGGCTGAGATCCGAGAGCACGGTCACGAGGAGTAGCCAACCAGCGCCAGCACGGACTGAACAGGCAGAACCGTGAACAGAACTCAGGCCGGGAACTGCCCAGCGCGTCCTGCCGCACCGGCCGCGCCGAGATCAGAGCTCGTGTGCGTCCATCCAGGACAGACACGACTCGGCCACAAGCCGCCAGCCGCTGTCGATGTTCAGCGACGGTCCCCGATCTGGGAAGAGAACGAGGTCGTTGCCGGCGACGAGCAACTGTCGCGCGCCGACAGTGCGGCTGGCGTCGGCCAAGCGCTCACTTTCTCCGCTGGCCACCAGCAAAACGGGGCCACGAGAGGAGTTCGCTGCGAGCTCGCCTGGCCGCGATGTCAAGGGCGCCGGCGCCACCGGGTCGCGACGCGCCCATTGTGGAGCCGGGATCGCCCACTGTTCATGGAGCCGGTCAGATTCCTCTCGGCTCAGCGTGCAGCCGTAAACCGCGCGGAACTCGTCGCGACTCAGAGTTGCCGGACCAAGGCCGGGCGCTGGCTTTCGCGTCAGCGGCCTCGCGCTGACCAGAAGCGCTTCCATCGCGATCACCGCCGCCGCATGGGTCCGCGAGGCCAGCGTCAGCGCGAGCAAGCCGCCGAGCCCGTGTCCTATCAGCACCGGTTGCGCGGGAAGGTCGCCGGCGATGCAAGCGTAGTGATCGCTGATGTCGCTTACTTTGCCGCCGGAAGTCGCACCGTGACTGTCCCGCGTGGCCTGGACCGTCGGTTCATCTCCTGGCCAGCCGGGTGCCAGGGCAGCATAGCCGCGATCCGTGAAGAGCTTCACCCACCGATCCCAGGAGCTGGCGTGCAGCCAGAGGCCGTGGATCATCACGACAGGGCGGCGCACAGCCGGCTTCCCTCCAGCACGGTCGTCAATGCTAGAGGGCGTGATCGAGCGCGAGCTTCGGTCAGGCGACTGAAATCGGTAAGGACGACGCTGGCGAAGCGGGCTGACAACGTGTGGTCACACTCGGAGGGCGCATGAGACTATCCCTGACTATGCGCAAAGACCTGCGGGAGTCACCCGAGTACGCGGCAGTCGCCGAGCATCTCCGGCGGTTGCACGAGCCGGCTTTCGGCACGCCGCACCACGTCACCGACCTTGTCACGACCATCGACGGCGGCCGCATCGTCGTGACTGGCTCGGTATACGACCAACTCGACGGGTTGCCGCGAAAGAACCTGTACGAAGTGCGGGACGGCAGGCTGCGCCCGCTGACTTCCGGCGGCGGGTCAGCTAAGGATGCCCGGTTTGCGCCAGACGGGTCCACCCTGGCCTTCTTGTCTGACCGGGCCAAGGCCGACGTATTCCAGCTGTATCTGCTGGCGGACGGCCAGCTCGGCGAAGCCCGGCCGGCGCCACCTGTCCCCGGCACGGCCGAATATCTCGAGTGGTCGCCGGACGGCACGCGGATCCTTCTGGGCGTCGCCGGGCTAGGAGCCGAGATGGCCGACGCTCAGGGATCGGGAACGGCTGGATCGGCTGAGTCCGCGCTGCCTGACTGGTATCCGGACGTCGAAGCCGGGGCCGCGGAGGATGCCTGGCGCAGCCTTTGGACCTATACCCCGGCCTCTGGCGAACTCGTCATGGTCTCGCCCGACCGGCTCAACGTCTGGGAGGCGGCCTGGTGCGGTCCCGAACATGTACTGGCGATCACAAGCGACAAGCCCGGCGAAGATGACTGGTACTCCGCGGTCCTGAGTCTGCTGGACGTCTCGACGCGTGAGGTGACCGAACTGCTCCGCAGTGATGTCCAGTTGGGGCTGCCTTCCGGAACGTCCGACGGCAAGAAAGCCGCGGTTGTCCAGGCCGTTTGCAGCGACCGGTGGATCGTCGCTGGCGACCTGATCGTCCTGGACCTGGAGGCCGGCACCAGGTGCGCCGTTGACACCGCCGGCACGGATGTCACTGCAGTTCAGTGGATCGACCAGACGCAGCTCGGGTACGTCGGCCAGCGCCACCTGGACAGCGTGGCCGGGGTCATAGATACGGGCGAAGGGCCCCTCCCGGAATCGCTGACGGGCAAAGAACTCATCGCATCCGCGCACTCCTGGGCCAGCTCGTTCTACCCAGCGGGAGCCTTCACCTCCGCCGGCCGGCTCGTGGTAATCCGCGAGGACTACGACCTCCCGCAGGAGATCGCGATCGTCGGCAACGGCATCGATGAGGTGCTCGTGTCCCTGGCGCACGCCGGCACGGACTACATTCGATCGGTCGCGGGCTCGGCGGCAAGCGTCAGCTGGAGCGCGCCCGACGGGACGCTGATCGAGGGAATCCTGTGCGCGCCTCCAGGGACGAGACCATTCCCGCTGGTCTTGCACGTCCACGGGGGACCGGTCGGGGCCTACCAGCGAAGCTGGGGCATGCACGACTACGCGGTGCCACTGCTAGTCTCCCGCGGCTATGCGGTCCTGCTCCCCAATCCGCGCGGCAGTTCTGGACGAGGCCAGGAGTTCGCTGCCGCAGTCGTAGGCGACATGGGCGGGGCGGATACCCACGATTACCTGTCCGGAATAGACGCGATGATCAAGCGCGGGATCGCCGATCCGGCGCGGGTCGGCACCATGGGCGTGAGCTACGGCGGGTTCATGTCCGCCTGGCTCGTCACGCAGGACCAGAGATTCAAGGCCGCCGTGGCAGGCTCGCCCGTGACCGAGTGGTATAGCTTCACGTTCACTACGAACATCCCGCGCTGGGGATTGTGGTTCCTGGACGACGCCAACCCGGAGGACAGCGGCAACCAGGTCTACACGCGCAGTCCGGTGATGCACGCTAGCAAGGCCAGGACGCCGACCTTGCTCACAGCGGGAGCAAAAGACCGGTGCACGCCTGCCGGCCAGGCCAGGGAGTTCTACCAAGCGCTGGTAGGTCACGGCGTCGACTCGGAACTGGTGATCTACCCAGGCGAGGGACATGGCGTCAGACGGTTCCCTGCCGCCACCGATTACCTCACCCGGATCGTCAGCTGGTTCGAGAGGTACATGCCGGCTTGACGCCGGGCGTCGGGCCCACCACGCTCAACACCTTCAGGTTCACCTGAGCCTCCTCCGAACTCGAGCGGAACCGCGATCGGGGCCCGGCTCGCTGCCGGGCCCCGCACTCCAGCCGGGTTTCTGGCGCGGCTACCGGGTCCGGCGGATGGACAGCCCGGGCAGCACCTGCGTGCGCTCGATCCGCACGGCCTGCAGATCGCTGGGGTTAAGCCCGAGAAGCGCCAGGATCGTCGGAGCAATCTGGATGATCTTCACTTGGGCACTGTCGGTCGTGCCGTGGCGCAGGCCGGGCAGGATCACCAGGATCGGGATGCTGAGGTCCTGGAAATCGGCGCCGCCATGCTGAGCGATGTCGGGCGCGTCCGCGTAGATCACGCCGTGCTGCACGATCCCGAAGATGACGGGGTGCCGGGGGTCACTGTTCGGTACGCCGAAGTAAGCAGCCGACGCGGCTCCGGCGTACACCTTGGCCAGGCCCGAGGCCCGGACCGTCAGCCGCTTGCCGTGGATGTTGTAGGCGACGGCAGTGTGGCTCAGGAGATAGTGCCTGACGAAGTTCGCGGCCGCCTGCGAGCGGTTGCTCAGCCACCACAGCATGACGTCGTCGTCGCTGGTGTATGCCACCAGCGGGGCGGCATGCGGGTGCGCCTTGGACCAGGCTGCGTCGACCCCCGCGACAATCGTGGCATCGTTGACGCGCTTAAAGTCGTTCGGATTCGTCGGGGACTGGCCCTGCTTGGCCGTGATGATAATGGCCGTGCTGTTCGCCAGCCCCTGTGCCTTGATCTGGGCGACCATCGCGCCGATTTCGGTGTTGACGTAGTTGAAAGCGCGGAGCAGCAGCGGACCTGGCACTTTCCCGCCGGGGAGGTATCCGCCCGTCAGGCCGTCCGAACTGGGCAGCTGCTCGGCCGTGGTGACAGTCTGGAAGTTCATGCCGAACAGGCCCGGCACGCCAACGTGCCTGGTCCGGCTGTGGTTATAGCCGTCGATCTCGTTCAGGACCGCCTGAACCCGGTAACTGTCAAACTTCATGGTCGCGGCGACGTCGGCATCCCAGTCAACGCCGGCCGGATAGCCGTTGGCCTGGCTGTCGATCTCAGGGGTGAAGAAATCCTCGACGCCGTTGCCCGACGGCCCGGACAGCACCAGGTAGGACGGATGCTTGTCGGACCAGGCAGTCCCGAGCCCGGCATTCCGGACGACGTTGAAAATCGTGTTTACCTTGAGGTACTGGTTCGGGTAGATCGGCTGGCAGGTCGCCGCGCTGACCGGCAGGCTGGCCGGGTTGATCACGCTGCGCAGGTTGGAGGTCATCTGCAAGATGCTGCCCGGGAGGCCCTTCAGGCCTTGGCCAGCATCGAGCCGGTTGGGATTGACATCGATGGTGTTGTCATAGGTGACCTGGCCGCCTGGGGGACGCCCCACGCATTTCGTTGTCCCCGCCGGGAACACGTCGTAGTTATAGGTGTCGTCGTAGTAAAAGCCGGTGACGCCCGGGTCACCGCCCGTCATCAGGCCGACCGTTGCCGGGAACGAGTCCGACGGGACCGTGGTCAGGGCATCGCTGTACTCGATGCCGTGGCGGACCAGGTCTGCCAGCGTCGAGCGGGGATAGTGCCTCACATACCACACGAGGTCCTGCTGGTGCATCCCGTCCACGGACAGCAGCAGCACATGCCTGATCTGGCCGCGATACCGCGACTGACCGGCGCCGCTGTGCGTGGCGACCGCAGCCGCCAGCGGAGCGGTGCCGCCGAGCAGGGCCGCCGCGCCCGCCGCTGCCACCAATGCTTGCAGTTTCCTGATCCGCATAATCCCCTCCGGTAAAGGCGCGGTCGGTCGCCAAACGCCTTTGGTTTGGCTAGCAGGTCGAGGCGACGGCCCGGTGAAGGGCGCGCTAACATCCGACGACGGCTGCAGGCCCGTCCTGGTGCCCGCGGCAAAAGGCCAGCCAGATCATGCTGCGGACGGATCGCCACGCGGCCGCTTATTCGGAGTCTCTGCCGCCGCAGGCGGGTTAACATCGCCGGGTGAAAGATCAGCTGTTCGTTCCGGAAGACTTCGCAGTACCCGATGGGCTCATAGCAGGGGAATTCCGGCTGGCCCCGCTCGGGCCGCAGCACAACGAGGCCGATTACGCGGCCTGGACGGCCAGCATTGACCACATCCGGGGGACACCTGGGTTCCCTGATGGCAGCTGGCCGCACGAGATGTCCCTGAACGATAATCTCCGCGATCTCGAGCGGCACGCACAGGACTTCGCCGAGCGCCGCGGGTTCACCTACACCGTGCTCAGCTCCGGCACCGAGGACGTTATCGGCTGCGTGTACATCTACCCCGCCAGGGGCCATGAGCCTGGCGGCGGCCCCGAGGGCCGACGGCGCGCATCCGTCCAATCCTGGGTTCGCGCGGACTGCGCCGCGCTCGACCCAGTGCTCCACGATGCGGTCCTCGCGTGGGTGGAACGTGACTGGCCATTTGATTCGATCGAGTACGCCCAGCGGCCCTGACACGCGCCCGCCGCGCATCTGCTCGTGGAGACGACGGAGGGGCATCCCAGGATCGATGCCGAGTTCGTCGCGCAGGATGCGGCGCCCCCAGTAGCACTCAAGCGCCGGCGCGAGGCACCTCCAGCGAACTGCCCGGCACGACGAGTGCCATAGTTCCGGCGATCCGCTAGCCGCCAAGGTGCGGCAGGCGCAGCGGGCCAGGAACCAGCAGGCGCGTACCGAGTACCAGCGCGGCGACGCAGACGAAAGCGAAAACGGCGACCCAGGCGCCGCCGGGCACTCCGGTGAGTCGGCCAAGCTGGTCGGCATCCGACCTGCTCACCTGGCCACGGCGGCGGCGCCGGAGACGCTGACTCTGCAGCTCGACCACTGCGCGAACCCCGCCGAGGAGCAGGAACCATGCAGCGGTGTAGCCGAACGCCGCCTGGATTGCAGAGGTCGCCAGCCAGCTCACTGCGAGGACCGCGCCGACAGTGACGAGCACAGCCAGGACGCCGAAGGCGTTGCGGATCGCCAGGTGGGTCGCGGCGAGCAGCGCCACCAGCACCCACAGCATCGCGGTCACATGGTGGGCAGCCAGCAGCCAGGCCGCACCTGCGCCGAGCAGCGAGGGAGTGACGTAGCCCGCCATCGACGTGAGCACCACGGCCGGACCAGTCCGCCTGCCCTGCGAATAAGTCACGCCTGAGGTGTCCGAATGCAAGCGGATCCCGCCCAGCCGCCGGCCGCCCAGCACGGAGATCAGCGCGTGGCCGCCCTCGTGGGCGATCGTGATCCAGCTCCGCGCCATGCGCCACGTGCGGGAGTCCACCACGATCAGCAGGGCGATGAT